>CAZXGU010000108.1:0-10640 GCA_964640375.1 uncultured Sangeribacter sp. | reverse complement strand
CTTACATGAATGAAATTCTCTATTCCTTGTGCCTTAAGCTCTTCCATACATGCAGGAGCACCGGCAACTACAAAGAGGGCGCGGCCATCAAGTTCCTTAAAGGCCTCGGGTGCATATTGTGCATATTCATCGTCGCTTGAACAGAGAACCACTACGTCTGCCCCCTTTTCTATTGCTGCATCAACACCCTCTTTTACAGTATTGAAACCTATATTATCAATTATTTCATATCCTGCACATCCAAAGAAGTTGGCTGAGAACTGTGCGCGTGCAAGACGCATTGCAAGGTTGCCTATTGTGAGCATGAATACTTTCGGACGATTTGCCGCACGCTCAGTGTCGAGGCGAATCTGTTCAAACTGGCTTGCAGCCCTGTCGTTGTTGAGATATTCAACAGCTCCATCCGCTACATCCGTTCCGCAACCACAGCCACATTTATGAGCCTCCTCTTTGGCCTTGTCAAGTGCGTTCTCGTTAAAGTTGGGATACTGGTTTGTACCGAGAAGAATCTCTTTGCGGCGTGCCACGTCAACATGACGTTTAACTCCACTCTCGTTTACCTTCGCCTGGAGTTCACCACTCTTAAGCATTGCTTCAAATCCACCCTTATCCTCGATTTCATTAAACACCTTCCATGCTTGAGCAGCAATAGAAGCAGTTAAGGTTTCTATATAATAGGAACCTCCGGCAGGGTCAACAACCTTATTGAGATGAGATTCCTCACGGAGAAGAACCTGCTGATTGCGTGCAATTCGCTCGCTGAACTCATCCGGAGTGGTGTAACATTCATCAAATGCCAATGTCTCTATTGAATCAACCCCAGCCAGAGCTGCACTCATGGTTTCAGTCATGGTGCGGAGCAAGTTCACGTGAGAATCGAAAAGGGTCATGTTGAACATGCTGGTCACAGCGTGAACCATCATTTTGCAAGCGTTGTCGCTTTCAGGATTATATGCCTTTACGATTTCAGCCCACAACATACGGCCTGCACGGAATTTGGCAAGCTCCATGAAATAGTTGGAAGATATGCCCATATTAAATTTAATACGGTCGGCTACTTCATCAACCTTCATTCCGGCCTCTGTCATAAGGGTGAGCCACTCAGCTCCCCATGCAAGAGCATATCCTAATTCCTGAGTAATGTATGCTCCGCAGTTATTGAACATATAGCTATCCACGGCAAAGCAACGGATACCCTTTATTTCTTTTACTGCCTCATAAAGAGCCAGACCTTCTTTCACTGCATCCTTAGGGAAAGGAAGACCGTGCTTGAGAAGACGACGGAAAGGATTATAATCGATGGCTCCACGGAACTCATTCTCCGCTCCGGCCTCTTTTACAATCTTTACCAATTCCTCTGCCACTGCCACTGCTTTCCCGGGGCAGCATTCTATATTTACCTCAACTTTCTTGAGGTCAACATCTTTTAGAATTGCTGAGAGATCCTCAACTCCTACTTCTCCACGAAGCACAATACCAATCGACTCCACACCTCTGTCAAGAATATGACGCGCATGGGTGTTCATCTCCTCAGCTGTCTTGCCTTGAACACGCTGACGGATGAGCCAGTCGTTGTTGTCACGAGTGCCACGAAGATAGGGAAATTCGCCCGGTAGAGTTTCGATTGCAGGAAGCCCTTCAATATCTTCTCTGCGATAATAAGGCTGCACATTAAAGCCTTCATTGGTGCGCCATACCAATTTCTTATCGAAATCGGCGCCCTTCAGATCGACAGTGATCTTTGCCTTCCATTCTTCATTGGAAACAGGTGAGAACATGTCGAACAAAGTTTCTTTTTTTTCTGCCATTACAAACAGTGTTTATGATATAGATTTAGCGTTCTGAAAATTCTATATTTATTTAATGATACGCAAAGATATATATTTTAAAATATCTAAAAAAATTTTTATTGAAAAAAACTATGAAATAAGCTCTTTTTCCGAACATCTCAGAACACGCGACGGAAAATCCTCCACCATTTGCATGTTGTGTGTGGCCATGACAACTGCTGTCCCCTCTTCAGAAAGCCTATGAAGCAGGGAGATTATCTGATAACCGGTTTGTGGATCAAGATTTCCCGTCGGCTCATCAGCAAGAATCAATTCCGGCTTGTTGAGAAGTGCCCGGGCTATCACAATTCTTTGCTGCTCTCCTCCCGAAAGCTCGTGGGGCATCTTATAAGCTTTATTTTCCATCCCAACCGATTTCAGCACCTCCTCTATCCTTTCTTCTATATCCGTCTTATTTTTCCAGCCTGTGGCTTCCAACACAAATCGGAGATTTGACATTGCCGATCTGTCTTGTAATAACTGAAAATCCTGAAACACTATCCCTATCTGACGGCGCAGAAAGGGAATCTGACGCTTCTTTATTTCAAGTAAATTGAAGCCAAGCACCTCAGCCTTCTCTCCATTTGAGATGGGAACATCGGCATACATTGTTTTCATCAACGAACTTTTGCCACTACCAACCCGACCCACTAAATAACAGAATTCACCTTTATCTATGCTGAAAGTGACATTCTTCATCACGAGCCGATCTGCGCGTTCGATATCTACTTTTTTATAGTCTATTATCTTATCCATTATTATTCCTTTATCTATATTCAGTCAGGGTATTATTGAAAAATATGCTGGAACACCTCTTCAACCTTCCCAACCTCTATTATTTTTATCGTAAATGTATCTTTTATCCCTTTAAGATTCCCTTTAGGAATGAATATAGTTTCAAATCCGAGTTTCTGAGCCTCTGCTACTCTTTGCTCTATTCTTGTCACAGTCCGTATCTCTCCGGAGAGACCGACCTCACCGGCAAAAACAGTGTTCCTTGGAATGGAAATATCAAAATTAGATGACATTATGGCTGCAATAACCGCCATATCAATAGCGGGATCCACAACCTTAAGTCCACCAGCTATATTGAGGAAGACATCCTTTTGCGAGAGTTTGAATCGTGCCCTCTTCTCTAACACAGCCAAAAGCATATTGAGCCTACGCTGGTCAAAACCTGTAACAGAACGTTGCGGGGTTCCATAGGCCGCAGATGAAACAAGAGCCTGCACCTCAACCATGAAGGGTCGGATCCCTTCAACTGTGACTCCAATCGAAATTCCGCTCATCTCTTCATCACGATTTTCCGACAGTAACATCTCTGATGGATTTTTCACCTCTTTAAGACCTCTTTGCACCATCTCATAGATGCCAATCTCATTTGTGGAGCCAAAACGATTTTTAATTCCCCTGAGAATACGATAAAGATACTGTCGGTCGCCCTCAAATTGCAAAACAGTGTCAACAATATGTTCAAGAACTTTCGGACCAGCTATGGCTCCATCCTTATTAATATGGCCAACAAGGATAACAGGAACTCCTGATTCTTTTGCATATCGCAAAAGAGCTGCCGCACATTCTCTCACCTGGGACACCGAACCGGCTGCCGACTCAATTTCCGCAGAACAAATTGTCTGAATCGAATCAACCACCACAAGTTGGGGGTCCACATTCTCTATCTGAGTGAATATGTTATCCAGATTTGTTTCGCATAATATATAGGTGTCATCTGAAATCTTGCCCAAACGGTCGGCACGCAATTTCAACTGAGTGGCACTCTCTTCACCCGAAACGTATAAAATTCGGCGGTTGCGTATGGAGAGGATATTCTGAAGTAATAAAGTGGATTTTCCTATGCCGGGCTCTCCTCCAATCAAAGTTAACGAACCTGCCACCAAACCGCCTCCTAAGACTCGGTTTAGTTCGCCTGAAGGCATTCGCATTCTTGCCTCCTCTTTTATTTCTATATCAGAGAGACGCACTGGCTTCTGGCTCTTTACAAGACCCTTTTTTACCGTCTTTCCCTTTGTTACGGTCACTTTCTCTTCAACAAATGTGTTCCACTCCCCACAACCGGGGCATTTGCCAAGCCATTTTGCACTCTCATAACCGCATTGATTGCAAAACCATACTGTTTTTGTCTTTGTAGCCACCTTTTATATTCAGATTCTTTATTTTTAGCAAATTTAACAATTTTATTCCGAACTTTTACCCCCTATCCTCTATTATAGTTATAAAAAAATCAAGGTGTAATATCACACATTCCAAATTGTGTAATATCACACATTAAATTTATAGAAAGATGGAATTTATAACTGATGAAAAACTTCTTATTGTCGGAGCTGCCGGCATGATTGGCTCCAATATGGCCCAAACAGCCATAATGATGCATCTAACCCCGAATATTTGTCTCTACGACCCATACGCTAAAGGACTTGAAGGGGTGGCTGAAGAACTCCTGCAATGCGGCTTCGAAGGGATGAATATAACTTATACTGATGATATTGAAACAGCCTTCTCCGGAGCAAAATATATTGTTTCCTCAGGCGGTGCCCCGCGTAAAGCCGGTATGACGCGTGAGGACCTCCTTAAAGGCAATGCCCAAATCGCTGAAGATTTTGGTAAGAATGTGAGGAAGTATTGTCCGGATGTTAAACATATCGTTGTAATCTTCAATCCTGCCGATATTACAGGTCTCGTAACGCTTCTCTACTCAGGAGTCAAACCCTCATGTGTGACAACTCTTGCGGCTCTCGACAGCACCCGACTCCGCAATGAATTGGCAAAATATTTCAAAATTGCTCCCGATCAAGTGGTGAATGCTCGTACCTATGGCGGTCATGGCGAACAAATGGCTGTGTTTAAATCCACAACTATTGTTAACGGACGACCCCTCAAACAATTGATAGAAGAGAACGTGATTCCTGAAAAAGATTGGGAAGATCTTAAACTAAGAGTGGTTCAGGGTGGCAAGAACATAATTGACCTAAGAGGAAGAAGTTCATTCCAAAGCCCGGCCTATCTTTCGATTGAAATGATTGCCGCCGCTATGGGAGGACCGGCTTTCAGATGGCCCGCAGGTGTATATGTTAATGATGAGAAGTTTAAGCATATCATGATGGCAATGGAAACAACCATCACTAAGGATGGAGTTACATTCCGTCCTGTCGAGGGAACTCCCGAGGAACAGAAAGAACTGGAAGAAAGCTATAAGCATCTTTGCGAACTGCGTGATGAGGTGATAGACTTGGGAATCATGCCTCCAATATCTGATTGGGGAAAATATAACCCATATCTGGATATGCCCACAAAGTAAAAACTATTTAAAAATGTATCAAGCGGAAACTGCCTTTAACGCAATTTCCGCTTTTTTTGTCGTATTATTTACTTTAATGCACCTTCCAATTTATTCCTAACAATTTTATGAATTTAAAGACTGAAAAGTTATTGATTTTTCTTTGCAGTCTCATTTTTTACCATTATATTTGCTCTTGAAAATGGCAGAACGCCTTTTGATTCATATTATTTAATCCTGTTGCCTAAGGAATCTGACCATGAAAAATAAAAAAACTATAAAAAACTATTTAAAGTCATGAAGAAACATAACTTCTATGCAGGGCCAAGCATCCTGAGCCCTTACACAATTCAGAAAACTGCTGATGCAGTTTTAAACTTTGCTGATACCGGTCTTTCCGTGCTTGAGGTTTCACACCGTAGCAAGGAATTTCAGGCTGTTGTCGATGAAGCTCAGGCCTTGACCAAAGAACTTCTTCAACTCCCCGAAGACTATCATGTGCTTTTCCTCGGTGGCGGTGCATCTTTGCAGTTCTGCATGGTGCCTTTCAATATTCTTGAAAAGAAAGCTGCTTACATCAACACCGGTACTTGGGCCACTAATGCTATCAAAGAGGCTCGCATTTTTGGTGAAGTTGAAGTGATCGCTTCATCTGAGGACACAAAGTTCAACTATATTCCCAAGGATTTTACGATTCCTTCTGATGTGGATTATTTCCATTTCACTTCCAACAATACCATCTATGGAACTGAGATTCGTCATGATTTCGACTCTCCTGTTCCTGTGGTTTGCGATATGTCATCTGATATTTTCTCACGTGAATTTGATCCAACAAAATATGGTATCATTTACGCTGGCGCTCAGAAGAATCTCGCTCCCTCAGGCGTTACTATCGTGATTGTTAAGGAATCTCTCCTTGGTCATGTGAGCCGTCCGATCCCAACTATGCTCGACTATCGCACTCACATCAAGAAAGGTTCGATGTTTAATACTCCTCCTGTGCTTCCAATCTTCTCTGCCCTTCAGACTCTTCGTTATTATAAGGAACAAGGCGGTGTAAAAGCAATGGAGCAGAAAGACCTCGAAAAAGCAGCTCTTCTCTATGAGGCAATCGACTCAAGCAAGATGTTTGTTGGAACCGTAGCTGAAGAAGACCGTTCTATTATGAATGTTTGCTTCGTTATGAAACCCGACTATGCAGAGCTCGAAAAAGACTTCATGGAGTTTGCTACTTCTAAAGGAATCGTGGGCATCAAAGGTCATCGCTCTGTTGGTGGTTTCCGTGCTTCTCTCTACAATGCTCTTCCCATCGAAAGCGTGAAAGTGCTTGTTGATGCAATGAAAGAATTCGAAGCTAAACATTAATATGTAAATTAATTGAAAGATTATATCCTGCAACTTTTATAGCTCAAGGATATAATCTTTCTCATTAAATAGCAAATATGAAAATATTAGTTTTCACTGAAAAGCCTTTCGCTCCGGCTGCTGTCAAGGCTATCGAACAGACTGTAAATGCTTCCGGCAATGATCTTGAACTTGTTGAAGGAGGCACACGCGAGGATTTCCTTGCTGCCATGGCCGGAACTAACGGACTTATCGTTCGTAGCGACAAAGTGGATGCGGCCATTATGGATGCTGCTAAAGGCGACCTGAAAGTTATCGTGCGTGCCGGAGCTGGTTACGACAATATTGACCTCGAAGCTGCTTCTGAACGTAAAATATGCGTCATGAACACCCCGGGGCAAAACTCTAATGCCGTGGCTGAGCTTGTTTTCGGTATGATCGTTATGATGTGTCGCAACCAATATAACGGAAAATCAGGCACAGAACTTCGTGGCAAGTCGCTTGGTATATATGCTTATGGTCAGGTGGGACGTAATGTGGCCAGAATTGCAAAGGGCTTTGATATGAAAATTGAGGCTCTCGACAAATTTGTAGATGATGTAGTAATGGAGGCCGATGGCGTAAAACCCATTCACGATGTGGAGCGTCTCTTCTCTGAAAATGATTTCGTTTCTCTTCATATCCCCGCCACTGCTGAAACGCGCGGTTCGATAGGTTATGACCTCGTTATGAAGATGCCTCAGAATGGTGTTCTTATCAACACTGCGCGTAAGGAGGTGATTGATGAGGCCGGACTCATTAAGGCTCTTGAAGAGCGTCCCGATCTTCGTTACGTTTCAGATATCAAACCCGACAATGCTGAAGAGTTTGAGAAGAAATTTGCTGCTCGCGTATTCTTCACTCCCAAAAAGATGGGAGCACAGACCGCGGAGGCAAACTTTAATGCCGGCGTAGCTGCTGCTGAACAGGCAATTGCTTATCTCAAAGATGGCTGGGATAAATATCAAGTAAACAAATTCTGATCCTATAATTGAATGCTTTTTATTAGGTTGCGAATTTATTCGCAACCTTTTATTTATGATTCATGGACAATAGAATAATAAATTGCGAGAGCTTATTTACCTGTAACGGTGCTGAAATGAAAGTATTGTCGCCTCTAACCTCTGATTTTGCACAAGTTAACCAATTATATGAGGAGGAAGTTGTGACTCCGGTTCAGACTCATTCCTTAAATGTGGAAATAGCTAAAAGTAGATCGGAATCATTTCCGGAAACTGATGCTTTAATCACTTTCACACCACATCTCCCGATTGGAGTGAGGACAGCTGATTGCGTACCCATTCTCCTATATGCGCCCGATATTAAAGCTGCTGCGGCCATACATGCTGGTTGGAAGGGAACATTAGGGGGAATAATAGACAATACTATTGATATCTTAGAAAAGAACGGCGGTTCACCAGAGTCAATGATTGTGGTATTTGGGCCTTCAATAAGCGTCGAAAAATATGAGGTGAGCCAAGATTTGGCTGATATGTTTATTGATAAGGGCTTTCAAACTTATGTGAACTATCCCAATGGAAGAGAAAATAAACCGCATCTTGACTTGCAGGGAATAAATAAGGAACGATGCTTGCGGCGTGGAATAAAAGAGGAAAACATTCAGCTCTCTAATTTTTGCACATTTTCTTCAATTAACAGATTTGGGGAACCATTATTTCAAAGCTACAGGCGAGAAGGAGAAAAGGCAGGAAGGAATCTATCAGTAATAACTCTGATATAACCATAAAAAAAAATGCGAAAATAATTTTCGCATCTTTTTTATGGTTATACCTTATTTTGAAATTAATCTCATAAATTCTTGTCGAAGAGAAGGATCGTCAGCAAATTCACCGCAATATTCAAAAGTGACAGTTGCAGACTCTTGCTTTTCCACACCTCGCATCTTCATGCAAAGATGTTCACCCTCGCAAGCAACTATTACTCCCCTTGTCGGTAAAGCCTCCGCCAAAAGGTTACATACCTGAGCCGTTAATCTCTCCTGAACCTGCAAACGTCGAGCAAAATTGTCAACAATGCGTGCAAGCTTTGAAAGTCCTATTATCTTGCCATCCGGAATATAACCAATAGAAATCTTACCGAAAAAAGGAAGTATGTGGTGTTCGCAAGTGCTGTAAAACTCTATATCCTTTACAATCACCATCTGTGAGCCGGCATGTTCAAATACAGCTTGTCGCGCAATAGAAAGAGGGTCGGAATGATATCCTGAAGTGATGTCAAGCAGAGCTTTTGCAGCGCGAATAGGTGTCTTCTTCAGTCCCTCACGCTCTGGATCCTCCCCTATTAAACGAAGAATTGCTTCATAGTGAGATGCAATTTCTTCCACAAGCTTCTCATCATTTTTGCTTGCTCTTCCCATGTTAATAATATTACATTATTACTACAATCTGACTGTTCACAATTCTCATCTCTCCGGCAAAAGCAGGGAAGGCTCTTTTAAGTTCTGCAAGAGCTGCTTGAGCTTCCTGCTGAGTCTGGAAATTTCCAACTCGACAATACCAGTTGGGAGAATTAGAGAAAGTATAAATCTGGCCCCGATATTTCGGGAAACGTGCAGAAATAGCATTCGCACGCATCTTCACTCTTGACTCCAAGGTGTTTTGATTGCGACCATCTGCAAATACCTGGACTCTATATCCTTTTATTCTGTTAATGCCGGGTCTAAGAGTGGTGTGACGCCGAGTAGTCACATTTCTTTGTGGGGCAGCCGGAGGAGTGACAAGAAGATTCATTATATCTTCTGGAATATCCACCACCACATCGCCTATCGAATCGTTAACGATTCTTTCTATAGCGTTAAGCTGAGGCTCGGTCTCAACTGAAGCAGTTTGAGCCGCAGTCATAAGCGGCGAGCTTATAACTGCGACTAATATTCCAGAGATAAATAATTTCTTTAATTTCAATTGATAATTAATTGAAGGGGTGATTAGAATGCATCGATAATACCAAGGAAGGAATCAGCCTGAAGAGCAGCTCCACCGATAAGGCCACCATCTACATCGGGCTTTGCGAAAAGTTCCTTAGCATTTGAAGGCTTGCAGCTACCACCATAAAGGATGCTGGTGTTGTCGGCTACTTCCTTGCCATATTTATCCTCAATCACCTTGCGGATATGGGCGTGCATATCCTGTGCCTGTTCTGCTGTAGCTGTCTTTCCAGTACCAATTGCCCAAACTGGCTCGTAGGCAATAACAACCTTACCGAAATCTTCGGGTGAAAGTTCGAAGAGTGCTTCTACCTGACCTTTAACAACATCGTTATAGCTTCCATTCTCACGCTCTTCAAGAACCTCGCCTACACAGAAAATAGGTTTAAGGTTATTGGCCAAAGCAAGTTTGGTTTTTGCAAGAAGCTGTTCGTTGTTCTCACCAAAATACTGACGACGTTCACTGTGACCGAGGATTACATACTCCGCACCGGTAGATTTTACCATGGGGGCGCTCACTTCACCTGTATATGCACCCTTTTCATGCTCTGAACAGTTTTCAGCACCAAGTTTAACAAGGTCGTTCTCAAGAACAGCGTTCACGCTGGTGAGATGAGTGAAAGGAACGCATACGATTACCTCACAATTTACATCTTTTCCCTTTAGGAGGGTATTGATTTCATTTGCCAACTCCACACCCTCTTCAAGAGTGGTGTTCATTTTCCAGTTTCCTGCTACTATATTCTTTCTCATTTCTATATAGATTTTAGTGCAAAGTTAACCTTATTATTTTATCTGAGCAAATATTTCCTTTCTTATTTTGTTATTTTTGCCAAAATCCACTATATTTGCAATTATGGATTTCAATTTAACCATTGGCAACTTCTTGTAATACGCAATCATAATATGTAATAAATGAGAGGATTCTAAAATTCTGTAATATTATATCTAATTATATATCATCATATTCTATCACAATGTTTTTAGTTCCGTTTTTAGTTCCGCCAAAAGCGGAACTGATTTGGAGAGATTAATTAAGCCGCCTATTCTCGCGAACAGACGGCTCGGGATTATTAACCTAACTCAAACTAAAAAAGAAAATATGAAAAAAATAAACTAACGATATTCTATTTCGCGGTTTTCTCTAAAGATATTTCTCGCCTTTCGGGGTCTTTATAGACCTGCGTGG
>CAZXGU010000107.1:0-10724 GCA_964640375.1 uncultured Sangeribacter sp. | reverse complement strand
ATCCTTGATCCGGGCGACACATGCTTCCTGGAGCAGCAGATTGTTGACAAGCGCGACTTCATGGAGGAGAACGACAGTATCTGGGGCAAGAAGGTGATCACTGACGCCGGTGATTCTCAGACTTATCTTGCTGGACAGATCATTACTCAGCGCAAGCTTCGCGATGAGAACTCAGCCTTGAAGCGTAAAGACTTGAAGACAATGACCGTACGCGATGCTGTTCCGGCAACATCCGAGCAGATTCTTCAGGGGATCACTCGTGCGGCTCTCCAGACTTCAAGCTTAATGTCGGCGGCATCATTCCAGGAAACCACTAAGGTGCTGAATGAAGCAGCCATCAATGGTAAGACTGATACTCTTGAGGGTATGAAAGAGAATGTGATTTGCGGTCACTTGATTCCTGCTGGTACAGGTCTCCGTGAATACAATCGCTTGGTAGTGGCCAACAAGGATGAATATGCCGCTCTTCAGCTCACAGATGATCCCGATGCTATTGTGATGGCAGAGGCAGAATCAATAGCTGAAAAAGGAAAAATCTAAATCCTATAAAAGGATATCTTAAAATAGCAAAACGCTCCCATGAGAAATCATGGGAGCGTTTTTTTGTCGATGATTTTATAATTATTGTATATAAAATTTGTAGGATTAGTTTATATTATGTAATTTTGCTTTTGTTAAGAAAAATTTGAAGTCAAAATGACATTTTTAAGCAATTATCCATAATATTAACTTTAATAAAAGCGTATGAAGCATTTCTTTACTACCCTTTGCCTTGCTGGAGGATCAATATTCAGTACGGCCTTTGCCGGCGGACTGGATACTTACACATTAGATCCCGCAAATGGCGCAACCGTAAAAGCGTTGGAAGAGGTAACCGTAACTTTTCCCGACCTCGACTTATCGAATGAAGACCTTATGTTCAGTAGCTATGCCGGAAAGGGCACGATAACCAACGGGACTATAACTTATAGTGTAGATCCGGGTGCAGCTCCGAGAGGCAATTATAAAACCCTAATCTTTGTCAATGAGGAGGGTGAAGAGGTATCTATTACAGAAGCAGGAGAATGGACCCTTTCGCTTGAAGCTGGATTTGCAAGAGTATGGGACTGGGACTCAGAAGATATTTTATTTGAATCCCCGGCCATCACTGCAGTTTATACAGTAGAAGGCGGTGAACAAGGGGGCGGTGGCAGTGAAACCGGAGATGAACCTTGGATGCAACTCGAGAAATGGATATCTTCCCCTGCGTCGGGAGCGACAGTGAGCCAGATTGAAAAATTAACATTAGGCTTCCCGGGTTTTGAACCTGCAGAATGGGGACGTTTGGCTATTAAGACAGGCAGAATTTCATTAAGCAACGGAAACGAGTCTTATTCCGTATCATTCGGGTTGGGCGACACTTATGTGGCAGAAGGATTCAATAATTACAACTGTCGAAACTTCTATCCGGTAGATGATGAAGGAGAATATATAACCCTTACAACCCCGGGCACTTATACATGGACATTCGGTGCTGGTGCGTTCCAATCTCTCGATGAGGATGATGAGGTGCTTGCCGAGAGCGAGGCCTTTACCGTGGTGATGACAATAGAGGGAGAAGATCCGCTTGCTTATTCCTTTAGTCCTGAAAAGGGAGCAGAAGTGGCTATTCCGGAAGAGAATCTGGTGGTAACGATGACATTCCCCAATGCAAGCGAAGTATCGACAGAGGCAGTTGCTCCTGATTCTGTTCTCGAAGGAGGAGCAGAATCACGTGGTTGCAGAGTTACCTACGGAAGTGAGATGATTGCTCGTGTTGACGATGCTTCAGCTGCAACCGGTTATAGTGTGACAGCTGATGGGAACAAACTTTTGTTCACCTTTAGCAAGGATATCTTTGCTGCCAACAACACACTTTCAATTACGGCAGATGAAGGAGCCTTTGGTGTTGACGGTCAGTCATCCCCGGCTTTCGCTTATATCCTCACTGTGGGAGAAGCGAAAGAGTATTCCTACACTATATCTCCGGCAAGTGGTGCAGAGTCTGAGACATTAGAAACTTTCACAATTTCTTTCCCAACTGCAACTACAGCCAAATTTGTAGAGGGTTCGTATGTTGTGTTGATGGGATCAAGAATGTTGACTCAGTATAATTGTGTGAAGGTAGAGGATGCGGAACATCCCACATTTGAGCTCACCTTCGATCCGGCTCCTTATCTTGCAGGATTCTATCGTTTGACGGTGGAAGAGGGTGCGTTCATACTTGACGGTAGCTATTCAAGCCCCGAAATAATGGCCGGTTATACTTTGCTCCGCACATCGGAGGTTGATACAACTATCACTCCTTCTCCCAATGGTTCGAAAGTTGTGGCCTACGATTACGGTACATACGTGAATTTCATTTTCGCTGACGATGAGACAGTGTATGGAAGCGATTCCAATTGGAGAGAGAAGGTGGAAGTTAAATTCGACGATGTTGTGTTGACGGCTGGTACGGATTACGCAATTTCACTTCGTAGCGCAGAGGGTATTTATTACATGCTCATGATTGACATTGAAGAGGGCAAGAGCAGTTATGCCGGCAAGACAGGAACTCTCTCAGTAACAGCTCCCGAGGGTACTTTCACAATCAGCGGGCAGCCTTCCCCTGCGATTGATAAGACATGGCAGGTGATTCCTTTGCGTAGCTACGATTATTCGTTCACTCCTGCTGCGAATGAGGCTACTCCGAGTCTTTCGGAGATTACAATCACTTTCCATGAGGCAGAGGAAGCAGAAGTGTTCCGCAATTCATTTGTCAATCTTCGTGCCACCGACTATTCAAGCTATTTCAATCTTACCGACTGGAGCACCAAGATGTCGGAGGAAGGCGCATCAGTGGTGATGACCTTCAATCCCGGACCGACAGAGGATGGAAGCTATACTTTATCTTGCGACTACAGTGCATTCGTAATTGATGGAGGAATAGAATCGCCCAATATTGATGCTCTCTTTATCCTCGATAAGAATTCAGGAGCAAGCGTGATTAAGGCTGAGAATGGAGGTTATACTGTTTACTCAGTTGATGGTAAGATGGTTCTTAATAAGGCAGAAGGAAGCGCAATCAATTCTCTTGAACCTGGTCTTTATATCATAAATGGTAAGAAAGTGAATCTTAGATAAGATTTGACAGCTTAATTAATGGTTAAGGGTGCATCGAAAAATGATGCACCCTTATTTCATAATAAGTTAATGAGATATTCAAATGGGAAACTCCATTCCTGAGATGAAATCATTCTGTGGAAGAGATAGCAGCAATATCAATTGGGAGATTTCCTCTTTGGAAAGCTTTCTTCCCGCATGTATGTCTGCAGGGATAAGAGTGTTGACGGATATATTATATGGGTAGAGGTCTTGCATGAGACCATTAGAGTCGGCTTGGCCTAAAATAATCAAACGACTTAAGTAGGAGGATACGTATGGGAACCTGTTGCGATGCTCTTTCCATATTGAAATTATTAGTGGAGCATAGGTGAGGTCGGTGATGATAATATCGATGTCTCTCCATGCTTTTAACAGATTCTGGAATTTTGAAACATCGAAGGGCGAAGGATAAAATCTAAACCCTTCCTTTTTTGCGAGAGTTTCACTATCTTCTATAGGAGGGAGAGTGATGGCCACTTTGCAATCATATTTGAGAAATGTGCGTGCCATTTCCAAATTTCCGTCAAAATCGGAAGCTATCAGAACTCGTTTGGGAGAGAATGGAAATTGAATAAAGCCCTTTTTGGGATTTGGACGCTTTGGAGTATAGTAAGTATGGTTACCTCTTTGAAGGTCTTCCATTTTGCGTTCAAGAAAGTTGTCGGCCATAATTGATTTCGTATTTTAGTGTAAAGATAATAAAAGTTCCGACAGACTATTCAAGGAAAAGAAGTTTATTTATTAATTTTGTGTAAATTTTAGAAAGAGCTTAATGGATAACGGTAAAATAAGGGGACATCTGGCGATGTTGGGAGCTAATGTGATGTGGGGATTGATGTCGCCGGTGGCCAAGATTGTATTTGCTACAGGAGTTGTATTTCCCGCAGTGATGGTTGATTTCAGGGTTGCCGGGGCTGCCTTATTGTTCTGGATAGCTTCGTGTTTTCTTCCGAGAGAGCATGTGCCTGTGAAGGATATACTGCGTCTTTTCGGAGCGGGAATGTTGGGCATACTTCTCAACCAGGGGTGTTTTATTTTTGGCGTAAGCCTTACTTCCCCTGGAGAGGCTTCCTTAGTTACGACCACTATGCCGATGTGGGTGATGTTTTTGGCTTGGCTTATTCTTGGCGAACCGATCACCTTTAAAAAGGCCGGTGGAATAGTATTGGGCGCGCTCGGTGCAATTATTCTTATAATGGGTAGTGGGGTGTCAGCACCGGGGTCAAATCCGGCATTGGGAGATGTTATTGTGCTTTGTGCCCAACTTAGCTACGCACTTTATCTTACGCTTTACCGTAATTTCATAAGGAAATATAGTCTTGTTACTCTAATGAAATGGATGTTTTTGTCGGCCACGGTTGTAGCATTGCCATCAAGTCTGCATTGGCTCTTGACGATGGATTGGTCATCGATGACATTAACAGAATGGAGCGGGATAAGCTATGTTGTGATATGCGGAACGTTTTTGGCCTACGTCTGCATAATGATAGGGCAGAAGCGATTGCGTCCCACGGTGGTAGGGATGTATAATTATGTTCAGCCGATAGTGGCCACGATAACAGGCATAGCATTAGGACTGGACGTATTCAGCCCAATTAAGGGTGTAGCCATCGTGTTGATATTCTCCGGCGTGTGGTTGGTGACCATAAGTAAGGCAAAGGAGGGGTAGCTGAGTCGGGATTCCCGTTCTTTGTCTGACATGACGGGTATAAAGGTAAATGTGATTAAAGAATAAGAAAACTATTTTTACTTAGAAGAGGGTGTATCATAAATTGATTTATGATACACCCTCTTCTAATGGATGTTTAAAGTAATGCTTCGATGAAAAGCATAGTCATAACTCCTGCTACGAGGGCATAGGTGGCTCCTTTCTGAAATCCATGGGAGTGGGTTTCGGGTATCATCTCGTCGCTGATGACGTATAGCATTGCCCCTCCGGCTAATGCCAAAAGGAAGGGGAGGAAGAGAGAAGAGATGTCGCCGATAAAATATCCGGTAAAGACTCCGATAATCTCCAGTAAAGAGATGGTTATGGCCAAAATAAGAGTTCTGCTGAAACTTATTCCATTCATAAGAAGGGGAGTGACCACCACCATGCCTTCCGGGATGTTTTGAAGGGCAATAGTTATTGACATGGCAATTGCATTCCCTTCCTCACCGTTGAAAGTGACACCAGTAGCCAAGCCTTCAGGAAGTTTGTGAAGAGCTATGGCAAGCACGAAAAGGAGGGTGCTGTTAAGGGAATGGTTATTGACATGATGCTCTTCATCGAGTCCTGAAAGATGATGCAGATGGGGAGTGAATTTATCCATCAGTCCAATGAGGATAACTCCGGCCACCACCCCTAATGCCGCTTGCCACCACCCGGAAGGAGGTGTGGCTTCCACAGAAGGGAGCAACAGACAAACCATGGATGCTGCCAGCATCATCCCTGCACAGTAGCCCATAAAAATATCATTCCATTTGTGAGGGATTTTCTTTACGGTCAAGCCGATAATTGAACCCAAAATGGAAGAGAGACCTAAGCCGAGAGCCGAAATTAAAACTTGCTGAAGCATACTTGGTGAAACGGATTTTTAGTGTTCCAGGCTAAGGGAGATACTCTCTCTTGGACCTTCAAAATCCCAATGTTCCTTATTTCCTTTAAAAGTGTAGTTGCCCACTTCCGGAACTGAAACTTTAACGGTATATTTGCCACCTGTGATAGTGCCGGAGAAAGTTCCCTTAGAAGTCTTACCATTGGCTTTCCATTCGCAAGTGCCGTTTGGATACAATGTTAGCTCCATCCATACAGGCTCGCTTTGATAATACATCGCTTCCCCAATGTAGCAATCGCCAATGCTCATGGGGACATATTTTTTAGCGGTAGCGGTTTTTTTAGCTCCCGTCTTTTTAGCAGCTTTTTTAGGAGCGGCTTGAGAAGTGGAGGGAGAAGTAGCTGCATTGATTTCAGCCGGCATTATTATTCCTAATGAGAGGGAGAGGGCTGTTGCAATAATTAATTTCTTCATTTTTGTGATTATTAAAAGTTTTAGGTTTAATTAACTCAACGTAGAAATATATTCCTTTAGTTTGCGGTAAAAGGGGTGTCGAGCAAGCGTGGAAGAATCTGCTATTATGATGAGCTTCATACGTGCCCGCGTCATAGCAACGTTCATACGCCTAAGGTCGCGAAGGAAACCGATCTCGCCATCCTCATTACTTCTTACCAAAGATATAACAATAATATCTCGTTCCTGTCCTTGAAAACCATCCACAGTATTAATGGAAATGGAATTTCGGAAGGGCTTGAAGAATGAAATCCGTTTAATCAGGTGTCGTAGATATTTCACTTGTGCCCGATAAGGAGATATCAATCCTATGTCAAGATTTTCGTCTAAGAAACGTTGCTTGCCGATTTTATTGATATAATTTTGAAGCGTAATAACAGATAGTTTCGCCTCCTCTTTATTAATTCGGCCGAAAGATTCTCCGGCAATCGACTCGTGATAATCAATATCGGTTTCAGGATTCTCCCGGTTACTTACCTCAATATACGCTTCTGCCGTGTCCACCCATTCAATGGGGGTGTCGAGCTCAAGAATGCCTCTATTTTTGGCATCCTCAGAAGCTTTCATCGCTCCCTGATAGAACCAATTGGAAGAGAACTTCATAATCTCTTCATTCATACGATATTGGATGGTAAGGAGCGTGACGGCTTCCGGATGATTCTCCACCAAACGCTCCATGAGGGACCTGCCAAGGCCTTGACGCATAGCTTCAAAGCATTTCACTGTGGGAGGAAGCTGGCAATGGTCGCCTGCAAGAATCACCCTCCCGGCTCGACGCATCGGAATTAAGCAAGCTGCCTCTAAGGCTTGTGCGGCCTCGTCGATGAAAAGAGTGGAGAATTTCATTCCCGAAAGTATTCGGTTGGCGCTTCCTGTTAGTGTGCAAGCAATCACATGGGCAGTATTGAAGAGATCATTATTGATGCGAATTTCCAACTCAGTGGCTCGACTGCGAAGACGATCCATTTTCTGATGCCATTGGTCGGAGGCTTTTCTTTTTGAGGCTTGTAATTCGCGGATAGTTTTGCGAATTTTCCAAAGAGTAGGGTAATCGGGATGAGCTTCGAAGCGATGTTCGTAGGTGAAAGAGAGCATCTTATCGTTCACCTTCGCCGGATTCCCTATTCTGAGGACATGAATGCCACGATCCACTAATTTTTCGCTAATCCAATCCACAGCCATGTTGCTTTGGGCGCACACCAACACCTGACTTTCACGTCGGAGAGTCTCATTAATTGCTTCAACAAGGGTTGTGGTTTTGCCCGTTCCGGGAGGACCATGCACGATAGCCACATCCTTGGCGCGCAACACCTTATTCACCCCTTCTTCCTGAGAAGAATTAAGGTAGGGAAAGCGCATGGGAGTGGTTAAACTCTCGGCAACTTTCCTTTTTGAATAAAAAAGATCGCGAAGTTGGGCAAGTCGGCCTTTTGCGTTGATGCAGCGGTCGAGAGCTTCAAACATAGCCCTGTAGGTTGTTTCATCAAAAGATAGCATCACTGAAGCTGACGAAGCCTCTTCCAATCTGCCGACAATAGCCGATTCAGGGATGACAACCGCCATTCGTTCGCCATCGACGAAACTTACAGAGCCGGTGAAGGCAATCGTCGGTTTGGAGCCTGCATCTCCATTGTTAATGATGAAAGCCACCGGGCGCCCGAATTCAAAATGATGATCATCATCGGAAGCAGTGTTGCGGAAAATCTCAACTATTCTTTGGTTGAGCGAATTATAATATACCCGACCAATCTTTATATCGAGCCAAGCATCTCCACGCTCGGCGAGGCGACGGAGACCGATTTTTTCTGTGGCTGAAGAATATGCTCTTTTTTCAGCTTCATATTCTAATTGGAGGAGGCGACGCTGCTCGTTTAAAGCTTTAATGGCATCATTCCCTGACATACTTCTCTATACCTTTTGTCCAAGCCTTGTAACCGGCACCGGAAAGGTGGAGGCCATCATTGGTGTATTGTCTTTTGAGTCGTCCGTTGCTATCGGCAAGGAATGGCCAGAGGTCGATGTAGGTGACACCTTTCTTCTCTGCCATCTCTTTAAGCCCCTTGTTAAAATCAGTAATTATTTTGTCTTTGCCGTAAAGTGTTTTATAGCGTTTGAATGTATGGTTCACAGGCATTAGCGACTGAATGTAAAGTTGAGTTTCGGGTGTCTGGGCGATTATAGAGTCAACAAGCGACTCATAACGTTTCAGAAGGGTAGGGACGGTTATATTTTTTTGAGCCACGTCGTTGATTCCTATCAGGAGGAAAATCTTCTTGGGGTGTCCTTTTGTAACCTGAGTAAGACGTTTGGCCACGCCATTGATTACATCTGATGAGATGCCACGGTTTTTAATATTGGGCATTTCAAAGAGTTCGTTGAAGTGGCCTCCATCGGTAATGGAATTTCCTAAGAATACTATATCTTCAGGATAAACCGGAAGAGAATCAAATTGGCTAACTTTCCTGTCCCAATATTCGTATGCCTTGGTGTGAGGAGTGAAAACTGCTAAAGAAGTGAATATAGTTAGGATAGCCATAATATGGCCGATACGTTTTGATATTTTATTCATAATATTCTGACTTGTTTATGCAAAGATATATAATTATTCGGGGATATTAAGTTAAAAACCGAAAAAAGAGAATTTAAGGGATGAATTAATTTTAGAAATCAATTCCTTGCCCCATGGTATCTACCTGGTTCGCGTTAAGAATGGAAAAAGGGAAGAGACAGTTAGGATTTTGAGATAGAAGTTTAAGATATAGATATAACCGGATGGACAAAGATGACGACAACAAAGTGGAACCGCTCCGCGGTTGCTTCCACACAGCGAGACAGTCCGAGGGTTCGGCTTCGCCGGAACCCCCGGTTAATAGAAAGTGGAACCGCTCTGCGGTTTGGGAAGCTCCAGCCCTGTCCGACATTTTATAATCCTTGCCTAATTTTCCACAATTCAAGCAGCATTATCAAAATGTATTATTCGCCAGTCTTGATAAATTTCATTGGAACGGGATATAGAATAGGAAGATTGTATGTAACTTTTAGCGGTTTTCCGTTCATTTTTCCGGGTTCAAATTCGCCTAAACTTTTGATTGCTTCAATCGCCGCCATCAAATAATCTTCAGGCACAGATAGATTTTTAAAAACCTTGATAGAATTTGGGTCAATTACGCCCTGTTCGGTAATACTGAACTTTACAACTGCTCGTGCACTAACACATTCTTGTGTTGAAGGAGCAGTTTTCAAAATAGTGGAGTAGAGGTCGTTCAGTAAGCCTTGCGTGCCCCCATTTAGATAATAAGGCTGTTGTTCCGGGTTGTAGAATATTTTGGACTCAGTGTCATCGGCTTGAAATGGCGAAATTACATCATGAGTAGAACATGACAGAAACAACCATGTGAGCAATAACAATGGGATAGAAAAGAACTTGATTTTCATAGGAGAGCGACTGCAAATAAGTAAATGGTATAATGAGTTCTAAAGGGGAACTTTGTCCTCTAATATGAAGAAAATTTTGTAAAGGTATGAATCGCAAAGCTTTGGAAATGAAAGGAAGGATAAAGCATTAGTCTCAACCTGTAAAAACATTATTAAGACAATTTTTAAATACTTTATTTATTGTGGGTAGCTCATACATTTCGTAGCAAGATGGTTGGAAGCCAATTTTCTCGATGAGATTTTTGGCAGGTAAATTGTCGGGTGCTACAGCTGTAAATACCCTGCAACCTAAACCTTTTAGGTAGGCTGCAATAAGAAGACATCCCTTGGCGTAATAATATTTATCCGCAAAATCATCACTCCACCCTCCTCCATGAAAAGAAACTGCCATTCCGCGAGGGCAATCATCAAATTGACCATGCTCGGCAAGTATCCAACACATAGCGATTGGAACATCGGAGTTCTTGCGATACATAACATAACAGGTGCTATATGAAGAATACTCCCTCAAGAAATTCCTCCAGTCCTCCATATTATCAATATCCGTGACAATCTGATGCCATTCTTCTAAAGAGAATGCGAAAGAAGATAATAAATCCTCACCTTCATATAATTTCCATATAAATTGACCATCCCTTTCACCAATGAAACGTGGGGGATGGTCAAACATGAAGCCTTTCATTTGAGACTCTTTTTTTTCTCGCGAAGTTCTTTAATTTCCGCTTGAAGATTCGCGATGTTTCTCTTGTGAGTTTCTTTGTCGGCCTTAGAAGTTGACTTCGACATGAATTCTCTGTATCTTGCAATTGTCTCTTGTTTGGCTTCAATTCTGCGTTGACATTCTGCCTTTGTTGTTGGTGAACCCATAGTATAAAATATTAGATGATTTATTGTGCCTACAAATTTAATAAAATTTTGAAAATTAGAAAACGAATATACTCGAAATAGTTGATCCAAGTTTTAGAAATAGTTGATTCATATTTTAATGGATGGGTCTCTTAAATAGAGAGGAAGGATAATAAATAAAGGGTGGCCTCCCGGTCACCCTTTACCATTTGGTCTCGCTTGGAGACCTCA
>CAZXGU010000106.1:8974-10731 GCA_964640375.1 uncultured Sangeribacter sp. | reverse complement strand
GGATGTGCCCGACACTCTTGGGGAGTATCTCTCTAAGAATGAAAAGAAGCAGCTTCATATAGCAGAAACCGAGAAATATGCCCACGTCACATTCTTCTTCAACGGCGGTCGCGAAGCACCTTACGATGGCGAGGATCGTATCCTGGTTCCCTCTCCCAAGGTGGCAACCTACGACCTCAAACCAGAAATGAGTGCTCCTGAAGTCACTGATAAGCTCGTGGACGCTATCGACAGCGAGAAATATGATTTCATTGTTGTAAACTTCGCTAATGGCGACATGGTGGGTCATACCGGAGTTTATCCTGCTATCCAGAAGGCTGTGGAGACTCTTGATAAGTGCGTTGAGAAAGTGGTGGAGGCTGCAAAGACTCATGGTTACGAGACCATTATCATTGCCGACCATGGTAATGCTGATCACGCCTTGAATGAGGATGGCACTCCCAACACTGCCCACTCCTTGAATCCGGTGCCCTTCATCTATATCGGAGAGCACAAAGACGCCAAACTCAAAGATGGTCGTCTTGCCGATGTGGCTCCCTCGTTGCTCCATCTCATGGGAATGGGTCAACCCTCCGACATGACTGGCGAAAACCTCATCGAATTCTAAGATATTAGGAAAAATAAGAAGAGAGGCTGTCTGATAAAATTGTCAGACAGCCTCTACTTTTTATAAAGATTGTTACTTTTTTAACACATGATAGCGTCGTTTGCAGTCCATTCTGTAAGACTGCCTTCCTTTACTTGTATGCATACCTCGGTCATGTCAGTTTCAGCGTGTAGTTTACGCTTTGCAGCCGGAGCTACACGAAGCCAGTCGCCTGCTTCGAGAGGAACATTCTCACCGTCGATTTCCATGAATCCCTTACCTGAAACAATAAAATAGATCTCTTCGTTCTCCTTGTGGCTATGGTAGAAGGGAATCACTGTTCCGGCCGGAAGATTATTAACTGATACTTCAGCACCTGTGAGAGAGAGGGTGTCGTGTAGCTCTGTGCGTGGTGCGCCTTCAGCTACGTGTGTTTTGCTGTAATTACTCATTGTTTTTAGTTTTTTAATAATTTTATTTTAATCTTTTTGACTATACTATTCTAACAATTATAATTTTTTATGATTGGTTTGGGTTGCTGTTTAATTCTAAAACTCTTTAATCTATATATTAGTTCTATTTAATTCAATCAAAGCCTATAATGGAATATACAATGCAATGTTTAGAATATAAAAACATTTAAAACTTCTTTTTTCCAAACTTAATTTCCCAAAATATGTTTTAAAATCAAACATCTCAGTCATGACACAAAAGGCTCTTCCTCCATTATGGACTATCAACGACCTCAACTCTGCGGCGCCAGGGATGAAGTTTGGTAGTGATTTTATTTTTTATCGTGATTTTTCTGCTCTCAGGAAACTTACTCGCAAAGTATATGTCAATTTTGTGGGCTTTATTTATGTCGCTACAGGGAAAATAGCCATCACCTTAAATGACATATCCCTTATGGCAGAAGCCGGCCAGATAATATTCTATAAAGCGGGCGACTTTATATCAGATATGCTTTTTTCGCCGGATAGCGAGGGGATGATATGTGGAATAGAAGCAACTGTGCCGTTTGAAAGTAGAAGTTCAGTTGGATTTCCTCAGCTCACGTCGTTGAAGGGCAATTGTATAGTTTTTAATCTTAGTGAACCTGTCATAAATCTTCTTGGAATATATAGCGAATTATTGGCTCAAAAATATTCTATGGGCATTGAAAATGTTCGTT
>CAZXGU010000106.1:0-8964 GCA_964640375.1 uncultured Sangeribacter sp. | reverse complement strand
TTTCACAATTATTTCACTGATGGAAGATCTGCTCGCTTCGGTCACATTGCCCGGAACTGTTTCCGAAAAAATGCCGGCAAGACAGTCGGCTGACAGATTATATCAGCGTTTTTCCACTCTGCTTATAGAATCATATCCAAAGGCGAGAGATATGCAGTGGTACGCAGATGCGTTAGCTGTCTCTCCAAATTATCTTGCAAGGGTTGTGAAACGCATTAGCGGAAAAAACACAATGGAATGGATCAACGAGGCTATTATGACCGATGTGAGGACTGCCCTGATTCATACGGATGAATCAATTAAAGAGATTTCTGCCAGATTGGGCTTCAATAATCCTGCTTTCTTTGGAAAATATGTTAAGAAACATTCCGGACTGACTCCCAAACAGCTGAGAGCGTATCTCAAGTCACAACATTCCAAATGATTTGAGCTTGATTAAGCCACACACTCATCCTCAACCCTTACCGCCAGCGGCGGTTACATCATTCTTAACCTCAGGTTGGCGACCTTAGGAGCCTACCTGAGGCTATCCAAATCCCCAAACCTTCAACCGTCGGAGACGGTTGCATTATTATTCTTTGTTACATTTTCTTAAAAGAACCTGTCACAGTCCGAATACCGGTTCCGTTATTTATATATGTTGCGCGCACATATATTATCTCTTTTTCTTTTTGTGGTGTTGGCTGCAAGGGCAGCTAATGCTCCAAAAACTACTGCACTTCCTGAAGTGATGGTGGAGTCGAATCGTAATAAGATAGTTCATATATTGGCCTACGTTCGCGACCATTCCTCTATTTCCAATTATTCTGACACCGTATTCCTTTACCGTGAGAAATTGGTCGATTTCATGTTGGTGCCTAATGAGAAAATAAATTTCAAAGGTTGGCGAATCCCAAGAACGCTTCTTTCTAATTCCTATTACCGATTCACTAATGCTCAAGGCCTTGACAGCGTAAGCGATGAATATAAATTCCATTTCACATGGACCGACTGGATGGGAATGCCGCCTCTTGGACAATTGCCGAAGAAATTAAGGTATGTTGATGCCGGGGTTGACACTATCCATGGAAAATATAGCGCTGTTGAGACATGGAAGAGGGATAAAGATGTTGTTGTTCTCAGCCTTAACTTGCTTGCCGGAGAAGAAGGAAGGAAATGGTGTCCTGCTTTTGACGGATTCTTTAAGGAGGGTGTGGATTTTTATGATTTCAAAGCAACTTTTAATTATGAAAATGTATTAGGTGCCGACCTATCCCCTTTAGATCTTACAAGCTACTCTTTTAACATTGAGTCTTTCGGACGTGGACATGAGATGAGGAGAGTGAGCAGCGAACGAGAAGGTTATTATTTCACCACTTCAGCAGAATTATATGTTATCGACCGCGAATATCTTACCGTCAAAGAGGCAAAAACATGGCAGAATCATAAGTTTGATAAGGAGAACGTTGAGCTTTTTGAGCCTGCCTCCGCTCCACCATTAGATTCCGCTACTTTGGCATTAATAGATAGGGTGGGGGAACTTGATAAAGAAGCTGTACGTCTGGAACTACCTCCCAACGAAAAATTGGGAAGTGGGAAATTGCGCAATGACAACTTCAGTCTGGGGAAGCGTGCTCTTTTCATCTTCAAGCAATTCACCGGTATTTCGCGCTATAAATTCAGGAAAGATCAAAAGAAGAAATGGAATAATTTCAAGAAAAGTGTGAAAGAGATGAACACCAAGCGAAAAGAAGCCGGTCAGGAAAATACTCCGCCCCAATCCCCACTATTTTAACCTTCTGGGAGACAGTTATGAAGCTCAATACAGGAGAGGTTTTTTCTCATTGCTTATCCATCCAGCTTTATATTCTTTGTCGGTAAAAAACACTTTAAGATCGGCTTGATAGGGACGATCTACAAAATATATCTTCTTGTCGGCTTGATATTGGCGTGGGCAAAAATACCAAATCCCTTTATTCTCTGAAGCGTTTACTTTATATTCTTTATCAGTTTTGTAAACCACCAAATCTGCTTTATACTCTGCATCCACCACATAAACCTTCACATCCGCCTGATATTCTCTATCCACAGAAAACATTTTCTGGCTGAATACCACTGTAGGACATAAAAATCCTATTAGTGCAAACCAAAATATTTTGCTAATTCTTTTCATATTTCTAATTCTTCAATCCAAATCCTCTTCTTCCCCTGTTTCTTCTTCCTCATTGTCAGGGTAACATTCATAGTTATCGAGAATGGAAATAAATCCTTCACATGAAAAGGAAGTAATCTCCAATCCTTTTTTGTCGATAACATGAGCCGTCCCGGCTTCAATGCAGAGATAGGAGTCTGCGTTGGCTATAGGATAGATTCCTTCCCATAAATAGTTTCCGATATCTTTCATCTTATCAGTCACTATTTTCTTCTTCTTTTTTACTCCCAAAATAAACTGCCCGTCAAACCCCACCTCAATATTCTCAAATTGGCATGGAAGAATCCATTCCTCCCTGTCGTTGAGGACGCCCCATTTTTTCCCTTTTGAAACAATGAATCTTACTGTCCCATCGGAAGCCTTATCTAATTGAGTTATGGAATAATAGATGCATGGAATCACCCATTCGCTACCCGGTTTCATGACTCCATATTTGCGTTTCTGTTTTATTATGGCATATCCATCCCGAAGATAAGTAAGTTCCTCGGAAATGGTATCTATTAACATTTCCCCATCTAAAGAGAGACAACCATTATATTTATTATCTACCTCCACACAAAGACAACTATCTTCTTTGTTAGTCGGATTATTTAGGGTAATGGAAGTAAAGCCAAATGGAATTTTTTCGTTGCCATAAATGTCAGTTGCCCCACAAAATGTGTTGTCTGTTTCATTCTCCGAACGTCGAAAGATGATGCGTTTTTGCCCTTTATATTCATAGGTAGTACTAACCCACCAGGAATACTCTCCATCTACCGAAAATACTATGTTCCCATCAAGGTCAACTACACGCTCAAAGCTTGTTTCGCCGATCCATTCTTTTTCCACTCCATACTCGCACAAGAATGATGGTCGTTCTGCTAAATTATATTTTATAGGAATAACAAGTTTCCCTTTTAAGTCGATAAACCCATAGGTCCAATCATCAATAGTGACATGTGCTCGTCCATGCAAGAAAAATCCAATGTCCGCATATATGGGAGGTGTGATGCTTTTTCCCTTTTTGTCGATTACAAATTTCTTCCCTTTTTTTGTCTTTTTTACAACTGCCCTGTCTTCACTAAAACTCTCTGCCTCATGATACTGGCAAGGGATAATCTCTTTCCCTTTTTCGTCAATAAACCCATATAGATTATTTTTCCTGACTAATGCCAAATTGCAATTATATAAATCAATTTGGTCATATTGAGGAGTGACTTCCAATTTGGTGCAAAGATTAATCAGTCCATATTTATCCTCCAATTGAGTAAAGAGTACCTTCTCTGAACCAGTAGTATATAATTTATCATAGGCTTTTGGAAAAATCTCATCTCCCAAACAATTGATTATTCCATATTTTCCCTTTGTTTCTACAATGATAAAATTCTCTTTCAAGATAGAGATAATTTCATTATTAGAGTCGGCCTCATCTGTTTCCCTGTTGGAGAAGTCTGTGATATCTTCCTCCTTAGTTTCGGATAGTACATTATTAGGATTTGTCCTATCTCCTTTTTCTTGGGAAAAGGTTTCTTCCAAATAATCCAGGATTTCAGGGTCATCCATATATGAACCACAATAGATATTTTCTTCATCATTTGCATCTTCATCTTCCTCAAAGCCTATACTATATAAATATCCCTCAAGAATGTCGCCGAAGGCTTTAGCTTCTCTTTTATATTTGAAAACAAAGCCACTTTCTTTTTTAAAAGAGAAGTAGAAACCATTCATAATCTTTAAATGTTCTTGCAAGTTATTTAGATGGTCGGGACTGATTTTTTTATTTAATTGAAGAATGTAACAGTAAGAATTTTTCTTTTCGAAATATTCTCTTTTTATAGTATAGAATTTATTCTCTTTCATAACTTAAAGAATTGTTATAATGGGGGGTGTACATTAATGGACATTAACTTCTCGGTAGGAGCTTATTATTTGCGGAAACTAACTTTCCCTTTTTTTAATTTGCACCTAATCAATTTAAAAAATCTTTTTTTCATTACAATTCCATGTGAAATTTATAATCTGGAAAGCAATTGTGATCCTGTCATAACCTCCATCTTGGAGAAAGCAAAAAGTTTCTTCCCTAAATCCTTGAGTGATGCTCCTATATGATATACCTCCTCATCAATAATCAAGAATCTGTCGTGAGCTTTCGAATAGTGATGGAGTGTTACTCCGGGATATTGGGCATTGTGGTGTTTTACATCTTGTTTAAGTTGACTTGATATTTTTCCATCATAGATATCAACAGTCACACCGGGGGCTCGTTTAGAAAGTTGTAAAAGCACCGTGTCATCGACATAATTGTCTATCAATATAATTCTTCTTTTTGCCTGCTTAATTAACTGTGCTATTAAAATATAGGCATCGAAAATCTGACCGTTGTAGAAAATACCTTCCTTGGGTTGCAGAGAAGACCGCACGAAAAAACCAACCTTTTCATTAAGTTGAAGTAATTGTCTGTCATATTCTGAAAATCTTCGATCCATCTTGTTTTCAAGTTGCAACAATCTTTGATTCACAGAATAGCCTCTGAGTAAGTATTCTTTCAAAACCTTATTTGCCCACTGTCTGAATTGAGTGCCTCTAAGGGATTTTACTCTATACCCAACGGATATAATAACATCAAGATTATAGAAGGAAATACGACGTTGCACTTTACGTTTGCCTTCAGTTTGAACTGTCAAGTATTCCTTGACAGTTGAAGCGGGCTCCAGTTCTCCCTCCTTAAAAATATTATTGATATGGAGACTTATATTTTGTTTAGTTGCTTCAAATAATTCACTCATTTGAGCTTGATTAAGCCACACACTCTCATCTTCAACCCTTACGCTTAATTTTAGGGTTTCGTCGGGCTGATAAAGAATAATTTCATTCTCTTGCAATGGTTCGATCTTCATGAGGATAGACATTACTTAATCTTAACAATATTGGTGATTCCCATTTCAGACGCATACAACTTAATTTTACAAAGTTAATTAAAATCTTCCAATATTTCAATATGGAACCCCTGACCAAGTCGCCATAAAATTCGAGGCTGTCTCCTTGATATTCAGGAACTAATCTACCGCCAGCGGCGGTTTCATCATTATTAACCTCTGGTTGGCGACCTCAGGAGCCTACCTGAGGCCCTCTAATCCCCACCCCCTCAACCGTCGGAGACGGTTGCATTATTTTTCTATGGTTAAATGTCTAATCATGGAATATTCAAAAGAAGAAAAGTCAGAACTGGTCAAAAAATTTGACCGGTTTAATATCAAACATTCTTCTGCTACAATCAAGGGATTTACTGAAAAGGGGTTATACATGTTAGCGACAATTTTGAAAAGTCCGGTAGCGACCCAAACCACAATAGCCATCGTCAATACCTTTGCTGAAGTTCGAAAATTAAAGAGAAATTTATTGGAGGTTCATGATACCACTTCAAGAGGAGGAAGTTTTAGAGTTAGCCGATCTGTCTGAAAAAGACATCAATAAACTCAAGGGCTTAATATAACATGTTAGGGTTGCCATCCTTACTGGCTCGCCTCCGGAGCAATCATTATCCAGGAGGCGAGGACGCCTCCTCTCCATAGCATTACCTCTGTAAACAATTATGACCCACGCTTCCCATTTTTTCTTTTTCTTTGCAACAGAAAAAGAAAACAATTATCAAAGAGAAAGGCCCCGGCAAAATTATTAACCGTAAAAATTCGCGTTACACTGAAACACTGAAACGTATGATACAACCTTATCTTTCAATCATTTATACTGTTTCATTTTGAAACACTGATACGCAAAATTGCAAATTATCAAAAAAATGGTTACTTTTGCGTTATAACAAATGCGAGTAGCCATGAAGAAATTCCTTAAAACGCTTTTATTTTCGTTAGCCTCTTTATTTGCCACCTCTGGCGTTGCAGATAATCTCGTTATCCTCCATACCAACGATACCCATTCCAATATCGATGTCGCTCCCGACGGCACTGGCGGGGTCCTCCCCAGAAAAGCAATCATTGACTCCGTGAGAAACGCCGAGAAAAATGTAATCCTTGTCGATGCCGGAGATATGGTGCAAGGCACTCTCTATTTCAATTATTTCAAGGGAGATGTGGAGTATCCTCTTTTTAACATGATGAATTATGATATCCGAATCCTTGGTAATCATGAATTTGACAACGGACTGGATGAATTGGCAAAGCATTGGAAAGAAGTGAAAGGAAGTCGGCTTTCGGCTAATTATGATTTCTCCAATACTCCTGCCAAGGGTCTTTTCGAGCCATACGTAATCAAAAAGATAGGGAAAAAGAAAGTCGGATTCATTGGTATCAATATCGCTCCCGAAAGCCTTATTTCAAGTGAAAACTATGAGGGGATGAACTATAGCGACGCCGTGGCAGAGGCCAACCGTTGGGCTGCTTATCTGAAAAATGATAAAAAATGCGATTTGGTGGTCGCGGTGACACATATCGGTTATACCACCGACGTGGATAAGAAAACCGACGTTGACCTTGCTCGCGAAAGTAAAGATATAGATATAATAATCGGAGGTCATTCCCACACCTTCGTTGACCCCTCCACTCCCGATAAAACACCTTATTGGATTGAAAATGAAGCGGGGAAACCGGTCCTCGTGGCCCAAACAGGACGATATGGCAAAAACTTGGGCTATATTAAGGTGGATCTCGATAAATTGAATGAAAAGAAATTCGATTACCGCTATATTCCGGTCACCGACCGTTTCCCGGCTGAAAAATATGATAAAAAGATAATATCCTTTCTTGCCCCTTATAAACATGTTGTCGATTCAGTGAATAATCATCCCATTGGGCTTGCAACTATGGATATGGACAATAATAAACGCACCGGAGCCTATCCAAATTGGGGAGGCGACTTCGCTCTTTGGTATGGCAGTCAGGTTGCCGATTCTCTCCGTGCTTCAAATCCCGACTTCCCGGAGGTGGATTTCGCCATGGTGAATGTCGGTGGTATCCGTCAGCCCATGAAGCAGGGGAAAGTGACAGAAGGGCAGATTTTATCCACATTCCCCTTCTCTAATTTCATTAAGATTGTCAAGATAAAAGGGCAAGACTTCATAGATGCCATGAAAGTTGCTGCTTCAAAAGGAGGAGAGGCGATCAGTGGAAATCTTAGAGTAGTGATGCTCCCTTCAGGAGAAATAAGCGTATTGCTCAATAACGCTCCGCTTGAGGCGGATAAAGAATATGTCTTGGCTACAATCGACTATCTTGCCAATGGTAACGACGGCCTCACTTCATTAGCCAATAATACACCTCTCTGGAGCGACCCGATGATTATGAACGTACGAATATTGGAATATATCAATCGGCTCACCGAATTGGGATTGCCGATTGCTTCTGATTCTACTCCTCGATTTGTGGAAGCCGTCAATATTACTGAATAACTTATGAATTACCGGCTGTTGCTTGGTCTCTGCTGTCTTCTGACAGTCGCTCTTCTCGGATGTCAACCGGGAAGAAAGGACTCTTCCGCCTCAGCCGATGGCTTATCCTCTCAGGAGGCCGACAGTCTGCGCCGTGCAAACGATCTCAGCTATCGGGCCTCCGAGTTGGCTGATTCTGTACTCGCCGGAATGACTATCCAGGAGAAAGCCGCTCAATTGGTGATGCCCGCTCTTTTCTCTTCCGACGATAGTTATACACTTAAAACAGTAGGAGATTATGGACGAAAGGGCGTCTGTGGTGTGGTGTTGCTTAAAGGCACCTCTTCTTCAGCCTCTCTAATTGCTGATTCGCTCAGCAAAGCATCCGCTATTCCCCCATTTGTCTCGATAGATGCCGAGTGGGGGTTAGGGATGCGCCTTAGCGACGAACCGAGTTATCCTTTCAACTCCGATATTGATTCCCATGCCACCGACAATGACATGTTTAACTATGGGGCCACCGTGGGCGACCAATGTCAACAACTTGGCATAAACATGGTTTTGGGGCCTGTGGTTGATGTGGCTCCCAAGGGAAGCTTTATGGGGAAGCGTTCTTACGGTGCCGACCCCGTTAGAGTGTCGGATATGGCTGTGGCCTATTCTCGCGGATTAGAGAGCAGAGGGGTGATAAGCGTGGCCAAGCATTTCCCGGGTCATGGTTCGGCAAAAGGGGATAGCCATAAAGGGAAGCCGGTGATTGAACGCTCGCTTCATCAGATGGATTCCATAGATCTTTACCCTTTCAGGAAATATATTGAGGCGGGATTGTCGGCTGTGATGGTGGGACATCTCGCAGTGCCGGCCATCGACCCCGAGATGCAACCGGCTGCAGTGTCGCGAACGGTTATATCAGAATTGTTGATAAAAGATTTGGGATTTAAAGGGTTAATTCTCACGGATGCTCTCTCCATGGGAGGAGCTGAAGGGGCGGGGGCAGATAAGGCTATCGAAGCGGGTGCGGATATTATTCTTGCACCTGTGAAAACCGATGCAGAAATCGAAAGGATAGTGGAAGCTGTGGAGAGAGGGACAATCCCGATGGAAAGACTAAACAGCAGCGTCAGAAAGATTCTTTTCTATAAATATCTGATGTCGCTTCGCAAAGGGAATTAAGGCGAACTACTTATTCACTAATCTTTATCACCTATGCTCTAAAAAAGAAATACCCCGACCGGATGGTCGGGGTAATATCTTTAGGAGTCATAAGCAATCAAAAGATTACTTGCTGGCCAGGTGGTCGGATACAGTAAGCGATGCGCGACCTCTGGCGCGACGGCGAGAGAGAACTTTGCGACCGTTTTTAGTGGCCATTCTCTCGCGGAAGCCGTGCTTGTTGACTCTTCTGCGGTTGGAG
>CAZXGU010000105.1:0-10847 GCA_964640375.1 uncultured Sangeribacter sp. | reverse complement strand
CGGAAAATGAACTGACGTGCAACGATTTCATTACGGAAAGCCTTGCCGATCTGGGCAATACCGAAGGGAAGACGCATACGTCCGGTTTTTTGAACATTGAGATAGTTTACGAAGATTCCCTGTGCAGTTTCAGGACGCAGATATACATTCATCGCTCCATCGGCAGTGGAGCCCATCTCTGTCTTGAACATAAGGTTGAACTGACGCACGTCGGTCCAGTTGCGGGTTCCTGAAATAGGGTCAACAATCTCATAGTCGAGGATAATCTGTTTAAGCTCGTCGAGGTTGTTGTCGTTCATTGCCTTTGAGAAGCGCTCGTGGAGCTCATCGCGTTTCTTCTGATGCTCCAGCACGCGAGCGTTGGTTGCGCGGAACTGTGCCTCATCAAAAGCGTCGCCGAAGCGTTTGGCAGCCTTAGCCACCTCCTTATTTATCTTCTCATCAAATTTTGCCATTTCATCTTCGATGAGCACATCAGCGCGATAGCGTTTCTTAGAATCGCGGTTATCAATCAATGGGTCATTGAAGGCATCCACATGGCCGGAAGCTTTCCAGATTGTGGGGTGCATGAAGATGGCCGAATCGATACCCACAATATTATCATGAAGCATTGTCATTGCTTCCCACCAGTAGCGTTTGATATTGTTTTTCAGCTCCACACCATTCTGACCATAGTCGTAAACAGCGGAGAGACCGTCATAAATCTCTGAGGATTGAAACACGAACCCATATTCCTTTGCATGGGCGATAATGGTTTTGAAAACGTCTTCCTGTTTTGCCATTCTCTTTCTTATATCTTTATGCAGCGCCAAGGCGCTATGATTATTAATCTGCTTATCAATCTGCAAATTTACGGAAAAATCTTTAAATTAACGCTCCTTGGATTCAAAAAAGTGGTTTTTGAATGAAAAATGATTGGGCAAATCGGAAAACGACCAACTGAAAGGGGAAGAAGATTGTTATAACAATAAACTATAAAACTATAAGATTATGAAAAACACAGCATCAGGATATATAAAAGGTGGATTGCTTGCGCTGGCCGTATTGTTTGGAGTCTCTGCTGCGCAGGCTCAGAATAGTTTCGGAGCTCCGGGCGGGGGAGGTGGCTCATCTTTGGGCGCCCCTGGTGGCGGAGGGTCTTCGGCTGCCGCTCCCGGTTCGGGCGGTAGTTTCCAACCCAATGCTCCGATTGGTCCGGCCAATGGGCTTGGGTGGAATCCCGGTCCCGGTCCGGGGTGGAACAACGGTTGGGGACCGGGCTGGAACAATTGGTATTCCAATCCTCCGGTTGTGGTGAATGTTTCGCCTAATCCCAATCAAGGTGTGGAGAAGGTTATTGCATGTGGCTACGATGCCCAGGGAATATGGCGTGTAATCCCTTTGAAAGTGGCATACACGTATAATGGTGTCCAATATAATGTCACTGTGCTTAGTGCCTGGAATCCATGGACCCAGATGTGGAACACGGGAGTGGATCAGACAGCGTATAACACCTATTATTACCTGCGCGGAGTCTATTATAATTTCTATGCTCCGTTGTCAACAGGGACATATTATTTCAACTTATAAAATCAATTTTCAAAGTAGAACAAAATAAAAGGAAGCCGAGGCAGATTATCTGGCTCGGCTTCCTTTTATACTTTTCTTCCTTTACAATTTATTCCATGGAGTTATATTCCACCTCCTGGGGCTCGGAAGAGTTCTGGCGGTTATCTTTCTTCGGTTTCATGTTTCCGAAAGAATATTTGATAGTCAACCCAATAGTGCGTCCGCCGCGCCACCGTTTATTAGTCTGAACATAATTGTCGGTGATGGTTGAACTTTTAAATTTACGCGAATCGAATATATCACGCGCATTCAGAGAGAAGGACCAGTTTCCAGCCACTTTTCTCAAGCCGGCATCCACGCTCCAACCACCTTGGTGTGTGCCCATAGCCTCTTTATGCTCCGAAGAATAGCGTCCTGTGGCCTGAAAAGAGAGCCCCCAGGGGAGTTTGACATTGGCCATCATTCGAGCATCCCAAGCAAAAGCATTCTGGCTTGCGCCTGACAGAGAGAAACTCCGAGGCTCTGTAAATTCCTGCGGATTGGGATTATAAGCTAAGCCAGTATATTCCCATGCGCCGATATGGTTATTATAGAGGTTTACGGTAGTGGTCAAGTCGAGATGACTCTTAAAGAAAGAATTTTTCAATACAATCTCCACACCAGAGTTAACCTGATTAGCCACATTTACAGTGGTTGAATATATTATCCCGTCGTATGGATTGATATAGCTGATACGGTTCATCTTGTTGTCGGCGGTGCGAACGTAGGCCGAAACGGATATAAGATGCCAAGTGAAGCTTTTGAGATAGTTAAGCTCGAAAGCATTGGAATATTGTGGTTCAAGCTCCTCATTGCCGTAGGTATAGTTGGTGGGGTCAGATGTGTTAAGGAATGAATTAAGCTGACCGCCCCATGGACGACGGATTCGACGTGTATAATTAAGCTGAATCTCATTGTCATGAGGAAGAGAATAGGAGAGATAAAGGGAAGGGAAGAGGGCAAATTTATTCGACTTGAATGTTTCTGCATCTTTGCGCGATGTCCAATAATCCAGACTTTGGGAGCGGACTTGCCATGCTTCTCCGCGAAGGCCTGCCGAGAAACTGAAATCCTTTACCTTGCCCCCCAAAGTGAAGTAAAGGGCCGAGACATTATTTGTATAGATAAAATGATTATAAAGGTTTTCAGCCAGAACCATATCATCGGGAGATGTGCCCTTCCAAGTGGTGTTGGGCGTGTTCTCATGACTATAATTGCCATTGAATCCGGCTTCGAGTTTTAGCCAGTCGGTGAGTTGCTGGGTATAATCCACCTTTGCTTCCCATGTGTTGGAATGGATAGGCATCTCCTGTTCGCGATATTCTTTCAGGGATATGTCGGAATCATCGTAATGCTGTTCCTCGGTATAGGAATCCCACGACGGCCCTCCCCAGAAGTTATATCCCACCATTGCATCGAGTGTTTGAGTGTCGCTCCATTTATGCGAGTATCCCCACTCGGCATGAGCCCCGCGGCTATTGCTGCGAGTGCGTGAAACCTCAAAGTTAGTGTTCCAGAGATTGGGCACTGTGGAGAGATAATGAGTGTCGGTATGTCCCCAGCGATGTCCGAACATCCCAAAGGCATTAACGTAGAAATCATCTTTATCAGTGAGATGATAAGTGGCACCGGCACGAATAAAGAGGTTGTTGCCGTGATGCGGACTGCGCGCATCGGAATTGGTGAAAGTGCCGTCGTTGAAGAGACGGCGCATCTCGCTTCCTCCCGTGTTATGCCGCATACGGAAACCGATGCTGGCGTATGTATCCCATTTGGATGAATTGTAATTGATATTGAAGGAAGCATTCCCTCCGCCACGTGAATTTCCGGTTAGCTCCGCGCTTCCGAAGTAACCGCCCCGGCGGTCTTTCTTGAGAATGATGTTAATAATTCCGGATGTCCCTTCCGGGCTATATTTAGCTGAAGGATTAGTAATGACTTCAATGCGATCGATGCTTTCCCCCGGAATCTGCTCAAGAATCTGCGCACGGTTGTCGGCTGTGAGACCGGAGTCTTTGCCGTTGATCCAAATTGTGACCGAAGAGTCGCCGCGAAGAGAAACCTCACCATCCTGGTCCACTTCCACAGAAGGGATCGATTCAAGGAGCTCAGAAGCAGATTGCCCCGCAGAGGCTATGTTGGCATCCACAGAAAACACTTTTTTGTCGAGCTCGAATCTCATCTGACTCTTTATCCCCTCCACAACAACTTCCTGAAGCACTTTAGTGTCGTCGGCCAGTTTGATGCTTCCCAAAGCGAGATCCGCGCCAGCCACTTTAACGGGGCGTTCCTGATTCACGGAGCCGACATTAGATATTTTGACAGTATAAGATCCGTCGGGCACATTTTTAAGAGTGAAATGCCCGGCTTCATCGGTAGTGGCCGTGATCTGCAGCGGTTTTCCTGTCTTTGAATTGAAAATCTGGACTGTGACAAAATCCATCGGTTCTCCCGATTCCTTATTTATGACAGTTCCAGTTACATTTCCCTTGGCAAAAACCAGGGCTGGAAGGGCCAACATTCCCGAGGCCAAAAGGTATTTTAACTTCATAATAGTTCCAACCGGGCATTAGAGGAGGGAGCGGAGAGACCCGGGGGCATGTTTAGTTTGTAATGAAAAATAACTGATTGAGAGCTGATGTGTAAACACCTTTATTGCGACAAGATGAAAAGAGGAAGGTTTAAAATTATGGCAGATTTTAAATTATTTTTACAATTGAGCGGAAAAAGAGGGATAGAGCAACAAAGAATTATAAAAAAATTATTAAATTCGCGAAACGTAAGGTATCAAATCAAAGAATCCCGATTTCCATAAATAAATCTTGGAAACAAAGGATAGAAAGAACCCAGGAACAATTTAAACAACAATAATACATTATGAAACAGGACGAAGAAGTTTATACCACCGACACCGGACTGCCAGAAAACGCGTTTCGCGAACTCGCGGCCGATGAGAAATATGTGCCGGTGATGCATCCTGCTCGTGATCAAGAGGAGGTGACGCTCTATTCAGTTTCGATGGGCTTGCTGATGGCCATAGTGTTTAGTGCGGCGGCAGCTTATCTGGGTCTGAAAGTTGGGCAGGTTTTTGAAGCAGCCATCCCCATCGCTATCATTGCAGTGGGTTTGAGCGGGGCGTTAAAAAAGAAGAATTCGCTCGGGCAGAATGTGATTATCCAGTCGATCGGGTCATGTTCGGGAGTAATAGTAGCCGGTGCGATTTTCACTCTCCCGGCTCTTTACATTCTCAAGGCCAAATATCCCGGCATCACAGTGGAGTTCTATCAGATTTTCCTCTCTTCGCTTTTGGGAGGTATTTTGGGAATATTATTTTTCATCCCCTTCCGGAAATATTTCGTGAAGGATATGCACGGCAAGTATCCCTTCCCTGAGGCAACGGCCACGACCCAGGTGCTTGTTTCAGGACAAGCCTCAGCCAAGTCGGGAGATGGGGGACAGGCTAAGACTCTTATCATCGCTTCTCTTATCGGCGGTATCTACGATTATATCGTTGCCACTTTCGGTTGGTGGGCGGAGACAGTTCAGACCACGGCCGCATCCTGGGGTCAGACAATTGCAGAAAAGACAAAGCTGGTATTGTCGTGCAATACGGGTGCTGCTCTTCTCGGTTTGGGATATATCGTGGGTCTCAAATACGCATTTGTCATCTTTGCCGGATCGGTGTTTGTATGGTGGGTGGTAATCCCCCTGCTTGGCACATACGGAACTCCCGAATTTCAGGCGATGGCTCCCGATGCTCTTTTTGCTGATTATGCTCGAAAAATCGGTATCGGTGGTATTGCGATGGCCGGTGTTATCGGTATTGTCAAATCCTGGCCGATCATCTGTCAGGCTGTAGGGCTTGCCGGACGTGAATTCAAGGGGGGAGCTAAGGCTGCCAAAGAGATGCGTTGGCAACTTGATATTTCCATGAAGCAGGTTGTTTTCTTCATCCTCATTGCCTTGGTAGCAGTGTTCCTCTTCTTCTGGTTTGGCGTTATCCATACATTCTGGCAGGCAGCTGTGGCGTGGCTTGTTGTCACTATCATAGCCTTCCTCTTCACTACGGTTGCAGCTAACGCAATCGCCATTGTAGGAAGTAACCCGGTGTCGGGTATGACTCTTATGACCCTTATCATCGCCTCGGCTATCTTTGTTGGTATCGGCTTAAAGGGACAACAGGGAATTGTGGCATCTATGGTTATCGGCGGCGTGGTTTGTACGGCTCTTTCTATGGCCGGTGGTTTCGTTACGGACCTTAAGATCGGTTATTGGCTCGGTTCCACCCCTAAGAAACAGGAAACATGGAAATTCCTTGGCACATTGGTTTCAGCGGCTACTGTTGGCGGTGTGATTATAGTGCTTAACAAGGTGTATGGTTTTACGGGCGAGAATGCTCTTGTAGCTCCGCAGGCTAATGCGATGGCCGGTGTTATTGAGCCGCTTATGATGGGTGGTGACACTCCCTGGATTCTTTACATGACCGGTGCGATTCTTGCTCTTCTTCTCAACTGGCTTGGCGTTCCGGCCTTGGCATTCTGCCTTGGTATGTTTATTCCTTTGTCGCTGAATACTCCGATGTTGGTTGGCGGCGCTGTTGCTCATTTCGTTGGCAATTCTTCGAAGGATAAGAAAGTTAACGACGCTCGTCGCGACCGCGGAACGCTCATCTCTTCCGGACTTATAGCCGGCGGCGCTCTCTTCGGAGTGTTTGCGGCCATCACTCGTTTTGCCGGATATGAATATCAGAATCCCCTCACCGACGGCACAACTCAAATCTTAGGTTGTGTGGCCTACGCCCTCCTTATCTGCTACCTGATGTGGGATAGTAGAAATGCCAAATAGCCGCATTCTACAAACTGACTTTCTATCATATACACAAAATAAGGGTGGACCGAAATTTCGATCCACCCTTTCTGTATAATTCAAAACTTAAAGGTTCCTTATGATAGCAGCATATAGGATACAATTTGTTGTTTCTTCGTTAATTATGAAAATAAAAGGACGATCCACTTTAAAATCAAATTCTTTCGGCAGTTCAGGAGGTGGTAGAATTCCAGGAGACGTAGGACAGATAGCTCCTGTGGAGGCAGCCGCTTCGGCTCCTTTCTCATCGATAGATAATACCGTTTCTTGAATCACTTTATTGATATAAGCAGGAGAGCCATTAGTGAGACGGCTAAGAGCATGGTTTGAACTAAACAAACTATTTATTCCCATGGTTTTAAGATATTCCTGCATTTGCTCTTCCCTAAATCTTAATGTGAATTTCGGCAGGGAAAGTTTTACTTTCACACTCCCATCTGCGTATGGCCCACTATTTCTATCCAAAACATCCTTTACATCCATCCCTTCATTAGGAAGATAGATTGAGGCTGTGAACGTAGAGTTGCCGTAGGACTTTGAAATTCTTGTATATTGATAGGTAATCATAAAATCCATGAAGGTGTAATCTGCATGCATAGTTTTCACCTTCGATACTGTTCCGGATGCATTTTTGAAGTCATCTTCTGTTGTTAAGGATTCATCAAAGGGATCTGTCCAACCTCCCCTAAAGAAGGAAGTATTGATCATTGTAAATGGAGTGTTGAGCGCTGTCTTATCTAAGAAAGATGGTATCAAGCCCGAGGTGTTGTCTTTTACCCAGTTATTGATAATATCTATTGAATTAGTGTCGGTCATGTCAAGATTTCTCACTTCCGCAAGGTAAGTTGTTTTGACAAAGTCAGCAAAGTCCTTATATATTGGGAAAGAATTATGAACCCATAATGAATTAGCCATTTTCAATGACACTTGGTTGTCAGCTTTCTCAATATAATTCAAGAATTTGGAATTAAATTCATTGAGATTATTGATGTCAGAGATGTGAAGAGCGGAAAGTATCTCATCTAAAGTTTCTTGGTCGGCTCCGTTGGCAGCTATCGACAGAAGCATTGATATGCTTAAGGGGCTTACCACAACATTGTCGTTGGTTTTACTTCCCATTTCTTTAAGAAATTTCCATGCAAAACTATTGAGAGCAAACATCACTTCCCTGTTCTCATTTGTGGGAGTAAACTGCTGGTAGGGTTTGGCATCTTTATCCCATTCGTCGGGTAGCTCGGGAATGTCTGTTAATGCAGGAGTATCAGTGTTCTCGGGAGTAACAGGTTCTTTGGGAGTATCGGAAGTGCAACTACCGACAAGCATGCTGATGCCCAAAATAGAGGCTAAAAAATAACTTTTGATTCTCATGTAGCAAAATTTTAGGAGTTTAGAAATTTATTTTATGGGTTCAAAATATTCCCAATATGAAAGGTCGGTGTCGTAAATATGCCCAAGGAACAAGTAAGGGTAATCCAAGCCGGTTGCATCCGGATAAGCCAAGGATGCAGCCCATTAAAAATAATAGCTGTTTCATTGAAAAATGTAAAAAATTAAATATTGATTCGCAGGGGCAAAATTAATAAAACTTATTTATAGTGCAAAAAAATAATAAAAATATTTCACGTTTTTATTTATTTATTCTATTTTTGCAAATAGAATAAATCCACCTTACTACAATTAAAACCCGATAATATATGCGATTTAAATATGTATATATTACTTTAATTATAGGCTTTCTATGCTTTTGTTCTTGCTCGCATAGGAATGTTATTGATAGAATTATATCGCAAGAAGGAACAGAAAACATATCTTCCAATACTAAAGAATTCATAGTTTCTCCTGATTCTATTACTGTGAGCCGCTATAATAAATTTGCATACGATTTTCTTGCAACAGTCATGCAAACAGCAGATGAGCAAAATATAGTGGTTTCACCGCTTAGCACTGAAATGTTGCTGTCTCTTTTAGCTAACGGTGCAGACTCTGCGGCTCTTGATGAGATATTAAGATATTTGAATTTCGGGTCCTTAGTGGAATTAAATGAAATGAATGCTTATTGGTTAAAAGTGAGTGATAGAGTAAGTGAATACACCGATTTCTCATTAGCTAATTCTATTTGGGTCTCCGATGATATTAAATTAAAAAAGGGATATAAAAATAGATTGCTTTCCAATTATCGTGCTTCCCTCGGCATATTACAATCTAACCCGATACAGTCGCAGAAAGAGATAAATCAATGGGTTGCTGATAATACTGACGGCATGATATCTAATTTCCTGAAGAGCCCTTTGGGTCGCTCTGTTAAGTTTGCACTCTATAATGCCACCTATTTTAATGGGGAATGGTGGCAGCGTTTTTTTAAAAGAGACAATAGGGAGTTGCCTTTTAAAACGGCATCCGGTGAAGTTAAAGTAACAACGATGCGAAGAAATCTTAATAGCATTAATTATTATTCGGCACCTAACTATAGAGCCATAGATATTAATTTTTATGACAAAGAATTCTGTATGCGTGTCGTTGTCCCCAAAGACAGCTGTTCATTAGAACAAGTCATAAGAGCTCTGGCCGTGGGAGTCGTAGCACCTCAACGCCACCCCGTCGATCTTAGTTTGCCAAAATTTAATAGTCGTTGCCGTATTGATAATCTAAAAAATATATTAAAAACGTCAGGCGTTAGCTTAATATTTAACGACCCGAAATGTCTGACATCGATTTCTTCCACCCGCGGCTTGTTAAATGATGTCGAGTTATGCCAGGAATCAGTGATTGATTGTGAGGAGAAAGGAATCAAGGTGGCAGCCGTTTCGGGATTTGAGCCGGCTTTCTCATCGGGTGAAAATATAAAAATAGAATATATTGATTTTAAAGTGGATCGCCCCTTTATATTTTCTATTATGGATAATAAGAGCGAAGCAGTGATGTTCACGGGAATCGTGAGAGATCCTTCAAAATAGTTTTTATTGAGCTTAAAAATAGTCTTCAATTAAAGAATTATTTCCGTAATTGAAGATAAATGCTTAACTTTGCAGACGATTAGACAATGATGTCGGGAGAAATCCGACAATTTGATAGGATTAATAAGAAACTACTAAATAAATAGGTAAAAAAGTATGAAAGCGTACGTTTTCCCCGGTCAGGGCGCCCAGTTTGTAGGAATGGGTAAGGATCTCTACGACAATAATGCAGAGGCAAAGGAACTTTTCGAGAAAGCTAACGATATCCTCGGCTTCCGCATCACAGACCTTATGTTCAATGGCACAGAAGAGGACCTGAAGCAGACAAAGGTGACTCAGCCAGCCATATTCCTTCACAGCGTGCTTTTGGCCAAGAGCCTTGGAGATGATTTCAAACCCGATATGGTTGCCGGCCACTCATTAGGAGAATTTTCAGCATTGGTAGCAGCCGGTGCTCTCAGCTTCGAGGATGGCTTGAAACTCGTTTCCAAACGTGCTCACGCAATGCAGAAAGCTTGTGAAGCTCAGCCCTCCACCATGGCTGCCGTGCTCGCCCTTCCCGATGAGAAGGTTGAGGAGCTTTGTGCCGAAGTTGACGACGTAGTGGCTCCCGCCAACTATAACTGCCCCGGTCAGGTTGTGATTTCAGGAACAGTTCCCGGCATCGATGCCGCTTGCGAAAAGATGCTTGCCGCCGGAGCAAAACGCGCTATGAAACTTAAAGTTGGTGGCGCTTTCCATAGCCCCCTCATGCAGCCGGCTCACGATGAACTCGCAGCTGCAATCGAAACTGTAGAATTCAAGACTCCCGTTTGCCCCGTATATCAGAATGTGGATGGCAAACCTCACACCGACCCCGAAGAGATAAAAGCCAACTTGGTGAAACAGCTTACCGCTCCCGTGCGTTGGACCTACGACGTAGAAGCTATGATAGCCGACGGAGCAGACGAGTTTGTAGAGCTCGGTCCCGGTTCAGTGCTTCAAGGTCTTGTAAAGAAAATCAACCGCGGTGTGCAGACAAGCGGTATGCAGTAAAAAATCTAATTGTTACCCATTATGAATGTTGCAATAGTAGGCGCCAGCGGCGCAGTGGGACAGGAGTTCCTCAGAGTGCTCGACGAGCAAAATTTTCCGATAGATAATCTACGTCTGTTCGGCTCCAAGCGAAGTGCCGGAGAAACCCGCACCTTCCGTGGAAAAGAGATAGTGATTGAAGAACTCACCCACGATTCCGATTTCTCCGGGGTTGATATCGCCTTCACTTCTGCCGGAGCGGGCACATCTAAAGAATATGCCGACACAATCACCAGTCACGGCACACTGATGATCGATAACAGTTCCGCATTCCGCATGGATAAGGACGTTCCGTTGGTGGTTCCCGAAGTTAACGGAGCCGACGCGCTTGACCGTCCACGCAACATAATCGGTAATCCCAACTGC
>CAZXGU010000104.1:0-11136 GCA_964640375.1 uncultured Sangeribacter sp. | reverse complement strand
GAAATAGACCGAAACCTTAATCTTAATTTAATACTATGAAAAACACTCGGCAAAAGTAACTATTTTGTTTGATATATCAGAGAGAAATGGGAAAAAGTTGCATGTTGCTTAACAATTATTAACAAAAAGAGAGGATTCAACCCTTCTGGGTCAAATCCTCAACATAAGTTTCTTGGCAATTTGATTTCTTTATAAAGAAGCGGAAATGTCTGCTTCAGTTCTAACGCAATCTAAGATTATAGGGATTAGTTGCTAAAACCTCTTCTTAGAAAGTTTCGGCACGCTGGAAGTGCTGATAGGGGTGGAAGCAAGCGGGGCATTTCTCAGGAGGAGTTACACCCTCATAGATGTAACCGCACACGAGACACTGCCATTTGATAGGCTTGTCGGCTTTCCACACCTTGCCGTCAACGATTCTCTGACGACAAACTTCGAAACGCTCCTTATGGTGGTTTTCAATAGAAGCAATTGCGAGGAAGCGGGAAGCAATCTCATCAAAACCTTCTTCTTTGGCAACCTTGGCAGCGTTTGTGTACATCTCCACGCCTTCTGTCTCTTCCTCAGAAGCAGCAACAGCAAGGTTTTGCTCAGTGGGAGTCAGAATGCCTGGGTCGATCATTGTTGCAGGGGCCTCAACGGCACCATCAGTAAGATATTTCAAGAAGATTTTGGCATGATGAAGCTCATTGGCCGCAGTCTCATTGAAAATGTTGGCATATTCATAATACATCTCTTTCTGTGCTGACTGAGCAAAGAAAGTGTAACGGGTATAAGCAGTTGATTCAGCAACGTAAGCAGCTGCAAGATTTTTTTCAGTCTGGGTTCCTTTTAAGGATTTTGTGTCAGCCATAGCAATTTAAAGTTTTTATGATTTGTTTTTATAATTATTGTTTATAATCCTAACAATGTCGGTTTTCAATTGTTCAAAAAATATGTAACTTTGCAAAATAAAAAAGCAATATAATATATATAATGTCGGAAAATAAATTTCGGAGAAATCCTCACGCACCCCGGGTGTCGCGTCCGGTGGGCGACCGCATAATGGAATATGAGAATAGGGGAGAAGAAACGCAGGGATTGATGGACTTTATCAGTTCCTGTCGTCCCGACACCAAAAGGAATGATATAAAGAAATGGCTTCGGTTTGGTCATCTTATGGTCAACGGACATGTCACCACAGCTTTCGATGCTCCTGTGGAGCCGGGCGATGTGGTGAAACTTAATCTAAGTCGTCCGTTTGTTCTCTTTCATCATCCGAGAATCGAACTTGTATATGAAGATGATGATGTCGTCGTGATCAATAAAGGCTACGGACTGCTTTCTGTCGGAGCGCAAAATTCCAAGAAAGAGGAGAATGCCTACGATATAATTCGCAATTATGTAAAGGAGGTTGACCCTCGCAATAAACTCTTTATTGTTCATCGACTCGACCGAGATACGTCAGGGTTAATGATGTTCGCCAAATCAGCCGAGGCTCAGGAGACTTTGCGTCACAACTGGAATAATCTTATTCTCGAACGTTTATATGTGGCTGTATTGGAAGGTTATCTCGAACAGGAGAGCGGATATGTTAAGAGCCGATTGGCCGAAAACTCTCAATATGTGGTCTATTCCACCGACAATCCCGATGAGGGGCGAGTGGCTGTGACCCATTATAAGGTGCTTGATAAGGGGAATAATCTCACATTAGCCCAATTCTCACTCGACACGGGAAGGAAGAACCAGATCAGGGTTCATGCTTCGGATTTAGGCCATCCGATATCGGGAGATAAGAAATATGGCGCAAAAAAGAGGCCTCTTCACAGGTTGGCTCTTCATGCCCAGACTCTGCGCTTTGCCCATCCTATCACTCGTAAAGACATGAATTTTGAAACGCCTATCCCTCCGAAATTCAGGGAGGTTCTAAGACGCCAGAAGGTGTGAAAGGTTGGTAATAAGTTATAGTGAATAAGTAATATGTTTAAGGCGCAACGCAGCTGCAGTATATTACTAAAAAATATTAGTTATGAAATTAGATACATCATCATATTATCCGAAATCGCCTTTGGACGATGATGAGGATACAAATGAAAAGACACCTGTCGGCACGTCGCTTTTCCCTTCCTCACCCGAAGATGAGGAAAAGGTGGAAAATGAAGTTGCCGATGAAAAGGAAGAAGATAATGAGACATTGAAGTCCACCTCATCTGACTCGCTGCCCCCTTACGACCCTACGGAGGGGGAGAGAATCATCGACAGCATTTCGACTCTTTTGTCGTGGGTGCTCGTGCCGCTTCTAATGCCCGTGTATGGAGTGATTCTTGCTTTCAATCTCTCGATATTGGATTACATGGGGTTTGGCACAAAATTAACTTTCACTCTAATAGCTGCCGGGATGAATGTTGTGGTGCCGGCGTTGCTGATAATGCTTCTTAAGAAGATTGGAGTTGTCAACGACCTCGGATTGAACGGTCAGAAAGAAAGATTTATTCCCTATCTCATTACAATTATTGCCATGGGAGGCACCGGCCTCTTTATGTGGAGCAAGCACGCGCCATTATGGTTTGTAATGTTCTTTGCAGGAGGGGCTGCAGCGGGTCTTATCAATATGCTGATTAATTTCAAGTGGAAAATCAGTGCACATGCGGCTGCCATTGCCGGCATTGTGGCGTTATTGATAAGGATGATGCATCAGGGCACCACCGCTCCTTCAATATTTACGTGGCTGATAATATGGGTTGCACTCTCGGGCCTTCTTGGCACTGCCAGAGTGTGGCTCGGACGCCATACAGCAGCCCAGGTTATAGCCGGGTATGCCGTAGGTTTCTTGAGTGTTTTCCTCCTAACCATGATTTAAAATGAGTAGATATAACTATAAAAGAAGATCGAGTAGAGCGGTGAAAGTAGGTTCTACTGCAATAGGGGGCGAAAACCCTATCCGCCTGCAATCTATGACTAATACCTCAACCAATGATATAGAGGGGAGCGCTGCGCAGGCTCGGCGAATATATGATGCCGGGGGCGAGATAGTGAGACTCACAACTCAGGGTGTGAGGGAGGCCGAGTCTTTAGGGAAGATAAAGGAGGAATTGCGTGCCGCAGGATGCGATGTTCCCCTCTCTGCTGATGTCCATTTCAATCCCAAGGCAGCTTTCAAGGCAGCCGAAACAGCGGATAAAGTAAGGATAAATCCCGGAAATTTTGTTGATGCGGCTCGCACCTTCAAGAAACTCGACTTCACAGAGGAGGAATATGCGGAGGAGATAAAGAAGATTGAGGAAGTCCTTGTGCCGTTCCTTGAGGTGTGTCGTAACAACGGTGTCTCCATAAGGCTTGGAGTGAATCATGGTTCTCTTTCCGACAGGATAATGAGCCGCTATGGCGACACTCCGGCAGGGATGGTGGAATCTGTAATGGAATTTCTTAGGATATGCAGGGCTAATGATTTTCATGATATCGTAATATCAATAAAAGCCTCCAACACCGTTGTGATGACCGACACTGTCAGATTACTTGTGAAAGCCATGGATGCCGAGGGAATGGATTATCCCTTGCATTTGGGTGTGACAGAAGCCGGGGATGCTGAAGATGGCAGAATAAAGAGTGCCCTTGGCATAGGAGCATTATTAGCCGAAGGACTTGGCGACACCATAAGAGTATCTTTGTCGGAAGATCCAGAACGTGAGATTCCGGTTGCAAAGATTTTGCGCGATTATATTGTGGCTCGTGAAGGCCATGCACCTATAAAAGAACCGGAGCATGAGGCTGAAGGAAACAGCAGGGATATTTTAAGGAAGATTAAGGGGTTTGAAGATCGTATCGTGGCCATGCACGCCGACATGCCTGAGGATATATTCTTCCTTTGCGATGCTTCGATGCCGGTGAAGAATCCGGAATTTGGAGGACCACTCGTCATCTTCTCCAAACACGCTAATGCGCCAGGCGAGATAATGTCGTATATCGACCGTTTTATTGCTGCCGGCTATCGAAACCCTATGGTTGTCTCCCTACGCTATACCGATACTGATCTTGATACATTGAGAATCAAGGCTGCTGCTGATTTCGGCGCATTGCTTCTTAACGGTTATGCCTCCGGAATCGAGATAATGAATAAGAATTTCGACAGTGAAACCCTCAAAGAGCTTGAACTTTCTATTCTGCAAGCAGCCCGTCTTAGGATGACGAAAACGGAATATATAGCGTGTCCGGGATGCGGACGCACCCTTTTCGATCTTCAGAAAACTCTTCAGGAGGTGAAGAGAGCCACAGCCGGTTTGAAGGGATTGAAGATAGGAGTGATGGGTTGCATTGTGAATGGTCCAGGAGAGATGGCAGATGCCGATTATGGTTATGTTGGCGCCGGCCCGGGGCGCGTGAGCCTGTATAAAGGAAAGGAACTTGTCCTGAAAAATATCCCTGCAGAGGAAGCCCTCCCCGAGCTTCTAAAATTAATAGGGGAGACTAATCCGATCAAAGCATTGAATTCCTAAATACTAAATAGCTGAATAGCCCAAATCACCCACCGCGCCCTTACCTAATCTTAAGCATTCTTCCGGGTTGAAGCGCTTCGTTGGTGGAAAGCATATTAAGACGGCATAAGGATAACACCGAAATGCCGTTTTTTTGTGCCACAGAGCCAACGGTGTCTCCGGCTTTCACCACGTATGTTCTTCTGCGCGGAGTGTTAGAGGCAGGGGATGATTGATCCGAGGAATCGAAAAGCCCTTGATTTGTATTGCCAAACTGGCCGTTGGCCATATCGTCCAAATCGGCTAAAGTGCGTCGGGTTCTTGTAAAATTACTTGGATTGGAGAAATCAAACATTGTGAGGGGGTCGAGAGCCGTTCCATTCACCCGGGTTTCAAAATGAAGATGCGGCCCGGTGGAATTTCCGGTATTTCCACCCAAAGCTATCGGCTGTCCAGCCATCACGCGTTGCCCGGGGGTGACCAGAGCCTTGCTCAGATGAGCATAGCGTGTCTCCATCCCGTTGGGATGACCGATGCAGACGAAAAGCCCGTAACCTTTCGGATCTACCGAAACTCGCTCCACTCTCCCATCCATGGCAGCCACAACAGTGTCGCCAACATGTAGGCTCACATCAACACCCTTATGGTTACGCCCGAAAGAGGGGCGGTAGCCAAAACGTGAGGTGACACGACCTGTTATAGGAAGCACTGCATTTCCCGGCAGAAGAGTCGAATTGCCGTGATTAGTGGTATAAGAATTATCCCCATATCCATAATCTCCATATCCGTAATTGCCATAATTGGAGTTGCCGTAACCGTTATTGGGATAAGAACCATAGGAGAAAGCGTTGTCGAGATAATCAAGCGCTCCCGAGATTTTATTGTAATCAGCCGAGGAATTGTAAGGTTTCCCCTCCATAGCTGCGATTACGTTGTCAAGCTGAACATCTTCACCCATTCCCGCCAATATGCCGTCAAGAAGATCCTCACTCAATGGTGACGACGACTGAGAGAAAGCCACCCTTCCTGAGAAGAGCAGCAGGCAGATTGATAAGGCGGTTATGAGTTTGAATGTTCTATTCTTCATTATCTTTTTCAGAATTTAAATCTTCGTTTAGAGTGATGTCCCACTCCTTATCCAGAGGGTCGGAATCCTTTTCAGATTTCATCTCTTTGAGTTGGCGGCGGAGGGGACGAATAAAAATTATCCATGCGCAAGCCCCCACAAAACCAAGGAAAGTGAAGCCTATAATGATTAATCCCTTTCTTGGAGCCACAGGTTTCACAGGCACCGTGGCGGGGTTGATTGTGGCATAAACCGGAGTCTCCTCCTGCACCTTTGCCTTGGCCACTTGCAGCTGCTGTGAAGTCTGGTTAAACATATTGAAGGCGAGAGTGGCCTCATTCTCCAATCGGTCACTCATTGTCTGGGCAGAGTATAACACGATGCCTTGATGAGTGTCGAGATAATTGGCATATTTCTGTTGAGCCTCATAATATTTCTCCTTGGCTTCTTTATTCAGCTTTTCTATATAGGCGAGGTCCTGACGCGCTTTGTTGGTGCGATAATCGGTGACATATTCTTTCAGCTGTTTTGCCACAGAATCAGCTAAAATAGCTGAGGCCATAGGGTCTTGCATACGAACAGAGATAGTCACAACCGAGGTCTTTACATCGACACCCACACTCAGACAGCCGGCCAAGGCTGCCACAAGATTACTCTCCTTTTTAGATATAACAATCGGATCGGTCCCCATGACTGTTGCAGTGGAAATATTTTCTTCAGTTTCTCCACCGCCCATAATAGTTCCGATTAATTTCCCCGGTGCACTTGTGATGGCGCTCCACCATGGCGACTTCACATCATTTTCAAGATATTCAGCCACAGTGAAGGTGCGTTTCTCTTCAGAGTCAGTGAGTTTGACATTGAGAAGCGAAAGGGAGAAGGGCACAGACTTCACGATATCGGGATAAAGCTGCGGCGAGACAGCATCAGCCGACGAGCTTCCGATGTTCACTCCAGCCATTGCAGCCAAAGCGCCAAGGTTGCCGCTGGTGCCTTTGTTGCCCGAAACCTCCGGGGCTAAAGTAACGCTTGTTTGATATTCCTTTGGGATGCTGAATGCTATTATTCCGCCAAGCACTATTCCCACAAGACACCATAAGAGAATCATTTTCTTATGGTCGAGGAGTTTCTTTAATATTGCAATCAGGTCGATATCTTTTTCCTCCTGAGCAGTTTCAGCATTCTCGATTTTAAACTCTTCCATTCTTTATGTGAGTGTTACTTGGTGAATTATTTTCTGAAAAGCGAGGCTACGGTTGCAGCCATAGTGGCCACTGAGCCGAAACCGGAAACAATAGCGAGAATCTTCTCCCAGGAAGTTCCGGTGCTTGGTTCCTTGGAAGGTACAATAATCTGCGATCCCGGTTCAACAACAGTGCGGCGTCCGGCCTTGGCCACTTGTCCGTTCATATAGACGATGAAACATTTGTTTTTCTTTGCCCGTGTGCCATATCCTCCGGCCTGTTCTATATAATAAGACACCTTCTTCTTGGGCTCATAAATCACAGTGTTGGGATACATCACATCTCCTGAAATCTTGACAGTGCTTTGAAATTCAGGGATAAAGAGCTGGTCGCCATCCTGGAGCACGAGGTCATAATCCGAGCCAGGGTTCTCTAAAGCCAACGGGAGGTTGATTCCCACGTTATAGACATCGGAAACAATAATCTTGGCTTGAGAGATAGAATCGGAACCCTCCTGATTCTGCATAGCCATCTTTATCACATTTTCTCTCGACTGGCGTTCATCCTCAGAGAGACGGCGTTTAAGATATGCGCCTTTGAGATAAGCATAGTCGGTGATGCCTCCGGCGCGCTCCACAAGTTCGCTCAAACGTTCATTCCGTTTCTGGAGAGTGTATTGACCGGGGAAGAGCACCATTCCTCCCACAGTCACCTCTTTTTGTATTTCATATCCCGGAGCACGACGCACAGAAACGCGGTCGTAGGGCTTGAGGATAAATTCCTTGGCAGAAGAATTGTTTGTGCCCAGACCGCCGTTGATATCCACCGTATATATCTGAGCAATCTGGTTTGTTTGGAAAGTATCGGCCGGGTGCACGATTCGGCGTGAGATCTCCACTCTTGCAGTTGAGGCGCCTTCACGAAGTCCGCCGGCACGAAGAATCAAGTCGGCCACCGAAGTGTTGGCGGCGTATGAATAGTTGCCCGGAGTGGTTACATAACCGTTGATTGTGAAATCGCCCTTCTCTTCAAGTGTCTGCACGCTTGCAATTTCAAGTATATCATTTTTTTGAAGGGTGATGTCCGGAGCCGTGCCAGATATAACTCCGGCGAGGTCGATAGGGATAATCTCCAGCGTGAGGTCGGGACCTTGACGATAGAGGAGTGCGCGCCCCTGATATGCATCATCAGTGAGGCCGTCGGCCATGCGGATAAGGTCGGTGAGGGTGGTGGCCCGAGAGCCTAAGGCATATAGACCCGGCCGAGTCACAGCACCTTTAAGTTCCACGCGATTGGCAAAACGGTCGAGCACGGTGCCCACTGTCACCACATCGCCATCTTTGAGCTGATAAGAATTGAATTCATCCTTAGAGATATTATAGAGCTCATTCTCTTCACCATTCTGACGCGACAGACGCACCATTCCTGAGTAGGCATCGCCAGAGAGACCACCTGAATATTCGAGAAGGGAAGCCACGGTTTCGCCCGGTTTGATTTCATAATACATCGGGCGTTTCACATTTCCCGAAATATTCACTATCTGCTCGTAAGGAGGCACCACGATAACGTCGCCCTCCTGGAGCTTGATATTGCCGGTCTGTTTGCCGTTGAAGAGATAATCGTAGATATCCACGGTAGCCACTCGTTTGCCGTTGCGCAAAACTGAAATATTACGCATAGAACCGATATTGTTGATACCGCCGGCATTATAGAGGGCATGGAAAACAGTGGAGAAGGGCGACATTTGGAAAGAGCCCGGGGTGCTCACTTCGCCCATGATATCCACCGAAATGGAACGGACATCGCCTAAGTTGACGCTGATATCGGTTTGGTCGTTGACCACACCGGCATATTTCTTTGCGAAAAGGTTTCTTACATATTTGTTAGCCTCGTCGATAGTTTTGCCGTTCAGATAGACCGGACCGAGGCGCGAAATCATAATGCTTCCTTCGGGGGAGATTTTCTCGCGGAGATGTTCTTCGGCAGCTCCCCATACATCTATAATCACCTCATCGCCAGGTCCGAGACGATAATTCTTGGGAGTGGCAAGATTCTTATTGGGAGCGAAAGTGAGGCTACGGGAATTGAAGAGGTCGTGACCATACACTTCGCGGGCAGCTTCGCTTCGCTCGGGCGCAAAGACATCAACCACTATATCATTATCTTGCACAGCCACTTCAGGCGCAGCATTGCGTCCATTGTCGGAGATAGCGGCGCTCTGGGCAGAGACGGTGGTTCCGACAGCAGAAGTTCCTTCCTTAGAATATTTCGACTTAATGCGCCTCACCTGATCGGGAGTGACTCCGCGCGCCATAAGTTCCTGACCGATTTGCTGTTCTGTTTTGCCGTTGGCCGACTGGGTGCGTATATATCTAATCACCTCGTCGTCGGTCAGCGCCATTGCAGTGAGGGCAATGACGAAGAGACCCAAAGAAAATAAGCTGCGTAATTTCATTTTGAAAAATATAATGCATTATGGTGTGCAAATTTAGTAAAAAACTATGGAATGGAAAATAAATTTGTAAGGGAAATTAAAATAAACTAATTTTGCAACAATAAAAAATTCAAAAGGAAATGAAAGGAGAAAAGGAATCTACGCCCCGCTGGTATGCGGTAAAGACTTCCCGTCCGGTTCAAGCGGCGGAGAGTCTGGAGAGGCGCGAAATTGAGACCTATCTTCCTTTTGAATCAGTGAAAAAAGAGGATGGCACGATTAGGCGAAAACCCTTGATACCAAAATTGCTTTTCATGCGTGCCACGTGTCAGGAAGCCCGGTCGGTGGAGAAAGAATCGAAGATGCCTGGAAACGATCTTCCGTCAATCTGGATTTATCGTTATCGAGGACGCGCAGACATAGAGCCGGTAGGGGAGGCGGAGTTTCATCTCTTCCGTTTGCTCACAGCCGAAGACTCAATGCGGTGTGAGATATATCGCAAAGAGGAATTTAAGATAGGGGATAAGTTGCGAGTCATCAGCGGCCCCTTTGCAGGATATGAAGGATATGCCCGAAGAATAAGGAAAAACAAGCATATCGTGGTGGAGATAGAAGGCCTATGCGCGATAGCTCTGCCATTCATTCATCCCGACCTATTGCAAAAAGTATTGTAAAAATCTAACCGTCTCCCCGGGTAGAAACGAAAATCCTCCTTTCTCTTGTAAAAAAGGAAATCCGTCTGCGAAGAGCGCAGCTCCTTGTTCTGCACCAATCTTTCCGAGCGCAGATCTTCGGGGATTTGGCAGATCTGACGGGAGTTATTTTCCGGCTTGGGATTTGAGCAGAAAGGCTCGTAGAGCCTGCGCAGATGGATCAAGCAAAATCTGCTCAATCTGCGAAATAATCTGCGTTAGGAAAAAAAGAAAATATCCAAGGAGCATTGAGCTCCTCGAATATTTGCGGAAGCTGGAAAGCTCCCGTCCCGGTGTGTCCGAAAAAATATTTTGAACTTTGCCAAAAAAACATTAATTTTGCGCAAAAGCGATGCCTTATCCTTAAATAAAGACGCATCCTATTATAAAAATCCCCCACACCCGAGCCCATGTATTTGGAGACGGTGAGGACCCGAAGCCTCCATAAATTATTATTATAGAAGAGGTATCCGGGCGGAGGTAAGAAGCATTTCCTAACTATCATCCACCGATGGTCGGGAAAGATTTTTACATTCCTGAGCCTCACCACTTATCATTCCAGATTCAATTTATTCCATGAGAAAATATAATATAGCAGTTGCCGGCACAGGATATGTCGGCCTCTCCTTGGCGACTCTTCTCGCCCAGCACAACCATGTCACTGCCGTTGACGTAATCCCCGAAAAGGTTGAACTTATCAACAATCGGAAATCTCCGATTCAGGATGAATATATCGAGAAATACTTAGCAGAAAAGGATTTAGACCTCACTGCCACTCTCGACGGCGCCGCAGCTTACCGTGACGCCGATTTTGTTGTCATAGCAGCTCCGACAAATTACGACCCCGTAAAGAATTATTTCGACACCCACAACATCGAGGATGTAATAAATCTCGTTCTTTCGGTCAATCCCGACGCAGTGATGGTGATAAAATCCACTATCCCTGTCGGCTATTGCCGCAACCTCTACCTCAAATATGCCAATAAGTTATCGAACGGAGGAATATGGAGCGGAGGCGTCCCCGCCTCCGGAAAAGGCAAATTCAATCTCCTTTTCTTCCCCGAATTTTTGCGTGAAAGCAAAGCCCTCTACGATAACCTCTATCCATCGCGAATCATCGCCGGCGTGCCAAAAATAATCGACAAGCCAGAATTTGCTGCTGAGAATGAAGCAATTCTCAAGGTAACAGATGTTGAGGAGATGAACCGCAAGGCTCATATCTTCGCCGACCTCCTTAAAGAAGGTGCACTCAAAGAGGATATCCCCACTCTCTACATGGGCATGAAAGAGGCCGAAGCCGTTAAGCTCTTCG
>CAZXGU010000103.1:0-11169 GCA_964640375.1 uncultured Sangeribacter sp. | reverse complement strand
CTCGACGACTCGGACACTAAAATCATCATCACCACCATTCAGAAACTTTCAAATTTTGTAGCTCGGTATCAGAAACATAAAGTTTTTAATGAGCATACAGTATTGATATTTGATGAGTGTCACCGTTCTCAATTTGGCGACATGCACAAAGCCATCACTACGAAATTCAAGAAATATCACATATTCGGATTTACAGGGACACCGATATTCCCTGATAATACCGGCTCTATCCGTCATGTAGAATTCACCACCACCGAGGGGACATTCGGCAAACAATTACATAGCTACACAATTGTAGATGCCATCCGCGATCAAAATGTTCTCCCCTTTAAGGTTGATTATATTCGGACAATGCGAGAGGAAGAAGAGATATCAGATGAAAAAATCAGTAATATCGACCGCGAGAGAGCCTTAATGGATCCAAAGAGAATATCATTGATTTCTAAATATATTTTAGAACACTTTGCACAGAAAACACGTCGAGATACACGCAGCTACTCTTTCTCAAAACTCACCAATATAGAGGAAGTTGCAGAAGCGAAAGACCGCAACCTGGTGAAAGAGCTTAAGGCAAAAACACGGCTAACAGGTTTTAACTCTATCTTTGCGGTTGCTTCCATTCCGTTTGTAAAACTATATTACACGGAGCTTCAGAAACAGAATGAATTGCTTCCGCCCGATAAAAGACTTAAAATTGCAACAATCTTCAGTTATGCGCCCAATGCAGACACCGAAGAGGAATCCCCGGAAGATACCGATGGACTCGACCAGTCAAGCAGAGATTTTCTCGAGAAATGCATAGGAGATTACAATGAAATGTTCGGCACAAGTTACGACACCTCTTCCGATAAATTTCAAAACTACTACAAGGATCTTTCACTTCGCATGAAAAATCGTGAGGTTGATTTGCTTATCGTTGTTAACATGTTCCTCACGGGTTTTGATGCAACGACACTCAACACATTGTGGGTTGACAAAAATTTGCGTTATCATGGGTTATTGCAAGCATATTCTCGAACAAACCGAATTCTTAATTCCATAAAAGACCACGGAAATATCGTGTGTTTCCGCAATCTTGAAAAGGCTACTAATGATTGTCTTCAACTATTTGGCAACAAAGATGCTGCGGGCCTAATATTGCTCAAAACATTCAAGGAATATTATGAGGGCTATGAGGATGCCGATGGAAAACATCAAAAAGGTTGGAAAGAATTGGTTGAAGAATTATTAAGTAAATTTCCTCTGGGCAAACAGATTATAGGAGAAAAAGCAGAAAAAGATTTTATCCGGCTTTTCGGAACTATTCTTCGAGCCTATAATATTCTTATCACCTTCGATGAATTTGCCTCAAATCAGATTCTAACGGAGGAACAATTTATGGATTATCGTGGTTTTTATAACGAACTGCACGATAAATACAGACCGAAGAAAACCGGCACAACCACTATCAATGATGATTTGGTGTTTGAAATGGAATTGATGAAGTCGATAGAAATAAACATCGACTATATTCTTTTCCTTGTTGGCCAATTAACTGGAGATGAAGGTCCCGACCGGGAGATAGTGATAAAGGCAATGAAATCGGTGGATGCTTCTCCAGATTTAAGAAACAAAAAAGATTTGATTGAAGATTTTATTGCTGCGCATACTCCCGAAAACGATGTTCATGATCAATGGCATGAATTTGTGCGTCAAAGCCAGCAGGAGCAGATTGAGGAAATTATCTCCTCCAACAATCTAAAGCGAGAAAAGACTCTTGATTTCCTTAGTCAGAGTTTCAGGGAGGGGGAGGTAAAGGAGAGTGGCACAGCAATAGCAGAAATCCTACCACCAATGGGACTCTTCGGGGGCGCCGGAGCAAAACGCTCCGAGAAAAAGAAGACTGTAATTACAAAAATAAAAGAGTTTTTCAGCCGGTTTTACGACATTTCGGGAGGAGAGTTTTACCTACCGCAATAACGAAATCTCATACTATTAATAAAATACTACTCCTCTTTTCAATCGGAGCACAATGGATATTCGCATTTGACACTGCTTCTACTTTTACTGCTTCTACTTTTCTTTTGCTTCTACTTTTCTTTTGCTTCTACTTCTTTTGCTTCTACTTCGGCGCGCGGGCGCCTCACACAGCTCCGGAACCTGCTGATGAAGACTTTCTAAACTTTATGATGAGAGATTGCAACAGCTCCGGAATCTGCTGGTGAAGACTTTCTAAACTTTATGATGAGAGATTGCAACAGCATCCCGAATCTGCTGGCGAAGGCAGATTCGGGATGCTGTTGCAACAATTTTTCACCCAGAGACAAACCGGCTACGCAGGAAAAAGGAAAAAATCTTATCGGCATAGAGCCGATAAGATTTTTGCGGAAGCTGGAAAACTGAGGGCGAGGGCCTTGCGGGAGAAATGAATTATGAATTTTCTTATTCCGGATTATGGATCATTTCGACGTGGCCGACGGGGAGGTCGGCGCTGAGAAGGAGCGGGATGCGACTGGAGGTGGAGACTTGGGCATCTACGGGATAACCGCTCATTACGCCGTGGTAGCTGTATTCAAAACGGACGGAATAGGTGGGATAGGTCACGCCCCCGACGGTGTAGGTGGACCGGCCGTTGTAGGTCACGGAGACGGTCTGTGGGTCACCACCTTCAACAGTGATGGGGATTGAGAATGTGCCGGGATTCATTGCATCAAAGTTGATTTGATGGAAATAATAGAACATTCCGAGCATGTCGGCGGTGACGTTGACGGCTTCCATTGTGCTTGCGTCGGCGTCGAGATAGCCCTCCCCTTTTATGTTCTTGTAATTGGCGGGGTTATTGGGGTCGTAGCCGGCGGTGCGATAGTCGGCGACACGGGGTTTGCGATACCATCCGTTTTCGTAGGTGACTATTTCACGGCTGAGGCCGTCGGAGGGCTCCATTGTGGCGTTGAGCTGGTCGGAGATGCAGAAGATTCGGCCTTCCCAAGGGATGCTGTTTCCGTCGAGGGTGGCGAAAAACTGGTTGCCGTCCGTGCGGAGGGTTACGAGGCCGTGGGCGATGTTGACATCGACGAGGCCCCAACGATAGTTGACATCGTAGGATATTTCCTGATAAGGGATATTCACTTGCGCTTTCGAGATGAAAGCGGAGAAAAGGATTGAAAGGAGGAGTATTGTCTTTTTCATAGTCGTTTGGTTTTTGATAATTAAACAAATAATTAAGGGAAAAGGTTAGATTCACCCGGAGACAAACAGGCTCCGCATCGCATCAAGTTATTGCGGAACCCTTTGTAATAATCGATGGAATTAGCTAATTTTACAATAACAATCAAGAAAGGATGATGGAAACTATAATAATTGGTGGGATTTGTGTTTTGGTGACGGGATTAGTTGCGGCTCTGATTTGCAAGAATAATATGCGTGTTCTTCGAGAAAGCTATGAACGGCAGATCACTGCGCTTAAGGAGAATCATGAGAGAGAAACTGCCTCGCTGAAGGAGAATCATGAGAAGCAGCTTGCGGACGCCGACCGCCGGATTGGGGATGCCGACCGGCAATGGCAGCTGCGTTTCGACCGCCTGAAGGAGGAGATTCTGAATCTCAATAATGCTCTCCTGGTTGCCCGGCAAGAGAAATTGCAGGATGCCAACCGGAGCCAGATGGCTGAGCTGCTCCAGCCGGTGAAGGATCAGTTTGAGGCTTTCAAGAAATCTGTGGAGGAGACGCGCACTGCCGGAGAGGTTAACAAGGAGGAACTCAAACATTCTTTTGAATCCACTCTCAAACTCTTTGGGCAACAACAGCAGATTGCGGTGGCTGCGCTACGCGAACAGACTCAGAAAATCGGGGACGATGCGCGGAATCTGACGCGAGTGCTCAAACGCGATTCAAAGGCACAGGGCGACTGGGGCGAGATGATTCTTGAAACCCTTCTCGAAAGCAGCGGCTTGGAGAGAGATCTCCATTTCTTCGTGCAGGAGAATGTGAAGGATGAGCGGGGAAGGAATTACCGTCCGGATGTGATTGTTCGTTTTCCGGAGGGACGTTCGGTGGTGATCGATTCGAAGGTTTCGCTCACAGCCTACGCTGATTCTTTTGATGCCCCCGATGAGGCTACCCGAAAAATCAAACTCAAGGAACATGCCCGGAGCGTGAGGAAACATGTTGATGAATTGGTGGGGAAGAAATATGATGAATTAGTGTCAGATTCAATCGGATTGGTTCTGATGTTTATCCCCAACGACCAATGCTACCTGGCGGCTATCGAAGAGGATAAGGACCTCACGCGCTATGCCTACGGCAAAGGGATTGTGATTATTTCTCCGAGTAATCTTATGATTGCTCTCCAGTTGGCCTTCAATCTATGGCAGCAAGACCGTCAGACGAAGAATGTTGAGACGATAGTGAAGACTGCCACGGAGCTTTATGAGAAGGTTGCGCTCTTTTCGGAGAGCATGGAAGATATTGAGACAAATATCAAGCGTCTGAATGATTCTTTTGCGCGAGCAAAGAATCAGATGTATGAAGGGAAAGGGAATATTTTTAGGCGTGTGGAGAGTCTGAAAGGTTTGGGGATAACGCCCAAAAGGAGAATAAAGGGATTGGAATAAGGGATTTCACAAGCAAATAGATTACATATTAGAAAAGAGATAAAAAAATCAAACGCGATCGATTCCCATCGACCGCGTTCGCAATGTGTTTAACTAACCTAACATCATGAAACGAATTTACTTTCTATCTATATAACAGAATAGTTTCAAAAATGTTTTATAAATTTTAAAAAATTTTTTAATTTTTCAACCGGTTTCGTTGTAGGGACGCGATTTTTCGCGTCCGACGGGGCTGGTCGGACGCGAAGAATCGCGTCCCTACAGGAGATTCATCAGTTTCTCCATTTTGGCGGCGATTTTATCATTGGCTAAGTTGCCGATGCTGCCGAGATGGGTATGATTCACCTCACATGTGGGCTTGTATCTTTTCTCCTGCACTGCCATGCCGACCTGCCGATAGGCATCGCGGAAAGGCACGCCCTGAAGCACAAGGCGATTCACATCCTCAACGGTGAAGATATAGTCGTATCGAGGGTCGTCCAAGATATTCTCCTTTACGCGGATATTTCCAAGCATAAAGACAGCCATGTCGAGACATTCAATCAATTCGGAAGAGGCCGGGAAGACGATATCCTTCATCAACTGCAAATCGCGGTTATACCCCAAAGGAAGATTGGCAGTAAGGATTGTCAACTCATTTGGGAGCGCCTGGAGACGGTTGCATTTGCCTCTCATAATCTCAAACACGTCGGGGTTCTTCTTATGAGGCATGATGCTCGAGCCTGTTGTCAATTCATCGGGGAATGAAACGAAGGCGAAGTTATTACACATCCACTGGCACACATCCATTGCAAGATGCCCGAGGGTAGAGGCCACGGCAGCAATGGCAGTGGCGACCGCTCTTTCAGTCTTTCCACGGCTCATCTGGGCAGCCACAACATTATAATGGGGATTAGCAAAATCAAGGAGCTCGGTTGTCATCTCGCGGTCGAGAGGGAAAGATGAACCATATCCGGCAGCCGAGCCAAGAGGATTCTGGTTGGCAATATTATAGGCTGCGAGAATCATCTGCATATCGTCAGTGAGGCTTTCGGCATAGGCACCAAACCAGAGCCCGAAGGAAGATGGCATAGCCACCTGGAGATGTGTATAACCGGGCATAAGCTTATCCTTATGCTCTTCGGAGAGAGATTGGAGGGCGTTGAAAAGACGATTTACGGCATCGGCTATGCGGCGCAGTTCGTCGCGGAAGAAAAGTTTGAGGTCCACGAGCACCTGGTCATTACGCGAACGACCTGAATGGATTTTCTTACCCACATCGCCCAAGCGAGCCGTGAGCAGGAATTCCACTTGGGAATGGACATCCTCGACACCATCCTCGATCACAAACTCGCCATTATCTACCGATTCCAAGATCTCTTCAAGAGCCGGGAGGAGAATATCGAGTTCCTCTTTGGTGAGGAGCCCGATTTTCTGGAGCATCGTGATATGGGCCATCGAGCCTAACACATCGTAGCGGGCAAGACGGAGGTCGAGCTCACGGTCCTGACCCACTGTGAATTCTTCTATTGATTTGTCGGGCTGGAAACCCTTATTCCATAATTGATTTGCCATATATTTAAATTTATCAAAATATACCCTCAATCTCAGGAGGGGTCACATCGATTAGAGCTGAGGCTGTTTGGATGAGACGTGGGTAAAGATAAAGAGCCTCGTTGATTTCACTTATCTTAATATACTCATCAGCCGTGTGGGAGCGCGAGGATTCCCCGGGACCGATTTTGAGAGAATGGATTCCGTGCATCAGCGCCATGTCGGAGGTTGTCGGAGATATGAAGGTATCCAGTCCCAACGCCTCGGCAGCGCGGACGAGAGGATGCTCGTAGGGGATTACGGAGGCGTGAACGCGAGTGGAACGGGGAGTTAGCCGGCTCCATTTCACCGCCTTCTGAATCAACTCCACAGTCTGCTCATTGGTATAGGCATCCGTTGTTCGGACATCGACCACCCACTTACACAAATCCGGAACGACATTATGCTGCGTTCCGGCAGAAATCATGGTGACGCTCACCTTTATAGGGCCAAGCACCTCACTGACCACGGGAGTTGAGAAAGCCTTCAGACACTCAATATCCTCAATTGCGCGATAAATGGCATTTATACCCTCATTTCTGGCGGCATGTCCCGATTTACCTTCCGTTTCGGCATCGAAGACAAGGAGACCACGCTCAGCAACAGCCGCCTTCATGGCAGTTGGTTCACCCACAATCACCATATCAGGGCGCATCCCTAACTGCTCCAAATAAGGGAGGAAAGCCCTCATCCCCTCCTCCCCCATCACCTCCTCAGCAGCCGTGATAGCGAAAATAAGATTGAAATTCAGGTCAGTGCGATCTTTCAACTCAAGGAATGCCGCCGCCAAAGCCACTCCGGAAGCGCCGGCATCATTGCTCCCCAAACCATAAAGCTTTCCATCCTCAATATCCGGAGAGAAAGGGTCGCGGGAATATGAGGCAGCCGGACGCACGGTGTCGTGGTGAGAATTAAGCATCAGGGTGGGACGGAAAGGATTATAGCTTGTTCCCACCGCATAGACATTATTATGCTGTCTTACCACATTCTCGGCGCCATGCTCACGCAGCCACTTCTCCCAAATCGCAGCCGTGGCCTCCTCCTCCCTTGAAAGAGAGGGAGTGGCGATGAGCTTTTTCAGAAGCTCCACGGCTTCGTTCAACCTTCTATGCTCCTCCATTGTCAATCGGCAATAATCTTGGTTCCCTTAGAATCATCAAGAAGATCCTCGGCGCGACAAATTCTCACTTCCTTCACCCCCTCCTTGGCTGATTTAAGGGCATTCTGGAGCTTTGGAATCATACCGGCCGCCACAATCCCTTTCTCCTTCAGCTCAGCGAACGACTCGGCAGTGATAAGAGGAATCACAGAATTTTCATCCTCCACATCGGTCATAACGCCAGGCTTCTCGAAGCAATAATTGAGACGTGTCTCACCAATTCTTGAGGCTCCCAGCGCCACCGAAGAAGCAATCGTATCGGCATTGCAATTGAGAAGGGTTCCCTTAGTGTCATGACATATAGCGCAAAACACCGGCACCATCCCCTCCTTCAAAAGAGCAGCAATCATAGAGTCGTTGACCTTGTCGGTATCGATATCCCCCACAAAGCCATAATCAATCGGGGTTGCCGGACGCTTGGTTGCCGGAATCACATTTCCGTCGGCACCGGTGAGGCCTATCGCATTGCAGCCCATGCTCTGAAGCATAGCCACAATGCGCTTATTAATGAGACCGGCATAGACCATAGTCACGATATCGAGTGTGGCACGGTCGGTGACGCGGCGGCCATCAATCATATTAGCCTTAATTCCCATGCTCTCGCTCATTCGAGTGGCCTCTTTACCGCCGCCATGGACCAAAATCTTCTTCCCCTCCAAACGGGCGAAATCCTGAAGGAAAGCCGCGAGCGCCTCGGGGTTATCAATCACATTCCCCCCAATCTTGACAACATTAATCATAGGGCTTCGAGCATTTTTTTCAATACAGTCTGCGCCGAAATCTCACGATTGGCAGCCTCGGGAATCACAATGCTTCGTTCGCTCTCAATCACATCGTCGGTGACAATCATGTTGCGACGCACAGGGAGACAGTGCATAAAGAAGGCATTATCTGTAAGCGCCATTTTCTCGCTATCGACAGTCCAGTCGCGGTCGGTTGAAATCACCTTACCATAATTGGGGTCAGCGTAAGCCGACCAGTTTTTAGCATAAATGAAATCTGCCCCCTCGAAAGCGCGTCGCTGGTCATATTCCACCACGGCCTTACCCACGAATTTAGGGTCGAGTTCATAGCCCTTGGGATGAGTAATGACGAAATCATAATCAGTGGCGTTCATCCATTCCGCAAATGAATTAGGCACGGCCTGCGGGAGCGGACGGGGATGAGGCGCCCATGTCATCACCACCTTGGGGCGCTCCTTGGTCTTGAACTCCTCGATAGTGATAAGATCGGCGAAACTCTGAAGAGGATGGCGGGTAGCGGCCTCCATGCTGAACACCGGACGACCTGAATATTTGATAAACTGCTCAATCACTCTCTCCTCATAATCCTCACGCTTATCCTTGAGGCCGGCAAAAGAGCGGACGCCGATAATGTCGCAATAGGAAGCCATGACGGGGATAGCTTCAAGAAGATGTTCGGCTTTGTCGCCATCCATCACCACACCGCGCTCCGTTTCCAGTTTCCATGCGCCCTGATTCACGTCGAGCACCATTACATTCATTCCGAGATTCATGGCAGCCTTCTGAGTGGAAAGGCGAGTGCGCAGCGATGAATTAAAGAAGAGCATGAGAAGAGTCTTATTCTTTCCAAGCTCAGTGAAAGCGAATCTGTCTTTCTTAATCGCAGCCGCCTCGGCAAGAGCCTTATCGAGGGGACCTATATCGTCAACACAAGTGAATTTTCTCATAACGTTACTTTTTTACTGCCTTTTTAAACTCTGTAAGGAAACGGTCGGCCTCCTCTTTTGAGAGAGAAAGCGCAGGGAGGAGACGGACAGTGAATTGGCCGGCACCACCGGTGAAGATATGATGATCGAAAAGGAGTTTCTTACGCAGTTCGCTGCCAGTGAAACCCTCCACTTCGAGTCCGATCATCAGACCCTTACCTCTGACCTCCTTCACCTCCGGAATCTTGCGGAGCTCATCGATAAGATACTGACCCACTTCGGCAGCATTCTCCACAAGGTTTTCCTGCTCCATGACATCGAGCACAGCAATAGCAGCGGCACAAGCGAGGTGATTACCACCGAAGGTTGTTCCGAGCATTCCTTTCTTAGCCGGAATCTCAGGAGAGATAAGCACGGCGGCACAAGGGAAACCGTTGGCTATACCCTTGGCGCATGTGATGATATCGGGACGGATACCGGCATACTGGTGAGCGAAGAAACGACCCGAGCGACCATAACCCGACTGAATCTCATCGAGGATAAGGAGGGTGCCGGTTTTCTTACACTCCTCAGCCAACTGTTGGAGGAACTCGGGGGTGGGTTCATGAATACCCGACACGCCCTGAATACCCTCAATAATCACAGCAGCATATTCCTTGGAAGAAAGAGCCTTTATCATAGCCTCGGAATCGTTGAGGGGCACGAAATCCACATTCTCGGTCACATTGAACGGGGCGCGGATGGCAGGATTATCTGTAGCTGCCACGGCACCGGAAGTGCGGCCATGGAAAGCCTTTCCGAAAGCGAGAATCTTTGCTCTGCCGGTAGTGAACGAAGCGAGTTTGAAAGCATTCTCGTTAGCCTCCGCGCCGGAATTGCAGAGGAAAAGGGAATAATCGTCATAGCCGGAAAGCTTTCCGAGTTTTTCGGCCAATCGTTCCTGAAGGGAATTAAGCACCGAATTGGAATAGAACCCCAGATTCGCCACTTGCTCCGACACAGCCTTGACATAAACCGGGTGGGCATGACCTATCGAAATGACGGCATGGCCGCCATAGAGGTCGAGAAAATCGGTGCCGTCGGCAGTGAATACATGCGAGCCCTTTCCTTTCACAGGCTCTATATCATAAAGGGAATAGACATCAAATAAATTCATCATCTTGACGGATTAAGCGCGAAAGCGCAAAATTAATTAGAAGGCGGAGGGTTTGAGACGCAGACCGGTGCGCTGGTCGATGCCCAACATTATGTTCATGTTCTGCACGGCCTGTCCGCTGGCACCCTTCAAGAGATTATCTTCAGCGCATGTGATGAGAATTTTTCCCTCATGGACATCGACATGAATCACGGCCTTGTTGGTATTGACAGCCTGCTTTAGATGAATAGGGTCGTCGCTCACCACAGCGAATGGGGCATCCTTATAATAATTCTTATATAGCTTCACGGCTTCCTCCTGCGACAGGGGGCAATCGAGAGTGACAGCGGCAAAAATTCCGCGGGCAAAATCGCCACGCATGGGGATGAACGTAATCTTCGCGCCATGTCCTGGCTGGAGCTGTTCGAGAGTCATTCCGATCTCTTTCAGATGCTGATGCGTGAAAGCCTTATAGACAGAGATATTGTCGTTACGCCAGCTGAAATGAGTTGTTGCGCCCGGCTTGACGCCGGCACCTGTGGAGCCCGTTAGGGCAGTGACATTAATCTCGCCATTCTTTGGAAGAAGACCGGCGGCAGCTAAAGGGAGGAGCGAGAGCTGGATAGCAGTGGCAAAACAGCCGGGGTTGGCCACTGAATCAGAAAGGGCGATACGCTCTATATTCTTCTCAGGCAAGCCATAGACATAACCTTCGCTCTCATCGCGATAATCCTGAGCAAGATCGATAACCTTTAATCCCTGGGGACGCTTATTTTCTTCCCAGAATTTGCGGCTGTGGCCATGAGCGGAACAGAGGAAAAGAATGTCAATATCTTCGAGAGGGTGAGTTTCGGAGAAAACGAGGTCGGTTTCTCCCAAGAGTCCGATATGCACGGAAGAGATAGGTTTACCGGCATTACTTTCGGAATGCACCCACTCCACTTTCACCTCCGGATGATTAATGAGGAGGCGAAGGAGTTCGCCGGCGGTGTAGCCGGCGCCTCCAATAATCCCTACTTTTTTCATAGCGATGCTATTATTC
>CAZXGU010000102.1:6040-11191 GCA_964640375.1 uncultured Sangeribacter sp. | reverse complement strand
CAGATGGTGGTGGCGCTCAAACCCATCGACAATCTTTCGCATATAAAGAGAGTGAGGGTGGCAACATATCAGGCTGCCAGCGGTGCAGGAGCTGCGGCAATGGATGAACTTCGCACTCAGTACGTCCAACTCGCCAACGGAGAAGAGCCTACCGTTGAGAAATTCAAATATCAGCTTGCCTACAATGTGATTCCTCACGTAGATGTCTTCACCGACAACGACTACACCAAGGAAGAGATGAAGATGTATAACGAAACACGCAAGATCATGCATTCCGATATCAAGGTCTCTGCTACTTGTGTTCGTGTCCCGGTTCTTCGCGCTCATAGTGAGGCCATCTGGGTTGAAACCGAGAACCCTCTCTCTCTTGCAGAAGTGTCGGAAGCATTTGAGAAAGCTCCCGGATTGGTGGTTTGTGAGGAGAAGGATGGTGAGAAATTCTATCCCATGCCCTTGCATATAGCCGACAAGGATCCTGTGTATGTAGGTCGTCTCCGCAAAGATCTTTGCGACGACAACGGTCTTTCCTTCTGGGTTGTCGGCGATCAGATTAAAAAGGGAGCTGCCCTCAACGCAGTTCAGATTGCCCAATGGCTCCTTGAAAATGATCCGAAGTTCAAGAAATAAAAATTGAATTACATAATGCAAAAGAAAGGGGTGCCGTTTGGCATCCCTTTCTAATTACATGTTGTCTATAACCTTTATTTCATAAACATCTTAACGCGGTTCCATTTTCCATCAAGAGCATCAGGCACGCAGTCAACGCTTTCAGGCTGCTTCATGTCGCTGAATTGCGACTCGCTCCAGATGAATGGCAACTGGCGGATATGAGCCGTACCGAACTTCATCCAGAATGAAGTCTTTTCGCCATTGATATCGGGCACTCTTGAAAGATTCTTCAATGTGTCGAGAATCATTTCGCGAGAGAAGCACTTGGCATCCACCGAACCATCAGGACGGATACGAGGCATTTCCGTTGTGCCATATCCAAGGTCCCAACGTCCATAGATTGAAAGCGGTTCGCGGTCTTCAGTATAGGTGATAAGGTCGCGGGCCGATTCCATATCCTGAACTGTGTCGATACGCTCCCAAAGCTGGTTACGACGCATCGGACGAAGGTTCATGCTCTCAAGTTCGTAGCCAACCCAGAAACTAACAGGCTGGTTTACACCAAAGATATGAGTCGGGGTGATAAGGTGGTGGTCATAATCAAGATGATTGGGAACATATCCTGTAGAATCCTTCATCTTGATATCCTTACCATTACATTTGAAGAGCACGAAACGGCTATAGCTCATATCGATAAGACCGATTTCACCCGTGTTGGCATCAACGATATGATAACCATTCAGATAAGTTCCGGTGTTGTCGAGAGTCATATAATCGTAGAACTCATCGATAGTGCGTGCAAACTGTTCAGCGGCTGCAGAACGGTAAGTAAGCCAAACACCTAAAATCTTTGGTTCGTCGTAGAGATCCACATGAGTAGTCTCGTTGAAACCGATACCGTTTCCATTGAAACCGAAGTCGGTGTTGGAACCGAACTGGCCGGGACAGTTGGCATTCTGAGTCACAAAGTCGGTGCCGATGCAATAGGTAACGGCGCAAGATTGAGCCCAGAAGCAGCACCATGAGTTATGAGTCCAGAACACGTTTCCATCAGGCATCATCTTGGTGAAAGCCGTGCAATGGTCAGGTTTATCCTTGGAAGTCATCTTCTTGGCGGAGCCATATCCCATCACCAATCCAATCTTGTCGCCAACTGCATCGAAGAGGTCATATTGAGAATTGATGAAGATAACATCAAGGAAAGTCAAAGGATCTTTTCCATAATTCAATTTGCTCTGCTCGGCAGGGAAAGAAGAGAGAAGCAGATCGTTGAACGACACATTCTTTCTTGGTTCCGCACCGATAGCGCCTTCATATATTCCCAGCTGACGGAACATCAGACGGATAATCTTTTCAGCCATCACGTCGTCCTGACGTTGAGCGGCCCAGTCGCAAAGATAATTATAATTCTGGATCACTGCTTCGCCACAAGCCGAGAGATATTCCGGTTTCACCTCGATTGAGAGGGCATCCTGAGGAGTTGATCCGATCAGGAAGTTGCTCCAGGAATTGTTACGGGTGGCAAGGATGGTTTCTCCGGTCTGCACTTTGCCTTGAACATATCCGGCGTTATATTCATTCTGGAAGATGCTCACATTAGGATTCTGCGCATAGATGGCATAGTTCCAGTTATTGTCAACACACTGGGCAAAGCCGCAAGTGTATTCATCCATCACAAATTGTGTGGGTTCTGTATTCTTGAAATTTGGGGTGTATTTAGCCATGGCTATTAAGTTTTAAGAAGTAAGGGGAAATCCTCATCTCAAACAAATTGTTAATGAGGATCGCCCTCAAAAATAAATTAACCTCTCAGAATCTTGAAATTCGATTATTCCATAAACATTTTCACAAGATTCCATTTACCGTCGATTGCATCAGGGATGCAGTCAACTTCCTCGGGCTGTTTATATTTAGCCCACTTAGAGAGCGACCAAATGAAAGGATACCCATCAAGATATACTGACCCAAATTTCATCCAGAAGCTTGTCTTAGCTCCATCCTTGCTCGGCTTCATGCTTAAGGAAGCAAGCACATTCTTTATATCATTGGTTGAGAATGCCTTTGCATCGATAGAACCGTGAGGCTGATAACGCAAGAATTCAGAAGTTCCATAGTTCTTATCCCAACGTCCGGCGATTGAAATAGGCTCCAGACTGGAGTTGAATGTGATAAGAGCCTTAGCGCCCTCCATATCGTGGACGTTAGGAAGATTTCTATAAAGCTGATAACGACGTTTGGGAGCGCCATCGATAGTCTGGAGCTCACGCCAGATTCGCTTATAAGATGGATTGTTGCAACCTAAAACGTGAGATTCGCTCACCATGTGGTGGTCGTAATCAAGGAAGGTCGGAACATATCCTGTAGAGTCTTTCACTGTAAGGTTCTTGCCGTCGCCTTTGAAGAGGGCGAAACGAGCATAGCTCATATCGATCATACCGAATTCCTCCTTATATGCGTCAACAAGCATGTAGGCGTTAAGATAGGTTCCGGTATTATCAATGGTCACATAATCGTAGAACTCATCAATCGACTTTGAGAAGGATTCGGCAGCCGCTGCACGCCATGTAAGCCATATTCCGAGAGTCTTCGACTCATTGTAGAAATATGTTTCAGTGGTTTCATTGAAACCAATGCCATGACCGTTGAAACCGAAATCTGTGTTGGAACCGAACTGTCCGGGGCAGAAAGAGTTCTGAGTTAGGAAGTCGTCACCAATTACATAGGTGATTGCACAAGTCTGAGCGAAGAAGCAACACCATGAGGTGTGAACCCAGAAGATATTGCCATCTTCCATTTTCTTTACAAATCCTGAGCAGTGGTCCACCTTAAGGTGTTCGGGATGGCTCACGTCGCCGGAGTTTTTACCGTTTGCCGGACGTCCCTCATCGGCAAAAAGTTTTCCAAGAGGTTTTGCAATTGCGTCCCATAAATCCATCTGAGCGTTCAGGAAATAGATGTCGATGAAAGTTAGGGGTTGGTCATCGGAATGCATCTTTGAATCTTCAGGATCCATATTGGCGAGTTTCAGATCATCAAACTTCACATTTGCAATCGGTTCCTTATCGGCTGCGCCATGATAGATTCCGAGCATACGATACATCAATCGAATTATTGACTGAGTTTTCGCATCTGCCTGATTCTTCTCAGCCCAGTCGCAAAGGTAATTATAATTCTCCACTAATGCGTTAGTGGCGAGTTCCACTGCTCCTGCGGGAGGAGTCACTGAATCCGCACCCGGACCCTCATCGAGCACATACCAGCGCCAGGTATTGTTACGGGTGGCCTTTATGGTTTTGTTGGTTTGCACCTTTCCCTGAACATAACCGGCGTTATATTCATTCTGATAAATGCTTACTCCGGGATCCTGGGCATAGACAGCGTAGTTCCAGTTGTTGTCGATACACTGCGCAAAGCCCTTTGTGTAATCATTGAGCACAAATTCTGTGACCTCAGTGTTTTTAAATTTTGGTTGATACATGGTTCTTTCTTTTTATAAGGTTTGAATCTTTAATTTGCAGTAGCCGGAGCGGCGGGCGCAGCCGGTTTGGCATCGGAGGCAGAAGTTGCGTCTTTCACTGCAGCAACGGTTTCGGTTGCAGCTTTTGCGTCGATGGTTTTTGAAGAGGTTGCTTCCACAGCTTTGGGCGCATCATCGTCGTGGTGACGGTCATTCTTGATGCTGACGTAAATCTTGCGGAGAATAACAATCACTGCAGCAATAACCGACATCCATAAGCAGATCTGGAAGGCCACGATAGGATGAGTCTGTGTTGAAGTGTGGAACACCTTTGCTATACCGTCGATGATGAACGGGGCAACAACGTTACCTATAGAATCCATTGAAGCGAACCAAGCCAAAGTAAGAGTCAATGCGATACGGCTGGATGCCACGGAAAGCTTATTGTAATAGTAAGGTTGAGCCACTCCGTAGAAATATGTGGCGATAAGGATACCAAGACCCACGAGAATCACGTCGCTCCAGATTGTCATGATTGCAAAACCTGCGGCAATGAAGAGAATACAGATGATAGCCACCTTATTCTTCATGATGCGGAGCACATAGTTCAATGTGTAACCCGAAATCATGATACCGAAGAAAAGCACTGAGGTGAGGTCGCCGGCTGTGGAGGAATCGGTATATCTGAAGGGGATGTAAAGACTGATGGCAGCAATCACCAGGGTGATGAAGAAATAGTAGGCACAATAGCGGATAAGCATTGGCACATTAACCTCCTTGGAGAATTTGTAATGCACTTTTGTCTTTGCAGCATCATCATTGGCCTTTCTGATTTTGCTCGGGTCGGTGATATATTTTCCGAACCCTTTGGCAAAGAACAGAGGCACAAAGGGGAGAAGATAAACCACGAATGGCAGACGCCAGTTGATCTTTGCAAGATAACCTGTGGCGATTACACATCCCATCAACACGAGGTTAAGGGTTGCAGAGGTGTAACCATACTGTGCAGTACGTTTTTCACCCTGGAACATATCGGCGATGAATGCACTTGCCAACGGGCTGAGCACACCTGCCGCGATACCGAT
>CAZXGU010000102.1:0-6030 GCA_964640375.1 uncultured Sangeribacter sp. | reverse complement strand
GGTGAGCTTGTTGTTATTGAATTTCGTACCGATCCAACCGCCGAGGAAAACGAAGGGGATAGCCGCGAGGTTAGGACCTATGGTAAGAAACTGGGTTTCGAGAGCTGAGGTGCCGGGGAAAATCTTTGTCAACGTTCCCATGATAGGGGAGATGGCAAGCCCCGGAAGCGATGTACATATAAAAATTACGTACAGGTTAAACACGGCCCATAGTGGCAGAGTGTTAGAACCATTTCCGGATTGTATGCGAAACATAGTTTAAGAATTTTGATAATTGAAATAATAAAAATGATTAGAATGTGAAGGAGACTTGAGTCTGGATACGGTTGTCGTTAGCTCCTCCGATATTCCATGTCTCGCGATGTCCCCAGAGATATTCAACTCCCCATTGGAGCCAGGAGTTTAAGGTATAGAAACAGTTCACAGCGCCATAGAGGGCGTATTTATAATTTTCAGATTCATTAATTGCATTGGCGTAGTTGCCAACATTCCATATTCGTGCTTCTGAGAACATGGCATTGAATTGGAGTTTGGATGTCGGATTATAGCTTACTCCGACATTTGCACCCATCATTGGGGAGGCCGTCATTTTGCCGGGATGTGCGTCGTCGGGCACAAAACTTAGTGGATGGCCGGCTATATCCTGGATATAGTTTCCGATCCCCTGACCATAGGCTAATTGATAATAGAAAATGAATTTGGAATTTGGCGAAAGGTTTCCTGAGAGCATCGCTCCCCAACCCACCTTGTGTTCGGTTTTTCCATTAATAAGATCGCGATAAGCAAAATTTCGCAGGATACCCGAAACGCGGATACGATTCCAGGGCGAGAAGGTGTATTCCACCCAAGCCGGTATATCAGGAATAAGATTCTCGGCGTCGGCATAGTTGCTCACCTGTTTGCCATCAAACTGAGGGAAGTCTTTGCCTCGATAATAACCGTTGGATGAATAGAATGTCGGCATGTCGAGACCGATTGCATATCGGAAGCCATTATAAGAAGGCGACTTATAAGAAATTTCATAAGCTATATTAGAAACTTCACCGGAAGGTCCTTCAGGGTCGATTGTCGGGGGCTGGCAGGCATAATCATCTTGAAGAAGGGTGAGCTTCATACCGGCAGTGAAATTCCGATATGTGAGGTAGGCACGTTGCAACACAATATTGTTGTCGATGCCATTTGTGCCGACCTTGACATATCCGGTGATTTCATTCTTTGTTCCTCCAAATCCAACCACTTGGAAGTCAATGCTTCCGTTAAGGGGATTGATATAGAAATCGCCCTTTTTGCCGGCCACTGCCGGAACGGGAATCTGAGAGGTTACGAAACTTGGGCCGGCTCCGGCCTGCTTGTAAAGGTTATTGCCGATATCAAAACCGAGAATGGGATTGATCTGACCTCCGATAGTCATTATAAACTTATTGTCGGAAGTCTTCACGGCAAATTTGGGGGTGGGAATGGCATGAGGCTCCGTCGGGCGGCTTTTTTCGAGAATTTCTTTCACTTCTGGAGTGGTGCGGACAAACTCCAGTCGCTTATGCATGATGCTGTCGGAATCATCACGCTCATCGGCTTGTGCATCAAGTGTGAATAAACCCGGTAGTGCCGCTGCCATTAGCAGTAGTTGTGTTTTCATAGCGCGTGGGGATTAAGGGATGAAACAATGTCTTGGATTAAGGTGAACTAAATCAAAGAGAAAATACAAACTGGTGTAGAGTCACTTTCTGGATAATGCGGGAATCAATAAAAGATTGAATGAGTGTTTGTGCGTGTTTTTCAGTTTCAGGATTCCTACTCTATTCATTGGTTTCAATACATAGGCTTAACATACGAATGAGTCAATGGTTTGCTTTGAACGTGATTTTTAACACTTTTCTTTAAATATACGATAAATATCAACATAATATGAGGGAATCTTCTTTAGAATTGTCTATTAATTCTATATCTTGCACTTTTATAGATGAATTTGAACATCATTCCGATGCCAATGTTATATTAATGAAGATAGATGAGTAGGATCGCATGGAAAGACGTGTTTTTGGGTTTCTTCTGCCGAAATGATAATTAGAACAGAAGCCTCACTTTCATATCCATTTTGTGAAATCGGGACTTAATCCTTAAAAACTCTTTAATATGAAATATGTTGACTCAGGGTATGGCAAGATTCCATTTCTTTCTCTGCTTGCCATCCTTTCCATATCCCTTACCGTGAATTTGCCGGGATTGGCAATTTCACCTATAATGGGAAAACTCGACCAGGTTTTTCACCATGTAACCGAACTTGAGATCCAGCTCCTCACCGTGTTGCCTAATTTGGTGACAATCCCATTTATCCTTTGTTCCGGAAAAATATGCACCCCCAAGAACCAGATTTTCATTTTGGGAATAGGCTTGGCACTATACACTCTGACTGGAGTGCTCTATTTCTTTGCCGATTCCATGATTGAGCTGATTCTGCTTAGTTGTCTTTTAGGTGTGGGCTGCGGTCTTGTGATTCCTTTGGCTGCAAGTCTTATTTCACAATATTTTGTGGGTAAAGCGCGAACCAAACAACTTGGAATGAAATCGTCGTTATCAAATTTCACCGTTATCTTCGCAACACTTTTCGTGGGCTGGATGGCATCGATCAACTGGCACTTGGCTTTCATCGTGTATATGGTGCCCATCATTCCTCTTGCTCTCATCCCCTTTATGACCGACAGCTATATCCGTAAAAACAGTATCAATGTCACTGCTCCTCCTTACGCTCCTCTTAATGAACCGACCCCCTCGGATGATGTAAAGAAGGAGACTCAGAAAGTTTCCAAGCCCACTTCTCCCAATTTCCATTTCTCAGGAAAAAGGATTCTGATACTCCTCTTCGGAATTATGGCTTTATATTTCGGTGTCACTTATTCCACTGAGGTGGTAAGTTATTACTTGCCATTCACTATGGAACATTATCGTCTTTCCACGGGTGATGTCGGCGTGGCCACAGCAATGTTTTTTGCAGCCGCCACTCTTTCCGGATTCTTGTTGACACGCATCATCTCCAGATTCCGCCACCATACAATGCAATTGGCAATCGCTCTTTGCGTTGTCGGATTGCTCTTGGTCGGATTAGTTCATTATTATTGGGCATATATTTTAGGAGTGTTCATCATGGGATTCGGTTATGGTGCTGTTCAACCGATTCTTTATGACAAGACTTCCTATATCGCGCCTACTTCTGCAAAGTCAACTGCCTATTTTTCTTACCTCCTCACTTGCAACTATATAGGAATCTCAGCTGTGCCTTTCATTGTTGGAGCCGCGAAGAAATTGTTTGATGCAGGGTCGGATGTCAACTTCTCCTTCATCTTCAATGCTTGCGTACTGGTAGTGATTCTCGGCATAGCAATCTGGAAACGTCGCAGCTTCGTGTTTGAGGCTGATGACACTTTTGCTCAGACTGAAGTGCCGGCGAAATCAGCTCCCGCTCCGGCCAAGAAATAAGTTCGTATGTTTGCACTCGCAAAGCTAATTAACGGCATGTGAGTGCAAACATTCGATTTTACTGCCGTTTTTTCTTTTTAAAGAATAAGAAAACTACAGTTGCGCAACAAAGCCCGACGGCGATGGCTGAAATGATTAAAAGAAGAGAGGAGCTGGAAGTTCTTTGTTCACCTTCGGTCAGTTCTTCAATTTGCTTTAGTGAGTCAATAGGTGCCTGAAGCTTTTCTTCTTCTGGAGAGACATACTTGAAATCACTTTCCATCCCTTCCACGGAGAAAATATCCACGCAGTTTCCACCCCCAGAGCCTTTGCGACCTTGGGCAGTGGTGATTACCCATTTTCCATCGGGGGAAACAGCGAGACCAACAGGGAAGGAATCTGCGGTGAGACGGCCAACAAGATTCATTGACGAATCAACCACACATAGTGCGCTCCCGACGTTGCAAGCAACAAATATGAAATCTCCTTTTGGGGAGAGATCAAGGGTGCGAGCCCCATTGTCAACTTTACAGCTCTGCCATCCGGAGAGTGTGGTGGTTCCTTTTTCTCTCATGTTTTCGCAAGTTGAGATAATTTTCGACAATGGGATACGCTCTACATATCCTGAGGCATTAATGCTAACATATAGCCAGTCTCCTTTTATCACTAGATGGCGCAAATTGGGCTTCATTCCTAAAATTTTGCCCAGATATTTCTTCTCCTTAACATCAATTACAGCTATTCCTCCACCGCTCATGCAGCCTACAAGGAGAAATCTACTGTCGGGTGTGAAGACTGTTCCTCTCAGAGCCTCTCCTGTATTGCTGTCACGGTTAACAGCTTCTGTTAGACTGAAATTGTGGAAAAGTTGATGACCCACGGCAACATTATCAATATAATGCCATTCATTAGGATTAGGGGATGAAATGTCGATAAGCCCAACCGTATTATCGCCCCAATGGGTTATGGCCATTATTTTATTATCAGGGGAAAGTGCAATCATTTTTGGGAGCACTCCTGCCTCCATCATGCGTATTATCTTATTCTGTTCGGTATCAATTATCGCCACAGCCGAAGGGTCTTGTGCATTAAGATCGAACGAACGCCTGTAGTAGGGAACCCACAGATATCTGCCATTATGACTGAATTCGCTCTCCACAGGCTTTCCTATGAAGCAGTTCAATCCGCTGGAATAATGACGAAATTTAAACAAGCCCGACGGGGGTGCCCATAATGCAGAATCGGTGGCCGTAAATTTATGGTCGATCACTGCTATCTTCTGTAGATCGGGAAGAGAGTAGGCAATGGTTTTTCCTCCTTCAAGGGAATTTACATAGAATTTAGTGCCTGAAGGATGTATGTTTACACTCTTGGGAGAATTGATATCCGGATCATGAATAGGAGTGGAACTCCCCATATAATTCTGAAGCTTAGAATGAAGTTTTACCTTTACTTTCCCATTACCGAGAACGATTGAATCGCCGGTTTTAGGATGAAAAACTTCATATTTCTTCACATCGGAGTTATTTACACTTTTCTTCTCTTCGCTTTTTACAGCCAAGGATGTTAAAAGGAGAGTGCTTGCAAGAAAAATAAGTAATTTAAGTGATTTCATAAATTTAAAATAACGATTGCAATCAGAAGGTCTCTATAGTTGATGACATGAAGAGCAGAATATATCAAGACAGTCAATTTTCTAACTTGGAATTGATTCTTTTCCGCTCCGGATCTCTCCACCATCCCCACTTATTGAAATATTTAATCATATTGGTGATGTGAATCCAAAGCATCTTCCCGAATTTTCGGGACGCAGCCCCATGGGCATGAAAGATACTGACCGAAGGATAGAATAACGTTTTCGACACTTTGTGTAATCGGCGCGTGATATCTATATCCTCAGGATACATGAAAAATCTTTCATCGAAAAGACCGGCCTTTTTGAGAGTCTCATTTCGGAAAAGCATGAAACACCCGTGAATATAGGGCACATTCATGATGTGGTCGTAGCCCGTTTCGCGCAACTCAAATCGTGCATTCCTTTTACGGGTCCATGACGTTGGCAAGAAACGGCGACCGATGAGATCGAGTGGGGTGGGTAGCAGCTTGCAATTATATTGGAGTCGTCCGTCGGGGTAGAGCACCTTCGGAGTCATCATCCCGACCTCCGGATGCGCTTCCATATAATCGGTAAGAGTGTTAATAACAGGATCCGACCAATATATGTCTGGATTCAGGATGGCGTGATATTTCGCTCCCTCTTCCATACTTTTGCGGATGGCAATATTATGGCCGGCTCCAAATCCACGATTGGGATGCTGCTCATAGACCACTCTGTCATTAGATAATAACTCGGAGAGTTCCCTCTCTTCAGCCGAGGAAGGAGAGGATATAAAATGGTTCACCTCATCGGCCTGCGAATGGTCGATGAGGTAAATTATATCAATAGGGGCATTTAGAGCGGAACGCATCACGCCCAAAAGATCAGCAGCCGAATTGCAATATGTCACAACGGAAGCTGTCGTCATCTTCAGATTTTATTTATGTCCGCAGCCTGTGCCGTCAAAGCAATGGGTGCAG
>CAZXGU010000101.1:0-11379 GCA_964640375.1 uncultured Sangeribacter sp. | reverse complement strand
AAATCATGGGCATTGGCAATCTTGGCCGCGGCGATCACTTCTTCTCTCGTGGCACCCGGTTTTGCGAAAGCGATATTATTGAAAATAGTGTCGTTGAAGAGGATGGCTTCCTGATTCACATTCCCCATAAGGGAGCGGAGGTCTTTCTTCCGGAGGTCGGTGATGTCGGTGTCTCCAACCAATATCTCACCTTTCTGAATATCGTAAAAACGGGGGATAAGGTCGAGCATCGTTGATTTTCCTGAGCCTGATTGTCCCACGATAGCCACCGTCTGCCCCGGCTTCACTTCAAGGTTTATATCCGAGAGCACGTTGCGCTGACCGTCGTAGCTGAAGGTGACATTGCGGAAAGAGATTCCGGGATCTTTGATCTTGGGGAGCGCCTTGGGATTGGCAGGGTCTTTCACCGGATTGTCGGCATCCAGAATCTTATCAATGCGCGTCATAGCCGCCATACCTTTCTGAATCGTATATCCTGTTTTGGTCAGCTCCTTGGCCGGATTGATGATGTTATAGAACATCAGGAGATAGAAAATAAACATCGAGGCGTCGATGAAAGAACGGCCGCTCAAAATCAGGGAGCCTCCGAACCATAGGATTGTGGCAACGGCACAGATGCCGATGAATTCGCTCATGGGGTGAGCTAAGGCCAGACGCCGCGCCACACCGTTATTCACATGATAATATTTATTGGTGAGACGCTTGAAGCGGGAATCCATCTCCTTTTCCGCATTGAATGCTTTAACAATCCTCAGGCCTCCTATGGTTTCTTCGATATTGGTGAGGATATCACCGCCTAATTGCTGGGCTTCGAGAGATTCAGCTTTCAGTTTTTTGCCGACCACCCCTAATATTGCTCCGAAAACGGGTATGGCTATAAAGACGAAAATGGTGAGTTTCCAGCTCACATATATCATCACGGCCAAGGAGACAATGATATTGAGAGGATAGCGAATCACAGAGGCAATACTCGACATCACCGAGGCCTGCAGCTCCTTTACATCAGCCGAAGAGCGAGCCAGGATATCCCCTTTTCTTTCATTTGTGAAAAATCCTATTGGAAGAGATATGATTTTTTCATACATATCATTCCGGATATCTCTCTCCACTCCATTGGAAACGGGGAAGATGAACCAGTCGGAGGCATAAAGGGAAAGCACCTTTATGAGGGTCATCCCCACGAAGAAGGCGCAGAGGAGGGCGAGGGCATTTGAGGCGCCATGGGTGTGCATGAAAGTGGTGATGTAATAATAGAAGTTGTTGACCATGGCATCGTTGAAATTGCCGGCCGACACTTCCATATATGTATATTCCTTGGTCTCAATGCTGAAGAGCACATTGAGAATAGGCATGATGAAGGCGAAAGAGAAAACGGTGAAGAGGGTGGTCAGGATATTGAAGAAGACGCTGAGCACCACATTCCACTTATAGGCGGCTACAAACCGCATCACAAATTTGAAGAAATCTTTCATTAAAATGAATGAAAATTGGCTTAGGCTGCAAAGTTAGCAAAATTTTTTGAATTGCTTCGCATTGCTTCGCATTGCTTCGCAAAGCTTCGCGAGCTAAAGCTCTTGCACAGAACCAAGCTGCTCGGCGGAGCTAATTGGGGAGGCTAAAGATGGGATAATTGTTCTTGGGCTTTATCGCCGAAATAATCATTAAACATTTGGCGGGTGCGCTTCCAGCGTCGATGGCTCCAGAGCCAATATTGGGGGGCTTCGCGGATATTCTCTTCCAACATTTGGAAATAGATGCGTGAGGGCTCGAAAATGGGCATCTCCTTGATTTTATCCGTTATGGGAACCACCTTGGCTGAGTAATAACCGCGTTTGGGCCGCGAAATATGAAGATAAAACACCTCTGCATTCAGGAAACGCGAGATGCGCTCCGGACCGGTGTAGGCATTGGTTTCGTGATTGAGGAAATCCACAAAGAGATGCACATTCAGACTCGGCGCCTGGTCGGCTATATAGCCCGTGACAGTTGGAATTCCTTCGCGCTTCCATTTAATGAGAGCCTGAAGGGTTTCATTCATGGGGATATGGGCGGCATGGAAACGCGTGCGAAGACGGGTGAAAAATTTATCAGAACCCTTGTTTTCAAGGGGATGGTAAATCTGGGCTGCTATTCCGTGACCGTGAAGGAAAATTGGGAAAGAGCTTATCCATTCCCAATTGCAATAATGGCCCATATAAAGGGAGGCATTGCGGCCGTCGGCCATGGCTTGGTCAATGAGTTCTATCCCCTCGATTTTCAGATGTCGGCGAATGAATTTTTCAGACATAGAGAAGAGCTTCACTGTTTCAAAGAAATAATCACCTAAGAAATGATAGAATTTCTTTTCAATCTCGCGTCTCTCTTTTTCAGATTTCTCGGGGAAAGCGGATTCAAGATTCTCACGAACCACCTTCACGCGATATTTCACCACGCTATGGGCGAGCCATGCAAGGAAATCGGAAAGGATATAAAGCACCCTCAGCGGTAGCAGCGAGAGGGCACCGCAGAGAGTTGTAAGAGCGAGATAGGTTATTTTTTCTTTTAGGGTCATTAGGCGTTATGGGCGTTATGGGCGTTATGGGCGTTATAAGCGAGGTACGGGTTAGGCAGGGTTGGCGTTTTTCTTTTTTCTGCCGAAGATTTGGGGACGGACAATCCATTTCCTCACTGCCCAGCCTAATGTCCACCAGACTCCGACCAATATCCAGAGATTTATATATTCCGTGCTCACCTGCGACAGCGAGGAGCCATTGGAATTCATCTTGATGAATCCTTCCACACCCCATGTTGAGGGACAAATTGCAGACAGTGCCTTCCACACCGGCGGCATGGCATAACGCGGCCATATAAGACCAGAAAGGAAGAGGAAGAGCACTGAGGTGAACACCCAGGAGATAAACACCTCTTCGCGCTCGGTCACAATAGCCTGATAGGTGTATCCCACGCCGCAGGCAGCCAATACCATTGGGAGAAGGAATGCCACCTCCTCCAGGAAATTGCCAGCCATCGGGAACCGGAACATGAGCGGCACATAATGAATCAGGAATATCATCGGCACTGCAATCACTGTGATATAGCAGAGAGCCTGCGCCAACATTGTCATCAACACCGAGGGCGCGATATTGACAGGGTTATATCCAACCAAGCGAGGATTTTCCCTCTTTGCACCTCCTGCCATTCCGACCGCCAGAACTATGCACTGGTGAAGGATGAGAATCAGGACTCCGGGCATGATGAATGAATCGAAACCGCTGCGAATATTCCCTAAGGGCACATTCTTTATGGGGAGGAGGTCGCCAGTGACAATAGTAGTGGCCAAAGGCACCTCTTCATTGATATTCTTTGTGAGCAGTTCGGAGCCGATCTCCTGCATCACGTTGGTTGTGGCCATAAGGAATCCACGGTAACGGATAAGGAGGCTCATGTCGCAATACATAACGGTGTTGCCGGTTTCGCCTCTGCCGACAGCCTTGGCAAATCCCTCAGGAATCTGGAGAATAGCGTAGGCCTTGTGTTCATTCATTGCTCGCCGCGCTTCGGGGAGATCGGCGGCATATCCAATCACATGAGCTTCATCGCAAGCGTCGATCATGCGTGTGAGCTTGCGGCTCAGAGGCGTGCGGTCGCTGTCGATGACCACCATCTCCACCTCCTTCACCAACTCCGGGTTATAGATGAGCGAATATATCACTGGATAGGCCAGGGGGAGGAAGAAGAAAAAGAGGATGATTCCCTGGTCGTGGAACACAAGCTTGAATTCCCGGCAATATAGGAAGAAAAAGTTCTTTATAGTTTTCATAATTAGGGGGCATAGACGGGGTCTTTCATATACTTCTTGATTTTCCAGAGCATGGTGAAGGGGATAATCATGAAAATGATATAAGCCGCAAACCATACGCGGGAATAATATATGTCGATTCCGTTGAGAGCCTGGTCGGCATATATAAGGAAGTTATATCTGATTGGGAGAAGATAGCTGAAAATTCCTATGGCACCATACATGCTCTGCACCGGGAAGGAGAAAGCCGCCAAGGAGAAGGAGAGGATACCTAACAGCGAGCAGATCGACATGGAGAGACGGAGGTTGGGCAAAACGCCGAAAATGAAGAGTGCGAAGCCTTGCGAGGCCAACACAAACATCAATTCCGACAGAGCCATCACCCACCATGATCCCTGCATTGTGTAGCCATTGAATTTATAGAGCCACACGAGCATGAACCATGCCACCACCCACCAGATGAGAGTCTGAGGGAGGAGTTTGGCAAAGAGTGCTTTCACAATCGAGCCGTCGGCCATGCGAAGGAGCCGTTTGGATGTGCCATATTTTATCTCCTGGCCGAGGCTGAACACAGTCATAAGCATAATCATCAGCTGCAGCAGACATGGCACGAATGAATTGGAAAGATAGATTCCATAATTGAGAGTTGGGTTTCCTATTCCGCGTGCCTGGATATTTACGGGCTGAAGCATCGGCGCTAAGGCTTCAGTATCAGCGCCGACAGCATTGGCCACTTGCAAAGCCACTCCGGCCTTTGTATAGACGGCAATCGTTTTGAACGATTTGAAGAGCATCGACCCGGGCACGAAATAAGCCATGTTGGTATAGAATGTTATCACCGGCTCGCGCCCTGCGAGAAGGTCGGCCTGAAAATTCTCAGGGATGAGAAAAAAGCCATAGATTTCTCCTCTCTGAAGGGCATCTCGTGCCTGCGTATAGCTATTGAGCGACTGAGAGATATCGACCATTTGCAATCCTGTAAGGGTCTGGGTCACCTCCCGGCTCAGTGATGTGCCGTCGCGGTCAACCATTGCCGCCGGGATATGCTGAGGGAGTCCGCTATCCATCATAGTGGTGATGAAAAGGAACATGAAAAGCGGAATCCCGAAGAATCCGAACCAATAAATCGGACGCCTCACGATCTGGATTAGGCTTCTGACGGCAATAGCTAATATCCCTTTCTCCAATTTCATTTCTTCACTCCTTCATAAATTGCCGACATTCCGGGGCGGAAATTCTCTATTGGCTTGTCGGGGCGCGCTTTGATCTGGAAAGTTCGGGCATCGTAATCGCCTGTGGCTTTTGAAGCCTGCCAGTTGGCGTAGGTGCCGAGGTCTTTGATATAGAACACCTTCATGTCAACAGTTTTTTCAAGAGCCGGGATGCGCACCTTCAACACTGTTCCATTCTTGATATCTTTGAGCAGATTTTCGCGCACATTGAACACCACCCACGAATCATCTTTCTGGAGAGTCATCATCGGGGCTCCTGTGGCCACGAGTTCGCTGACATTAGGATATATCACTGTTATTTCGCCGTCGCAGGGAGCGAGGAGGTATTGGTCTTCAAGAATTGCACCGACCTCTTTCACGCCGCTCTTAGCAGCCTGCACCATGGATGCGGCCGCTTGTTTATCCTCTTTCTGGGCACCGGCTTTGGCCAGTTCATACTGGCTCTTGGCAGCGGCTTCACCAGCCACGGCAGCATCGTAGGCAGCCTTGGCTTCATCGCGTTTCTGAGCGCTCACCACTCCCTTGTCGAAAAGATTCTGCATGCGCTCGTAGGTTTTTCGGGTGATTCCCGTCGCAGCCTGGGCTTGCGTCCAGATGTCGTGGGCTCCCTGAATAATCTGAGTGCGTGTTCCGGCATCAACTTTATTTTCGCCTGCGCGCGCCACATTCTCCATGGCCTTTGCCTGCTCCATGCGGGCATCGACCAGCGAGGATGTGATCTTTACAAGAGTGTCGCCGGCACTCACATGCTGGCCCTCCTCCACATAAATCTCAGCCACGCGTCCCGGCAGCTTGCCGGAGATTCTTATTTCGGTTGCCTCCCCCTGACCTTGCACGGTGTCGGGCGCCGGTTTAATCACCAAGAAGCCGAACACAGCGAGGCCGGCTATGACGATGAGAACGATAACAATGGTAAGAATCAACGCACGGTCTTTTTTTGTGACCTTCTCGGGGTCGGAAGCGCCGATGGGCGCATTGGTGGTATTTGTTGTATCTTGAGACATAATATTTGTTTTTTCTGATTTTTTCTTAGGCGGTATGGGCGATGTGGGCGATTTAGGCTAAATAGGCGGTATGGGCGATTTAGGCTAAATAGGCATTATGGGCGGGTTAGGCCTTGCTTTTCTTCCTCCCACTAATAGCTTAGATTCCCCAACACTTTGGAGAGATAAACTTCGCAGAGATGGATTCCTATTTCGGCATCAATCTTTTCGGAGTTGGCCTGAAGCCATGCGGTCTGGGCGGCAATCACATCATCAGTGGTGAGCACTCCCTCCTTGAAGCCATATTGGGCATTTTCGAGATTTGCCTGCGCACTCTTCATGTTCGACACCGTCATGTCGTAGGTTTTGAAAGCCTCTTCGAAAGAGAATTTAGCTTGTTCCACCTGAAGAGTCACTTTCTCTTCTAAATCTTCGAGGAGAAGGCGCTGAGCGTTTGTGGCAGATTTCGCTGCGCGGTAGCGGTTATAATTCTGACCCCAATGCCAGATAGGGATAGAGAGAGTGGCGCCGACAGAGAATCCTCCGCCGAAGCGTTTCTTGAAGCCATTGTTTAAATTCGGATTTGAAAACTCGTATGCCCCTATAACAGCCACTTTCGGAAGCATCGACCCTAAGGTGAGTTTCTCTTTTGAGGCGAGCACTGAAATTCCTTGGCGCAACACCTCAAGGTCCTGACGCTTGGCATATACATCGGTCATATTATAGTTGAATTCCGGAGCCGAGGGGGTGTATGGTTTATAATCCTCGTCGGCGAGGCGCATATTGCTTTGCACAGGCAATCCGCAAAGCTGTGCCAAAGCCATTCGGGAGAGGGTCAAGCCATTGTCCACCTTAGTCAGGGCAATCTTAGCCTCGTTGAGCTTCACATCCACTGTGAGGAGGTCGCTTCGGGTTGCCACACCCTCCTCCAACATTGCATTCACGCTATATCGCAGAGTATCGACAAGAGTGACGAAACTCTCGGCTAATTTCTTCTTTTCTTTAAGCGACACCACAAGCCAGTAGGCTTGGTCCACACCGAAAATCACATCCTGCACAGCGCTGTTACGGGCAGCTATGGCAGCTTGTTCGGCATATTTGGTGATTTCATTGAGAGCCTTTATTTGTCCTCCCATATAGACGGGCTGTGTAAGCGTCAGTGCGCCTGCCACAACATTGTGGGTGTCGAAACTCATAGCATCCTTTGGAATCACTGCCACCTCCGTGAACACAGGATTGCCCGTGGCCGGATCAATCACCGGCTTAAGGTCGGGACCTAACTGCACATTAGGGATATAGTTGCCACTGAGGGGATCGAAAGTCATCGTAGGGAGATTGGCATTCTCCGAGAGGAGATTTATTGTGCGCTGGTTATAGACATACCCTCCGTTGAAGTCGAGTCCCGGGAGATAGGCAGCCTTGGCAGCCTTTCTTTCATATCCGACCCCACGAATCGTTTCGTCGGCAATGCGTATGGCCTTATTATTCCCGATAGCTAAGTTGCGACAGGAATCGAGCGTATATACTTGAGCTGAGGCGGCAGATGAGAGAGAGGCGAGGACTATAATGGAGAAAACTTTTTTCAGTTTCATTCGATGAATGCTTATAGTGGAGTTATAGTGTAAAGGGGGGAGGCCGGAGGCACCTGGGGTGCAAATCAACCGGTAAGGCGGACACACCTGGGGTGCGTCCCTACGGGTTGAGGCTTCCCATTTATATTTTATACAAAATTAAGTGTTTTTTGTTTAATTTTAATGAAAATTGTAATTTTGTGATTATTTTTTTGGGATAGGCGGGATAGGCGAGGTAGGCGAGATAGGCGCTTTAGGCCGGATGGGCGAGATGGGTGGTAAATTAAAATTATAGGATTTTGAAGATTTTCAGCAAATATATGGAGGGCTATCGGAATTTGGTGAAGTTGGGTTTGCCGGTACTGGTTACTCAACTTGGCATCATTGTGGTGAATTTTGCCGACACGATGATGGTGGGTCGTTATGGAACCGACCAATTGGCCGCTGCTGCCTTTGTCAATTCCCTCTTTGTGGTTCTCTTTGTGATGCAGATAGGCTTTTCATCAGGTTTGACACCCCTTGTCGGAGCTCTCTTCGGTAGTGGCAACCGCAAGAAAGCGGGAGAGACACTCCGCGGAGGTCTTCAGATGAATATAATAGTATCGGTTTGTTTCACGGTCTTGATGGGGGTGCTCTATTTCTTCCTCGACCGGTTCGGACAGAAGGAGGAATTATTACCTCTGATAAGGGAATATTACCTGATAATCCTGTTCACGCTCATTCCGATGGCGATTTTCAATACTCTTCAGCAAACCTGCAACGGCATCACCGACACCAAGACCCCGATGTGGTTCATTCTGATTGCCAATCTTCTTAATATCATAGGGAATTATACTTTGATATTTGGAAAGTGGGGCATGCCTGAATTAGGACTGGCCGGCGCGGGGTTCAGCACTCTGTTTGCGCGCCTGTTCGGCACGGTTGGGATAGTGGTCTATTTCTTCTATCGTCGTAAATATCGAGAATATCGCGAGGGTTATAAGGAATGTGGGCCGCTAAGAGAGGTGAGATATCGTGTTTGGGTGACATCTTATCCGGTGATGATTCAGAGTGGGGTGGAATGTATGCTCTGGGCCATGGGAGGAATCGTATGCGGATGGTATAGCAAGATTCAGTTGGCGGCATATCAGGTGGTGAATACCATAGCTCAGTTAGGATTCATGACATACCTCAGTTTTTCGACCGCCACATCCATCTTGGTGGCCAACTATACGGGCGTTAGGGATTTTTCGGGAGTTAGACGCATCACGATTGCAGGCTTGCATCTGATTCTGCTGATGTGCACCGGCGCGTCATTGCTTTTCTTTTTCGGTGGGCACAAGCTCATCTATTTCTTCACCCCCGACGAGGAGGTGATTGCTTCGGCAATGGGATTGTTGCTCCCGTTGGTGGTTTATCAATATATGGATGGCGCCCAGCTTACCTATTGCAATGCCATTCGCGGCACATCGCATGTAAAGCCTCTTCTTTGGATATCCTTGACAACATATATTGTGGTCGGTATTCCTCTTTTGCTTCTCTTCGCTCGCATATTCCCGGTGGCCAACCAGGGAATATTCTGGTGTTTCTGTGTGGCCTTGGCTGTGGCTTGCGTGTTGCTGATAAAGAGCTTTTATAGGATAATCAGGGATGAAGAGACGAGGGCACAGCCCTTGGCGGAAACGGCTTCGCGCTGATATGCTTTGATATTTTGGCTTAATTAAAATCTGATAAAATGAAAAAATCATTATTGTTTATTTCGGCTCTTCTTTTGGGCTTGGGAAGCGTTTCGGCTCAGCTTCCTTCGGCTGATTTGGAAACGGATTTCCATAAACTTTCAGGGAATCTTCGGGCATATCCCTACGTTGATTCCGAGCCTCCGGCTCCGACTCCCCCTCCTGTGGGATATGAGCCTTTTCATCTCGAACATTATGGCCGCCATGGGTCGCGTTGGCTAATCGGGGGAAATGATTATCTCACGCCCGTGAAAAATCTTGAGAAGGCTGAAAGGGCCGGTAAACTGACTCCTCTCGGTCAAGAAACGCTCGACGCCTTGCGCAAGATTGAAGTGGCTTCTCATGGACGGCTCGGCGAACTCACCGATAAGGGAGCCCTCCAGCATCAGGCCATAGGCCGACGGATGGCCCGTAATTATCCTCAGCTCTTCTCCGATTCCTCTTTTGTGGATGCTAAGGCCACGGTAGTGATCCGTTGCATTCTTTCGATGCTCAACGGTTTGCAGGGGATTAGGGAGGTGGCTCCCGGTGTGGCAACCCGCAGCGATGCCTCCTACGCGGATATGTATTTCATGAACTATGACGATAAGCCGGCCTGGGTCATCAAGGATAAGGCTGAGGAAACGGTGCTGAAAGATTATCGCGAGAAGCATAAACTCAGCGGAGATTATCTTTCGCGTTTGGTTACCGACCCTCAGTTTGCGCGCGACAGCGTGGAGCCCGGCATGATGCCCTATCTCTATTGGGTTCTTGCCAATGCTCAGGGACATGGTGGTCAGCCATGGTTGCTCGATAAAGTCTTTACTGCCGATGAGGCTCGCGAGGCTTGGAGATATGATAATGGAATGTGGACTCTCCATTGCATTGACACTCCTCTCACGGAACGACGCATGCCTTACACGCAGCGGATGCTGCTAAAAAATATTATCGAGAGCACCGACACCGCCATAAATTCCACACGTCCGAGCGTGAATCTCCGATATGGGCACGATGGCATACTTATAAATTTCGTTACGCTGATGGAGCTTAACGATTTAGGGAAGGAGTTCGCATCAATAGAGGAGGCCGAAGCCGCGGGTCTCCGCAGCTACGACCTCATACCAATGGCCGGTAATATCCAGCTTGTGTTCTATCGCAATAAAGATAATGATGTTTTGGTGAAGGCTCTGCTCAATGAGCAGGAGATGCGCCTTCCGGGCAAGCCTGTCAGCGGCCCTTATTACCGCTGGAGCGACCTCAAAGATTACTATCTGAAGAAGATAGAGCCTTATTTTTTGACAGGAGAAAATTAATTTTTTTTGACAGGAGATAATTAATATTTTTTGACAGGAGAACAGGAGAACAGGAGAACAGGAGATGAGATTGCTCCTGTTCTCCTGTTCTCCTGTCTTAAATAAAAACACTCCTGTCTTAAATAAAAACACTCCTGTCTTAAATAAAAATACTCCTGTCTTAAATAAAAACACTACTGTCTTAAAGATTATTTCTTTTTCTTCTGGGGATCGCAAGTGAGGCCGACGCCGAGCTTGTTGAAAATCTTATGATCCACTTCTCCCAACATCACTGTTGAGTGCATCTGACAGCCGTTGAGCTCAGGAAGTTTTTCCAAAGCTCGGCGGCATTTTTCATCCGTGGTGCTGAGCACTGACAAAGCCACCAACACCTCGTCTGAATGGAGCCTCGGGTTGTGTCCTCGCAGATAAGTTAGCTTGGTGTGCTGAATGGGTTCGATCATAGCCTGTGGAATAAGCTTCACGTCATGGTCTATTCCGGCGAGATGTTTCACTGCGTTAAGGATCAGGGCCGAAGAGGGACCGAGGAGGGCGCTTTGTTCGGCAGTGATGATAGTGCCGTCGGCAAGCTCGATAGCCGAACAGGGCTTTCCGCTTTCAGCGGCGCGGTCGCGGGCGGCCTTGATACATCTGCGATAAGAGGTGTCGATTTTGGCCTGCTTGAAGAGGAGGGCGATTTTATTAACCTCAGCCTCGTTCCCTTCGCCATGCGCCATGTTGTTGAGGGCGGTGAAATAGCGGCGGATAATCTCATTCTTGGAAGCATGGGAGCAGACTTCGTCGTTGCTGATGCAGAAACCCACCATGT
>CAZXGU010000100.1:0-11448 GCA_964640375.1 uncultured Sangeribacter sp. | reverse complement strand
TTGAAAATCGGCGAGTTTCCAAATAAATGGATAATGACGAGTCAAATCGCCTAAATAATAAGCTGCAAATGTTAACGAAAAAAAGAATTAAATGAGTTGATTAGAAATCCCAAAAATTTATTTCTTGGTTTGAGATTTTCGAGATATTGCATCTTTTGAGGATTGTTTTGAAATACCATGGTAGCTCTGTTGTAGGAGTTATGGTGGAGAGTATTCCAGGCATTCCGTTCTTCATTATGTCCTATCCCACTCTTTACTTGGGCCATCGCGTATTCTAATAATTCTAAGAGATGAGCCTCATCATTAGGTAGCGTTGTGCCGGCAATCATCCTTGCTTTCTGGGTGTCTCTCAAATCCTCCAATTCATTAATCTTATCATCGTCAGATTTACCAAACAAACTTTTCCCAATTGAAACAGCCAAGCCGGTTGCTCCCCCTGTAAGAGCATCTATAATACCCATTGCACTTGAAGAGTCGCCCATTCTTATAGCAGAAATAGCCGAATCAAATTTTGAATCAACCTCAGAAAGAGAGGCAGCCAGTTTTTGAACTGGAGAAAGCATCACAGGAGCCGCTTTTGCATTTTGTTTTAATCGTTTTTTTGCTACAAACACCACCTCATCAGGGTCGAGTCCTTCTTTTTTAGCCGCCCTTTCAAGCATTTCAATGCCGTCAGAATCAAGTTCACCATCAGCCATGGCAACGCTGATAAGTTTTTCGATTCTCTCAGGGTAAATCTTCTCCTGCTTTACCTGAGGGGTCTCTTCACTATCTTTCTTATTTTTAAATGAAGACATGATTTCCGAACCGTCGGATACCAAATCTTTAGTGGCAGAGACAGCATTGGCGATGTCTCCAATTGATTTAAAACTGAATCCCATGATTTAGTTATTTTGAAAAGTTATTAATCTTCGTTAGGTATGAATGTTCTTCAACTGAAATCATTAAGTAGCTTTCAAAAATTAATCGATATATGTAGCTTTAGAAATCTTGAACGCTAAAACTTGTTCTTTTTGGTTGCTTTAGTCTTGTCAGTCAGTCGAATATGAATATATTCTCCTTCCTTCCGCAACTAAATCAACACAAAAATAACTGCGTTTTATCTGTTCATTAATTTTTAACAGCTACTTAAAAGAACCTTAGTAAAACTAAATGCAAAGATAACACCAAAACCTGGGGTAATGAAATTCCATTTTAGTCCATTTTTAGATATTAGAGGAACTCTCGACCGCGGTACCGGAAAGGTGGCGCGGTCGAGAGTTGAAATGGTATTGTCTTCTTTATCTGTATTGGAGCTCGGAAAGTTGGCTTGAATCCACTGGAGGATGTATTAGAATAATCCCAAAAATTTTTTTCTGGGTTTGAGATTTTCGAGATACTGCATCTTTTGCGGATTGTTTTGAAATACCATCGTAGCTCTGTTGTAAGAATTTTGGTGTAGAGCCTTCCAAGCATTTTCCTCTTCATCATATCCTATCCCACTCTTTACTTGAGCCATCGCATATTCTAATAACTCTATGAGGTGTGTTTCATCATTAGGTAGGGGCGTTCCAGCAATTATTCGTGCTTTCTGTGTGTCTCTCAAATCTTCCAATTCATCAATCTTATCATCGTCAGATTTACCAAACAAACTTTTCCCAATGGAAACAACCAAACCGGTTGCTCCCCCTGTAAGAGCATCTATAATACCCATCGCACTTGAAGAGTCGCCCATTCTTATAGCAGAAATAGCCGAATCAAATTTTGAATCAATTTCAGAAAGAGAGGCAGCAAGTTTTTGAGCCGGTGAAAGATTTACTGGAGCCGCTTTTGCATTTTGTTTTAATCGCTTTTTGGCTACAAATACCACCTCATCAGGGTCAAGGCCTTCTTTTATAGCAGCCCTTTCAAGCATCTCAATGCCATCAGAATCAAGTTCACCGTCAGCCATGGCAAGGCGGATAAGTTTTTCGATTCTCTCTGGATATATGCTTTCATGCTGTGCAGGAGTGGTCTCCTCGCTTTTTTTCTTGTTTTTAAATGATGACATGATTTCAGAGCCTCCGGATACCAAATCTTTAGTAGCAGAGACAGCGTTGGCGATATCGCCAATTGATTTTAAACTGAATCCCATGATTTTGTTTATTTTGAAAAGTTATTAATCTTCGTTAGGTATGAATGTTCTTCATCTAAAATTCACTAAAAGAACATTAGGTAAATTTAGATGCAAAGGTAACACCAAAACCTTGGGTATAAGTATTCCATGTTAGTCCATCTTTTGTTCATTTTAATCCATTTTCCCCTTAAGGCAAAAGAGATGAAATTTCAGGATTGTAAAAAAAGCGGGGGTGGAATTTTGAAAATCAAAATATTATTTTTAAATTTGTAATACAAGTAATGAATGTTAAGGGGAGTGCTCGCAGAACTCTTAATTATGAGTAAACTAAAAGCGGCGCTTTTGGGGAAATATCTCAGAAAGATTCTCAAGTTTCTTATCTTTTTGTGAATATTCCAAAAACGAAGTTTTTTAGTTCCCAAAAAAAGTAAAATTATAGAAGTTCTGCGAAACCTCCGGGAGAATTCTGTTAAATTCTGCGAGCAAAAAAACAAACCCACAACTTGTGGATTTTTATTCACATGAGGCTCTTGAATTTGAAATAATTATTATCTGTTTTGAAGTATGAGAATTATATCGGCCCGAACAATTCGTGAATATTATGAAGCTCACCCTGATTCAAAAACAGCGCTTCAAGACTGGGTTTCTAAAGTGAAGGATGCTAATTGGACTTCCTTTATGGATATTAAGAAGACCTTTAATTCCGTTGACTATGTTGGCAATCAACACTATGTGTTTAATATCAAGGGGAATGACTATCGTTTGATAGCCGTTGTCAAGTTTACTCCTAAATTTGTACTCATTCGCTTTATTGGCACGCATGCAGAGTACGATAGAATAAGAAATATTGAAATGATTTAAATTAATTGTAATTATGGTAAAAATTGAGAACGAAATACAATACCGGGGCGCACTTAAGAGGGTGGAAGAATTGATGCTTAATCTTCCCGAAGATATGCCTGCCGATTCTGCAGAGATGGTAGAACTTGAACTTCTTGGTAATTTGGTAGCCGACTATGAAGAAGAAAACTACCCTATTGAAAAACCTTCTCTTATTGAGGTATTAAAATTGCGCATGTACGAGATGGGTTTAACTCAAGCTTCTTTGGCAAAATTGATTGGTGTCAGTTCTTCTCGGGTGTGCGATTATATGAGTGGAAAATGTGAACCTACAATGAAAGTTGGTAGAGAAATAAGCAGGAAGTTGGATATAAGTCCCGCTATTGTTCTTGGTGTTTAAACCCTGATTAAACCAATGTCATTGATTAGGTTATCTTGATTTTTACTATGAATAATCCTTTTGAATATGTGCCTGATGCTCGGTGTGAGAAGGCTTACAGGAAATTAATAGAGAGGTTGGAGGGGCTAAAAAGTAGCTCTCTAACCGAGGATGTTAATTTCATTGATGAGTTGGAAGCCGGGAAGATGCTGGGGGTCCTCATAGCCGAAGATGAGGAGGGGAGCGAACATGCGTTATATGCTTTCTCCGGGCAATTGGGCGGCGGAGGTTTTCATTATCCCGGTTTTGTCGATCCGGTGTTCGACTATCTTCAGCCCGACGGATACTTCAAGACACATGAAGCCCTTATCTCAGCTCTTAACCGAGAAATCATCTCCTTTGAAAATGAAACTCTTGCGAAAGTAAAAAAGGAATATGAAGAAGCTAAGAAGAAAATAGAGCCGGAGATAGAAGAATATAAAGAGATATGTCGCCAGTCGAAAATGGAAAGAGACGCCAAAAGGAAATCCGGGAATGTCACTGAAGCTGAGAAGGAGGCGATGATTAGGCAAAGTCAGTTTGAGAAAGCTGAGTTAAAAAGAATCAAAGGGAAGGTGGCTGAAAAAATAGAGCCGTTTGCCAATCAGCTGAAGGAAGCAGAGGGCCATCTCGAACGCCTCAAAGAGAAAAGGAAAAGAGATTCCGAAAACCTCCAGCAATGGTTATTCTCGAATTTCCAGTTGCTAAACGCAAAAGGAGAAAGCAGAAGCCTGAGCGATATATTTGCCAATACTTCTTTAAAGATTCCACCCTCCGGCGCCGGGGAGTGCTGCGCCCCTAAATTATTACAAGTTGCATATCTTAGGGGTTGGAAACCGGTAGAAATCGCAGAGTATTGGTATGGAAAGGCAAAAGGAGGGGAAGTGAGACGACATGGGGACTATTACCCGGCATGTCGTGGCAAGTGCTTGCCAGTGTTAAGCTGGATGTTGCAGGGGCTCGAAATTATCCCTCCGCTCAATCATGAATTAAGAGAGAAGATTAATTATCTGCCGGAGATAATTTATGAAAACCAATGGTTTTGTGTGGTGAATAAGCCGAGCGGGATGTTGTCGGTGCCTGGAAAGGGAGCGGCATTCTCTCTTCAGCAATGGTTGGCCCAGAGATATGGGTCAGAGAGGAATGTGAAGTTAGCTCATCGTCTCGACCAAGACACCTCAGGCTTGATAGTGGCCACATTCGGGGAAATCTCCTTCAAAGTGATGCAGAGGCTTTTTGCTATGCGGAGAGTGAAGAAGACTTATATTGCAGATCTTGATGGTGACTATGAAGCGGCTGGACTTCCGCGTCATGGAAAAATTGAATTGCCATTAACAGCCGATTGGCTCGATCGACCTCGCCAAAAAATTGATTTTGAGGGAGGGAAGGAAGCGCTGACCGACTATGAGTTTCTCTACGTAAAAGAGGGGAGAAGTAGGGTAGAGTTTCATCCTCACACCGGTCGCACTCACCAATTGCGCGTTCATGCCGCTTCCCCTCAAGGATTGGGAATGTCGATAGTCGGCGACCGGCTCTATGGACAACCATCGGCAAAAAATCCTGAGCGGCTACATCTTCATTCTCAAAAAATCGAATTCACATTTCCCATTGACCGTAAGGATTATATTTTTGAATTGCCAGTTCCATTTTGATTCCCTTTGGGCTTCATTCTGACTCCTCAAAAAGGGATTCACATTTTCTTGGCTCTCAAAACCTCTCTTTTCCCTCCTGGAGGGCCGGGAAGACGTTCCGTGAGGAACCCGATTTGTTGGAGCATCCTGCGGATTGCCCCTTTGGCACAGTAGGTGGTGAGAACTGCGCCAGGCTTCATTGCATCGTATATTTTCCCGAAGATTGCCTCATCCCACATCTCCGGCTGTTTCTCGGGAGCAAAAGCATCGAAATATACAACATCGGGATGCAGGGTCAAAGTCAGTTCTAAGAGGTTTACTTGCATCTTTATTAGCTGGAAATAAGGATTGATTTCCACCTCCTTATCCCATTCCGCAGCATGAATCGACTGATAGAGAGTTTGGTATTCTTCCGGTTGATAGGGTAGAAGTTGGTCGGTTACGTGCTTTGCCAATGGGTATAATTCCACGGAATAATAGAGTGTCCGTATTTTGCTTTCAAGGGCAGCCTGAGCCGTAAGAACTGCGTTTAAGCCCGTGCCGAAACCCACTTCAAACACATTGATGGCGTCTCTGCTTGATGGCGACACGGATTCAACCGGCCTGGTTGATTTCATTCTTAGGGCAGCTTCCCGCCAACCCAAATCAACGTATATATATTGGCTTTCTGCCAGTGCCCCCTTTACGGAATGATAATGTTCATCTAAGTCTTCACGGTAAAGGGTCGGCGAGCCGTCTGCTGTCTTTTCAATAGCTAATTTCATACTGCAAAAATAAGGAAAATTTCTTAGGAATTATAAATAAACCGATTCCTTTTTGAAGGCGTTAATAATATATATTGCAAAATCAAATTATGGAAAACACTACTAATTCTTCCTCCCTGAAATCCACGCAGGGAGATATTTCTATGTCAGGCGCTATGCCTTCGGGAGGTTACTTCGCCTTCCTCATCATATATTTAGTATTGCTGAGCGCTTTCGGCTCATTCGTGAATGATATGTATCTTCCCACTCTTCCCGAGATGGTGAGGTCGTTCCATACCAGCCGCTCCACTGTGCAACTTGGTCTTACCTTCGGCATGATTGGTCTGGGCTTTGGAGAGCTTATCTTAGGTCCACTCAGCGATAGGTTTGGACGCAAGCCGGTTCTTATCTGTTCGTTAGTGGTTTTTGCTATCGGGGCGCTCTGCAGTGTGTGGTCGAAGACAATACATGTTTTCCTATGGTGGCGACTTGTTCAGGGATTAGGCGCTTCAGGCGGTTATTTCTTGGCTCGCACCATTCCGGCCGATCTATATAAAGGACGTGCATTAGCAAAGGTGATGGCCTTGGTAGGCGCTATCAACGGATTCGCTCCCGCCAGTGCACCGGTGATTGGTGGTTTGGTGGCTCGTTCGGTAGGTTGGCAAGGCATCTTCTGGATTCTCTTCGGGTTTAGTTTATTGCTGCTTGCTCTCACTCCTGCATTCAAGGAATCTCTTCCCAAGTCGAGGAGGGTGACAGGTCATTTCGGGGCTGCTTTTAAAAATTATGGAATCTTGGCTCGTAATCGTCACTTTGTGATTCATGTAATGCTGAAAGGCACAGCCCTCGGCGTTCTGTTCGCTTATATATCCTCCGCGCCCTTTATAATACAAGACCATTATGGATTCACTCAATTGCAATTCGGTCTTTTCATGGGCTTCAATGCTTTGTTTGTGGCCTGTGGCGCCACAATGGCTTTACATTTCAAACCATTGAAACGAGCAGCCGTATATGGCGGCCGAGGGTTGATATTGGTTGCGATTGCTCAGTTCATCTGTTTCTATACTGTCGATAATGTCTGGGTATATGAAGCCTTGAATCTGCCGATGCTGGTATGTTTGGGGATGCTCTTTACGGTTGGTAATACCCTTGCGATGAACGAAGGGCGTCAATGTGCCGGCGATGCTTCGGCATTGATCGGATTGATGGGATATGTGTTTGGAGCCACGGTCAGTCCGTTGGTAGGATTAGGCAACATGCTTCATTCCACGGCAATAACTATTCTTGCGCTTTCCGTTTTGGTATTGATATTCACCCGGATGTCGCGATTCCTCCCAGCCGACCTTGTTGCCACTCCTCAGAGTGCCACTCGTTCGGCAGCGCCCGAGAAATAAAAGAATTTTAGTTTTGGATTCTCGTAACCTTTCACTATCTTTGAAAACATTTCAAATCTATTTCATTGGAGGGACTATGGAGAATAAGAAATGGCTTTGAAGTCGGCTAAGAGTTTAAAGGGTGCTCGCAGAAGGGGAAAGAACGTCCCCAGTACGTTCGCAGAACATTTTATTTGATTATTAGTAAACTTAAAAGCTACGCTTTTGGGAAACATCTCAGAAAGATTCTCTAATGCAGTTTCTTTTTGTGACAATTCCAAAAACGAAAGTTTTAGTTCCCAAAGACAACTTAATTTGTAAAAAAAGTTCTGCGGGTCCTCAGTGATGGTTCTTTTAGATTCTGCGAGCAAAAAATATAAACCAGGAAGTTGGTTATGATAACGACACCTGAGAAATTTGAATAGAGAATATGAATAGGCTTTCCGAAAAACTTCAAAAATCGATATCTTCTTCTAACATGTCAAAAGAAGAAGAAATAATTTCCGGTATTTCACAATCTATAAAAGAAGCCAAAGAGGGTAACACCTATCCAATCGACACAATATGGGATCAGCTGTAAGTATAGATTATACCCCCGAATTTTTGAAGTCGGCTAAAACATTATCCAAAAGATACCATTCATTCAAAGAGGATTTGAAAGTTTACTTTTTTGAGTTTTGACCTGTATAGATGCTGATATTTAAACTTGTCTATATGATGACTAAGGTGCTCCCGAAAGTCTTTAATTAAAAGCAGTTGCCAAGTGATTTTTCATCGCTTGGCAACCATTTTTTAAACAGGCTCTATGTCTTCAATTTCGGGTGCGAGCTCCAGGAGGGTCTTGCCGTCTATCTTGAAGTTCTCTACGAGAGCCATGGGGGAATCAAACACCTCTTTGTGTTCGGTGAAATTGCTATCAGAAACGATTCCTTCTCCAGTATTAAGGAGGTAGAACTGGTCTCCCTTATATGAAAATTCCACATCATAGCCCATTACACAGAAATCATAGAGTAGTACTCCCAACGCTTTATTGGAGTATCCTTCATATGAATCTCCGTATAACTCTTTATTAGGAGGATATTTTTTGTTGAATGGAAATCCAAACAAATTATATCCTATATAGTCCCGAGGATCGTTCTCGGGAGTAATTGGAATCTTAGTTTCCATAATTTCTCACTTTTTCAAGAATTGCTTTTTTCTGGTCGTCAAGTTCAAGCGCAACATTTTCCTGATGTCCTTTACTATTAATGGAGGTTTTAGGATGCCCGTTCTCGCAAGGATGGTAGTGGGCTCCTAATCCATTATGGTCCCGAGTATGGATTTCCCAAATTTTCTTTCCATCAGCGCCATATTTTGCGATGGCTTGCACATCGTCGCCTTTCTTATTAAAGATGGCATATATACGATTAGGTGTGTGGCTTTCCTCTGGAAGTTTAACCGATTCTCTGAAGTTCTTTTTTTGAACAATCTGTATTTCACCAATTGTTGCAGTTGTGCGCCATTTACGACCTAATTCTGATTCAAGGCTACCATTAGCATGTGATCCGTTTGCGCCCATTGCGAAGATTTTTAAGGTTAATATTCTCGAAATAGACGCTTATGTCCTCTCGTTCGCCAGACATTTTGTCTCCGTAACGTATAATGAGAACTGGCTCAAGAATACGAATGGCTTCTTCGTAACCTTTTCTCCACAGATACATGGCGGCATGATTCCCTTTTATACCTGTGCAGTTGATTGCTATTACAGAGTGCTTCGGTATGCCCAAGAATGCGTAAGAGTAGCTTGACGGATCGGACCACGTGACATTGGGGATCATGAAAACTCCTTGGGATTGGTAGAAAGCGGTAAGTGCCTTATTCCACCAATTGTTAGAGAAGCACACGAATTTATTCATCCCAATCTTCTGGGAAAAGTCAGGACCAACCACGCATGAGAAAGTTTTTAGAGCTTCTACATATCGCTTAGGGTTATGGAGTATTCTTGCAAAATTCGTGTCGGATTCATAAAACACTACCATTGAATCCTTTTGTGCTCGGTTGATCACCTTACTGAATGGCAGGGCCTGAGATGGCAACCCGAAAGGTGCAACTCTCTTTACGATAGGAATTGGGAATTGTCCTGGTGCCATGAGAAATTCCACATGGTTGAGAATGTCTTGTTTGTTAAGAACTAAGTCGGCTGTGCGATAACCAGGACTTCTGGTTTTCTTCTTTTTGGGAGAACGCTTTATGGAATGTGCGCCTACCTCGCCGCAGAAGAATGCGGGATTGAATGTTTGATCTTCCATTTGGTTAATTTTTGAAAGATTAATAACAATCCTGCAGAAAAACGGATATAACTCTTGCTAATCACGAATTTTTTTCGTAATTTTGCTACTGAAAACCCTCGTATCCCGTTTTTCTGAAAGGGATATCGAACTCTTAAGATGCCTCATTCTCGGCAAAGAGTGGGGCATCGGTTTTTATTATCAATTCATTTTCACCTCCTTTCCACCGCTAATTTGTCGGGAAATGTCTGATTTGAATTTATACATTCCTGTTATATGAGATAGATGTCCGAGGACTATCCATTTGTTAAAGTTTAATTTTTCGGCCCATTCGGAATAGAGGCTCTGAATCTTATAAGGATTTAGAGGAACCTGCGGAGCAGAATTCCAGGAAGAAGGGGTAATTAAATTTTGTGCGGCGAATTCATCGGCAGCTTTCTCCACCCTATCTTCCGTTTCATCGTTAATGCTTCTTGTATCAACATTAATCCGAGATTTGTTGGGAGTGGTATGTTTAAGATAAATATGACCTAATTCATGCATTATAGTAAAGGCGAGATTGTCTATTCGATTATATCGGCAAGTAACAACAATACACGGTGTGGAAGGCTGGCTAAAAAAAGAAAAGCCATCGATAGAGGCTCTGTCAACCTTATCTACTTGTCTGAATACTATGCCGTAGGAATCAAGAATGCTGGTTAAATCCCTCATTAGATTACCCTCATTTCGGTGTAATATGGCACGAATTCTATCGCAAAGCGCCTTTCTGTCCGAATAATCAAAGGATCCAGAAGGTGTTATATCTGCCACCGAGGCTTTAGCAAGAGCTATCCATGTGGCAATCATGCGTTCATCTAATCCTTTTTTTGCTGACTTTCTAAAACATCCAGAGGCAATGCTGTCATATTCTTTCATTAGATTCCCATCAATATTAAATAGAGTACGCAGAGTATGTAATTTCTCTAAAGAAGATTTGTATTTCTTCTTAGAATATTTGAGAAGAACTTTTATATTAACAAACTCATCTATGGCTTCCAATTCCATGGAAGCTCCCTCTTCTTGGGAATCTTGAGCACTATCAGGGTGAGTAAGTTTATATGCGGCCTGTTGTTCGACAATGGACTTAGCTGACAATCCTAGCCATTTTTGAACTTCTAAGGCAAACTCATCGGTGATGCGTCTTCGTTTATTAAGAATATCATTAAGGTGGGACGGACGCATGTTAGCTAATTTCGCAAATTCTCTCTGCGAAATACCTCTCTCCTTTAAAATCTCTTTTACGAGATCTGCTGGGTGAGTGGGGATAATGATTTTTGCCTCCATCTATATAAAATTTAACATACCCCAATATTGGGAACTTTTATGGTGCAAAGATAATACTATTATTCCCAACTTCCAAATTATTTTTAAATATTTTGAAAATTTCTACCCCTCTAATTTTGTGAGGGAGGAAATATATAAAGAGGTGGTCTGTACAAAATTTGACAAGCATGATTTTTTAATTGTGCCAGGCCAAATATCATGTAAACATCCTATCCAGAATAGAATCAGATTATTGGTTCTTTTTAGTCCATTTTTCAAAATGGACAAAATGGATAAATGATTTTTGGGAAATCTTGATTAACTTTGCAAAACGTTAGGGGTGGCGACCATTTGAGCGCCCACACCTACAAAATGAAACCCTCAAACAAGAACACATACGCTATAACATAAACAGGAAAATCATTGACTTGCAACATGCAGGGGGTCGGCAAAACAGTTTGCCGACCCCCTGCTCGATTTTGTAAATTATTATTCCCTCCTCTCTTTCCATTTCATCCATTTAAAGCTTGGAGGGAAGTTAATTGAAAATAATAGGCTATATTTGCAGAGAAGTTTGACACCATAAAATATTACGCTAACATGGCAAATGAAAATGAGATACTTAGGCGCCTTCGCCAGAAGGTAGGATTAGAAATGTCACGAAGTGCCGATTTCGATATATTGTCGCAGGCAATCAAAGATGGAACCAACGAAAATCTTGGAATCAATACTCTCAAACGCCTCTTTGGTTTTAAAACTGAGAAAGTAGTGCCGCGTCT
>CAZXGU010000099.1:0-11479 GCA_964640375.1 uncultured Sangeribacter sp. | reverse complement strand
CGCTACCGGACTGCGCTACGCCCCGAATGGTTTTGCAAAGTTAATAAAAATTTTTGAAAGAAACCAAGGATTTTGATTTTTTTAAATTTTTATTGTGTTATTTCGACTCTTTTCGGGGATGAAAACAGGTTTTAGGAGCCGGGGACGGCTCCTCTCCATAGGGACGGCTCCTCTTCATGGTTATTTATAAGGAGCCGGGGACGGCTCCTCTCCATAAGGGCGACTCCTCTACATGGTTATTTCTTCAGAAGGCGGAAATATTCGTCGAGCACATCGTGGGCAGCTGTGAAGGATGATTGCTCGTTGTTGAGCACACGCAGCTCCTTTTGTTCGAGCAGTGCGCGTATCTCGGGGCGACGGTAGAAGTCGGCGCGTAATTGTTCGTTGATGGTTTCAAACATCCAATACTTTGCCTGCTCATTTCTTTTGCGCTCAAAATATCCAGTCTCTTTCACATAAGCGAAATAGCGGTCGATCATATCCCACACGGCATCAATATTGAGTTCGTAATATCCGCTATATGTTATCACCTCCGGCACCCATTTGCTTGGTGTGGGCGGGAAAAGATGAAGCGCGTTGCGAAATTGGGCAGCTGCCAAATTAGCTCGGTCTATGTTATCGCCGTCAGCTTTATTGATTACGATTCCATCGGCCATTTCCATGATTCCTCGCTTTATCCCTTGCAGCTCATCGCCTGTTCCAGCAAGCTGGATGAGGAGGAAGAAATCGACCATGGAGTGGACGGCAGTTTCGCTTTGACCCACACCGACTGTCTCCACGAAAATATTATTATACCCGGCCGCTTCACAAAGCACGATGGTTTCACGCGTTTTTCGGGCCACGCCACCCAAAGATCCAGCCGAAGGGGAAGGGCGGATGAATGCTTCGGGATGCAGGGATAGTTTCTCCATTCGGGTCTTATCTCCGAGAATACTTCCCAATGTTCGTTCGCTGCTTGGGTCGATTGCCAAGACAGCCAGTTTCCCTCCCTCTTTAAGGACATGGAGGCCGAAGACATCGATAGAAGTGGATTTGCCGGCCCCGGGCACGCCCGTGATGCCTATTCTTCGCGAGTTGCCGGAATATGGGAGACATTTTTCAATCACCTCCTGTGCGAGCGCCTGATGCTGGTCGGCGGTGCTCTCCACTAACGTTACGGCTTGGCCAAGGATACTTATATCTCCTTTAAGGATGCCTTCCACATATTCTGCGGCAGAGAGCTGGGGCTTGCGACGGCGTGGACGACGATAAGGATTGACAGAGGGTTGAGACGACACTCCGGAATTCACTTGGAGGCCTTTATATTCATGGCTATTTTCGGGATGATTCATGATATTCTGATTTATGGATTTTCTTATTTTGGCATTTGGGGCACAGCCCCGGGCGGAAACGACTTCGCGAGGGTTCTTTTAATAACCCCCGGGGGAAACGGCTTCTATTCCTTTTCTCCTACAATATAGAGGATTCGGGAGGAATGGAGCGGATCGTTGGTGATCACTTCCACTGGAAGCTTGAAGGGCCCAGCGGGGAGTTTAGCCAGAGAGAGAGAAAGCTTTGCCGGTTCAGATTTGGATGGTTTTATCTCCGAAGGTTTGCGTTTTATCTTCACTGCCTCAGATCCCGATACGATGCGGAGCACATTCATCTTGCTCTTTCCCTGGTTTTGAATTAGAAATTCAATTGAGCACGAAGCATTTCCTTCAACGATTCCAACATCCAGTCGGTCGGGTATCAAATAACAGCGAGGGCCGTTATCCACCTGTTCGGGAGTGAGACGAGAGAAATCGGGGGTTACCTTGGCTGCGAATATAACCTCTTGCGTAGGGGAATCCTTCATATTGCTATCGGCGATGATGGTGAGGGGAATCTCCACCTCTCCAACTTCGGCTACTTTAGAGGCATCGAAGAAGAGAGCAAAAACGGCAATATCGCCTGGCCCAATCACCTTCTCCGAACAGCTCACCGTAAGCGCCGGGTCTTTGCATACCCATGAAGGGGAGATTGAATCAAGACTTTGGTTATAGCTTCGTATAAAGAAATTGCGGGAAGTGGCAGAGGTCATTTCGCCTCCACTTATGCGCAGATCGGAAAGGCGTAAAGATCCTAACTCGTATGGATAGAATTGTGTGAGCGATTCGGGAGTGCCGAGCACATTTCCAGTGATCCCGATTTTATAAGAATCGTTCTCGCCTATATAAACGCGAATTGATTTGTCGAATTTTCCGGGACGTCCCGTTGGGTCGTAAGTGAAAGAGATCACGGCAGTTTTGCCAGGAGCTACCGGTTCTTCGGAATAATCCACGCTTGTGCATCCGCAGCTTGGACGAGCACCGGTGATCGCCACCGGTTCCTTGCCTCGGTTGATGAAGCTCACGGAGCCTTTCGCAGGCCCTGCCTCCTCCTTCATCAGTCCGAAATCATAGCTCTTCTGTAGCCATTCAATTTGTGCAAACATCTCTGGCACACCAAGAACGATGAAAAGGAGGCTGATAAGAAGATTCCTACAAAGAAAGCCTTTCATAATCACTTACCTTTCGGGGTAACGTTACCTGAAATTTTAAGGCGCGCCTTTCCTCCCTTTGTATTTGTTTTCACCGTAACGGTTTTTTCAAAAGGACCGGGTCGGCCGATGGGATTGTAGGTCACCTTAATCTTACCTTTCTTTCCCGGGGCTATGGGATTTTGGGGGAACTCAGGCTTAGTGCAGCCGCATTGGGCTGTGGCTTCGTAGATTAGGAGATTACCGGTGCCATCGTTTACAAACTGAAATTCATAGCTTACCGGTCCGCCATCTTCTTTCACTATGCCGAAATTGTGAGATTTCTCGGTGAAATTGATTTTAGCCTGAGCTTTCTCCTTTGCCGTTGCCACAACCGGGATAAGAGCGACAAGAGCCACTATAATAAGAATGAGCTTTTTCATATCTTCGTTTTTTATATGATTAAACAAATGGGGTTAATTATCAAGGAATCTTCGACATATTTAACCGCATAGAAGGGGATAAGGTTCTTTTATAACGTAGCCAAGCGTTTTTTCTTGCTTCCATTTCATTAAGATAATTCTCACCAATGGCCCGAAGGTCGGAGCGTCCGGTGGAATCGGCCAATTCAATGAAAAGGGTTGCAAATTCTTTCTCAGTCACATAGACCGAATCGGCCATCCTAATGTTCTGCATCGAATATGGGTCCTTTCCATATTCCTTATGCACCCTCAACGCCAACTCAGTGGCTTCCCGTTTATGTCCGTGGCGGAGAAGAGTCTTGGCAGCCGCCGCGATGTCACCCCTCATTCTTCCCACCATAGAAGCAGGAGTGCGGTCCATATATACCTTCTCAGCAGGAAGATCATTAGGAGGAAGAAGTCGGTCGCCGGCAGCCATCAAAGCGGAATCAGTTATTGCCGGCGATTCCTTCCCAAGCCGATAAGCCATCATGCGGTCGGTGAATTGCGGCGACAGGCCGAGGAATAGATTTGAAGCCACATTCTTCTGCCAATAGATCGGGCGTGGAAGGGGGGATTCGGGATTGGAATTGGAAGCTATTATATCCAAAATCATCAGTTTGCGGAAATCTATCATTCGCGAGTTGCCATTACGCGATAGAGAAGTAATAGGAATCACCACAGAATCTCGTGGCGCAAATCTTATAACCACTTCTCCGGCCTTCACCTTTGCTTCCGGGTTCTCTTTAAGCGCACGGAGCATATCGAGAGCATCAATACGACCATAATTCCCATTCTCGGCGGCATCGCGCGTATGGGCATGATAGATAATGTCGCCGGCTTTTAAAACCGACTGCAGGGGCTTGGCATCCTCCCATTCCCCTAATACAAGCGCGGCATATTTCGGACTATTGAGATAGGAAAGATTGATTACCTTGACATCGCGACGCACCCTTTCCACCTCCTGGGCATACCATAGGGGGAAGGTATAATTATCTCCATCCACAAAAATCACAGCATCGGGGTCGAGCGACATCAACACATTATAAGCATATCGGCTTGCCACTCGGCGTCCCGAACGGTCATGGTCGTCATAATTCTGTTGCAACATCAGCGCCACAACCCCTAAAGAGGGAATAAAACCAATTGTGGCAGCCGCCAACATCCGCTTCAGATTGAAACCATGGCGTTTTTTCCATAATTTCTCAAGCCATTCAGCTATTGAGCGCGACAGACCAAGCGCCCCGGCTCCAATCCACATCGCGAAAGCCATATAAGAACCGAGGAAGGTGTAATCACGTTCGCGCGGTTCGCCGGGAGTCTGATTAAGATAGACCACAATAGCCACACCGGTCATTATAAAGAACACCGCCACAGCCCCGCAAGCGATGCGTCCGCGCCAATTGGAACGCAAAAGCCAGATTATGCCCCATATTCCGAGAAGTAACGGGAGCATGAAATAGCGGTTGCGCCCTTTGTTCTCAGAGCCTGCATGTCGGGGCAACGCATCCTCGGCCTGAAGCATGGCATTATCTATGAAGGGGAATCCTGTGATGAAATTGCCATGTTCCACCTCCCCCGTGGAAGGCACATCATTTTGCCGCCCCGAGAAATTCCACATCAGATAGCGGAAATACATATATCCTATCTGATAGCCGAAGAGATAGCGGAGATTCTGAAGATAGGTGGGTCGGAAAGCCACGGGATGCGTCCGTTTCCCGTCGGCCCCCATCTTTGGCACTGCATTCCCGGCCGAATCGACAGCCTCCGATATTTCCACTCTCACCATTTCATCCTCCTCCATTCCAGCCCATGAGCGGTAGGAATCAATGTCGAGAGGGTCACGGCTCGTGATTCGGGGGAACCACATATCAAGTTCAGGGGTGAGCACCTGTTCAATGCCATAACCTCTCACCACGTAAGCCTCCTTCCCCTTCTTGAAAGCCTCCTCATTAATGGAAGAGTCGCCGGGAGTGAGGGCAAGGTTAGGGGAGGCGGCTCGCAATCTGGCTCCCGGTATAAGGGGTTCGATATGGCGAGTGGTCTTTTCAGTTACATATCGGGTATAGTGGGGCACAGAATCGGAGTCGAACTCCTCAATCAGCATCGGTTTGCTATAAGGGGTATTGCCATAAAGCAGAGGGGCAGCCCCATATTGCTCTCTCGCCTGATAAGTAGCGAAAGAGAAAGGATTTCCGGGCATGGCAGCATTAGGAGGAGCTGGAATATTTCCCCGGATAGGGATAAGGGCATAGACTGAATATCCCGTAAGCACCATTGCAAGCATCCACATCATGAGATTCAGGCGGTGGGGCTTGAAATAGGAGGCCCGCACAATAATCATGGCCACGAGCGCCGACGCGGCAGCCCCTGCTAAGAAATTGCCAGAGAAGATAAAGAGTCCGGAAAGGAAAAGGGGAGGGAAAATAGCAGCCGAGAGCGCACCGCGGTTGGTGGATTTTCTTGTCACGGCAAGAGCTAAAATAAGCGAGATTCCGAGCAGAAGCACGTAAGCGGCCACTCCCCAAAGTGGTTTCAGCCCCAGCGTATTGGTGGCGAAGAGCTCAAATTCGGCAGCAAGAGCAATTGTAGAGGGCATCATGCCAACCAAGATGCAGGCCACGGCAATAAGCGCAGTGGTGAAAATCAGGGCAACTCTAAGCCAAGAGTGTATTCCCCGCCGGAGAGCCCAGATAATGGCAAGCGCCGGAATCACGAGGAGATTCAGCTGATGCACCCCCAAGGAGAGGCCGAAAATATAAGCCAAAAGAATAAGGTAACGCCAGGCAAGAGTGATATTTCGGGCGCGCGCCCATTTCATCATAAGCCATACGGAGAGAGCCGTTAGGAAAATCGACATGGCATACACCTCGGCCTCCACTGCCGAATACCATGTGGAGTCACACCATCCGAAAGCCAACGCGCCGATAGCGGCCGCCCCTCCGGCATAGAAAGCATGGAGTCGCCGTCGCAATCCGTCGCGTGTTTTGAGCACCCACACCGCTCCGATGAAAATGGATTTAGCCAAGAGCATCCCGGCCAAGGCAGTGAAAAGACCGCTGGAGAGATTCACCGCCAAAGCGGCATATTTAACGGGCACAAACATGGTGACCACTCTCTCCACCAGCATCCATAGCGGGTTGCCGGGAGGATGACCCGGTTCGAGACGCACCGCGGCAGTGACATATTCCGGGCAGTCCCACAGCGACACCGTGGGAGGCACGGTGAGCCAATAAGTGAGGAGGAGAATGAAAAACACCCCCCAGCTCACCGCACGGTCGGTCACGACGAAAACCCTATGTCGTTCGAAAGCAGTTGTCATAAATATTATCGAGCTTGGCGCTGAACGACTCCCAAGAAAGGTTGGTTTCAAACTCTTTAAGAGCCTCGCCTCCCATTTTTAATCTAAGTTCGGTATCGGTGGCCAGACGACTCATTGCCTCAGCCAAAGTGGCCGTGTCGGCAGGGGGCACGAAGAGAGCCGAGACTCCATCGGTGAGATATTCTGTCTGCGCTCCGTTACGGGTGCAAATCTGCGGACGTCCGAGCGCCATATAACGCAGATTGCTCAATCCGAAGGCCTCGCTTTCCACCGACGGCACCACTCCGAAGTGGGCCTTAGCTATGAGTTCGTCGGGATTGTCATGATTGATGTTCCAGTCGATGGTATCCATCACTTCGCGGATTATGGCTCTTTTTCTGAGTCGGTCGAGAAAATCGGGACTTCCTGAGCCGGAAATCATGAGTCTCAGCTTAACATTTCTAATCGACATCAGAGCATCGATAAGCGTTTCGAGCCCTTTTCGTTCCGCTATGGGTCCATGATATATAGCCGTCACCGGCCCTTTGTCGGGTTCAGGAATCGACTGAGCGGGCACAGGAACATAGAGACTATTGTGAAGCACATAAACCTTATTCTCTGAAAGCGGAAGATTTTTTCCCTCCCATGAGCGGCAGAACCGTTCGTAAGCCAGATTTGAGACAAAGATATGGGCATCAATATTAGCATAAAGTCGGCGGAAGATGGGTGAATCGCGCCCTCTTCTCACGGCATGTCGGGTTGCGGCAATCTTGATATCCGGACGCTTTGCGAGCCAGCGAGCCATGACTGCAGTGTAGGCATCGCGATAGCGGTGGGTATGAACAAGAGTCTCACCCTTAGGGAGGGAACGGAAATAACGGGCCACGAACAGAATAGATGAAAAATCAAGAAACCCACGCAGTGGAGCGTGAGTCACTTTAATTCCATGAGCCGTAAACTTTGAGTCGATAGCGTGGGCGCCTTTTGTAAGCACTTCCACGCGCCATCCCTTCTCCTTGTAATGACGGCAGATGTCGAGAGCGTAAGTCTGCGCCCCCGCCATCATGTTGCCATTTACGATGTGGATGAGATTTCGCATATATTTTATTAGCCCTCCCGGGTTGCCGGGAAAGGTAGGGTAAATTCCGGTTTAGTTGGCTCCTCCAGAGAGCATCACCGCAATATCCACGCTTGGAAGCGAGAGATAAGAGCCGATTAGTTTGTCAACGAGTTTGCCGTTATATGTAACGATTCCACATTGCACACCCGGTGTTGTGGCTATCATGCCGTTAAAGGAATCCTTAAGCTGCATCTCGGAAATGAAATTCACCAAGGCGTTCGACATAGCCATAGCCACCGTGCGGGGCACAGATATCGAAGGGTGAGTCTCATTAAGGTCGAGCACATAGACATTCTCCTTCATTGCCGCGGATAGATTTTTTGGGAAATCGAAATTGCGGGTTGTCAGTCCGGTGATAATCACATCGGCCGACTTCACTTTGTTATATAGCACACGCGGATGAATAGCAATAGCATCGACAAGATGACCACACTCCTGTTTCACTTGCTGGAGGGCGCTTATGTCGTTATCCATCAAAGTTACGCGCGCACCCTGAGCCACAGCCGATTTAGCGGCCGCCACCATCTCGGTGCCCACGCCGATGAGGAGCACTTCGCAGGGGTTAAGGCCTGCCACAGAAGCGAGGAGCACGCCCTTTCCGCCTCCTAAATAAGAGAGCGATTCCTGGGCATACATAATTGCTCCGCGACCGTCGATTTCATCAATGATATTGGCGAATACTTCCACGTCGTTATGGCTCACCATATTGTCGAGGCAACCGGTGGTGATATTATGGGAAAGCAGAGCCTTGATGGTTGACTGTTCGAAGAGTCCAGAGCCCATCATGCAAAGGAGTCCGGCTCCTTTCTGCATCTTTTTTATATCCTTGGCGCGGAGAGGAGAATAAGAGAGCACTAAAGGCTGACGCAGCGCCTCATCGCGAGTCACGATCTTTACGCCATATTCAGCGTAGGTTTCATCGGAGAAGCTTATATCCACTCCGGCTCCGGCTTCCATGCACACCTTCACTCCGGCAGAGGTGAGCATTCCGCACGCCTCCGGAGTGAGGAGCATTCGCGTCTCATCGGTGTCGGAATAATTCCCCACCATACCGATTCTCAGACCGGATTCCACTCTCTCAACTGTCTCGACCAATTCCTGGGGGTCGAGCATCATATCGTTATCTTGATTTGTCATGGCTCAGAAGTTTCTTGCCCTAAAATTAACATTTAAATTTTTATTGGCAAAATTTTTAGGGGATAAACCGCAAATTCCTGTTGCTGGAGCGTATAATTATTTAATAAACCTTTTTATAAATTCCTCCACAGAGGAAGAAATCTGGTGACGGTCTTCGAGCAAATTCCCGGGAAAGATAATCTCTGCCCTCGAATAATGCTTATTCCTTTCCTTTAGCCCTTTAGCAACATCGGCACGTATCTCCTCCTCGCTTTTGCCGGCCATCAGAGGGCGGCGCGAATTATTGGCCACCAGTCGGGCGACGATGCAATCGGGGTCTGTGTCGAGAAAAACGGTTTTACCGCGTCCGAGCATATAGTCCATGTTGTCGAAGAAGCAAGGTGTGCCGCCCCCACAGGAGATGATGATATTTTCAAATTCCCCCACTTCCTTGAGCATGGCTCTCTCCTTAGCCCGAAACCCCTCTTCCCCTTCATCAGCAAAAATTTCACGCACAGATTTTCGGAAACGTTGCTCTATATAGAAGTCAAGGTCGATAAATTCCCATCCTAAGGCGTGTGCCAAAGCGCGTCCGAAGGTGGTTTTTCCCGACGCCATATATCCGATGATGAAGAAGCGGTTTATTTTGTTGTCCATAACGAGTTGTTTACATGTTAGCAATTATCAGAGTATTTGATTAGCCCCCTCTCATAAAGATATTTAGGGCCTGCTCACTTGAAGAAAGGATAGGCAGCGGCTTGTGCTTGGGGTGTGAGACTCGGAGCAACGGGATTTAGCCTTTTGCCTTCGATCACCTTCTCATATTTCGAGAGATACCCCTCAGCCATCACGCGGGAATTAAACAGGTCGGAGGCATATTCCCGACATCTTGCCGGATTTAACCCGATCCCCTCCTTAATAGCCGATGCCAATTCAGAGGCCGACGCAGAAAGGAACCCATTCTCGCCTAAAAGCTCTGGTAGAGAACCGTATGGGGTGCCATATAGAGGGGCTCCATACCAGAAAGATTCTGTAATAGCGAGTCCGAAGGGTTCGGGCCATATCACAGGGAAAACCAGTCCGCGCGACCGGGGAATGATTCGGGCTTTCTCCGTGTCGCCCACCATCCCATGGAATTTTGCATTCGGATCGGGTGAGAATTTTATACCCATCTTGAGGCTCAGGCGAGTAGCCCCCATTATATCTATAGGCAGGGAAGCCAACCGGGCAGTTCGGATGGCCCCTTTCATATTCTTCACGCTCCATGCCCCTTTGCCGAGGAAATGCAGATGATCTCTTTGGCCGTCGATTGGTGCCTTTGGATAACGGTCCCAGTCAAGCCCGTTATATACAAACTGGTCACTGCCATATCTTAAGGCATGATTGGAGGAGACGAACACCGAATTTCGGTCGAGCTCTATGCCAGAAGGATTATTGCCGTGAATGGTCACGATATAAGGAAGTTTGATCCCTGTTTCTGCCACGTCATTGAAATGGACCACATCGACATCCTGTGGAATCTGTCGGCTTATTGACTTTGTCGGGTCTATTTCCACCACTTCAGCAAAGGGCGACACGCTTCCTTTGGCAGCCAAAAGCACCACCTTATGCCCCAAGGCGGATAGCGCAGAGCCCAGATCCCAGACCACTCGTTCGGTGCCTCCGTAGGCTTGCGCAGGCAGCACTCTATTGCAGACCAAAGCAATTTTCATTGTTAAGCTGATTATAGTTAATTAGAATGGGATATTGCGGAGCACACCCCAAAGGATTATAGCTGCGCCCAAGCCTGCAATCATGAGTGGGGAGTGGAAAATGCGAAAGAGCCGCGGTGTTTTTCCCGGGAAGAGGTCGAGCCATGTATAAAAGAGAATCACCGGAATCATTATCATCAGGAAAGGATTGTGGTTCCAGGCGCTTCGGAAATCGGCATGCAGGAGGGAATGGATCATCCGTTGCGAGCCGCATCCGGGGCAGTCGTAGCCTGTGAGCCGATGAAACACGCATTGCGGCATTATCCGGCTCATCTCCGGGTCAACCATGAAATAGAACAGAGCCAAAGAGATAAGCACCACAATCCCAAGAAGAGTAAAGACTCTTCTTTTCCCTATTGAGGTCATGATGAGAGAAGGGTTAGGGGCAGATAGAGCGCCATAGATATAATTCCGAGCACAATGGAAACGATAATCCAGATCTGCGCTCGTTCGGAACATTTGCGTGCCCCCTCATAATCCTTGGCATAAAATTTAGAACTCACCTGGGCGCTATAGATAATCGCCACGATAGCCGGGGGAAAACAGCAAAGCACCAATGCGAGAACCGACCACACCATATATGTCGGCGGCATCTGCTCTCCTTCCGATTGTAAAGGAGGATATTGGTTTGGCTGCTGATTCCAATTATTCTGTGGCGCCTGATTCCAGTTATTCTGTGGCTGCCCGTTATTATTCTGTTGGGGTTGCTCTGGAGAGGGAGGGGTATCTTTTATTCTTTCGGGATCGAAATCGAGCTTTAGACGTTTTGCCCACTCCTCATCGGGGGTGGGAGGAGGAGTCTGAGGATCGGGAGTGGGAGGAACGGGAGGAGTCTGATTATCCATAATTTAAAATTGTTTTAGTTTTTAACGACCTGAGGAACCCTAAGGCCTCTTTTTCTTACACCTGCTGCATATCCACGAGTTTCTTATAAATCCCGCCTTTTTTAATCAGTTGTTCGTGGGTTCCCTCCTCAGCAATCCTGCCGTCATGAAGCACGCATATCTTATCGGCGTTCACGATAGTGGAGAGTCGGTGGGCCACCACGACTGTGGTTCGGTCTTTCATCAGGTTTTCGAGGGCATCTTGCACAAGGCGTTCGCTTTCAGTGTCGAGGGCGGAAGTCGCTTCGTCGAGAATAAGAATCTCCGGATTCTTCAGCAATGCCCGGGCTATGCTTATTCTCTGGCGTTGGCCTCCGGAGAGTCGGCAGCCACGGTCGCCGATAAGGGTGTCATATCCTTGCTCTGT
>CAZXGU010000098.1:5715-11494 GCA_964640375.1 uncultured Sangeribacter sp. | reverse complement strand
ATCATAGCCGACACGGCCGTCTCGATCATGAAGGCCTTTGCGGAATTGGGACCCATTGCTGGAGGTATCGCCGCTGCCATGCTCACAGCCACGGGGGCTGCCCAGGTAGTGAGTGCCAAGGCCGAGAGAGACAAGATTAAAAACATGTCGCCCTCATCCACTGTCGCCTCTTCCTCTACAGCCACCGCCCAGCGTGTGCTGAATGGTTTTTCGGAGGGGGGCTACACGGGCGACGGCGGCCGCTATGAGGTGGCCGGCATAGTCCATAAAGGGGAATATGTCATCCCCAAGCCTATCATGGGCGACTCGCGCGTTATTGATGCCGTGGGGATGATAGAGGCGCTGAGGCGCAACCGGATTCCGAAGCAAACCTCAAAGAACATAGCTGGTTTTGCCGACGGCGGTTTCACAGGTGCTTCGCAGGGGATAGACCCTTCAGAGTTCCGTGATGCTGTGAGAGAATTTCGGGCTGCCACAAGGAGCATAAAAGCCTACGTGGTGCTTCGCGACATCGACCGCGCCCGGGAGGATGACGACCGCTCACGCGCTCCCTTCAGAAGAAAGAAATAATAAATTATTACCATGGATATAAAATTCAAAGACCGAAGCCTCGACCTCAATCGGGGTTTCTCCATCGATATAGAAGACACCTCGCCGATATTCAACGATGAGGGTAGCCAGTCGGTTTCGACCACAGTTCCGCCCACGCCGGCTAATCTCCGCGTGTTTGGTTGGCCGGGGCGACTGGACACCATCATCGACCCCAACAACCCGCGCGTCAAGGCTCTCCTTGCCGACGGTGCCTATCGACGCTCAGGGATGGTCAACGTCACCGGCATCTCGGCCGAAGAGGGGATAAGTTTTTCGATAGGCTTTGACGACTCCACAGCTTACGAAGCATGGATGGACCGCAAACTTCGCGACCTCTCCGGCTTACCGGTTGTTAAGACCACGCCTGAAGCCCTGATTCGCCGGCTCACTGGCCTTTACGAATATTGCCATTCAATCAATGAAGACATGGCCATCTTCCCGGTGGCATTGAGCAGGGCAGAGAAAGACCCCGACAGTGTGTCGGCCAAAACCTACTGGGAGATGATCAATGTGCCCAACAGCCATGGGGGCATGGAACAGCCGGCGAAAGTGTGGCGTCTCATCAACGACACCCCCACGGAGGTGAGTGTGCCGCGCGGATATGGGCTGAGCCCCTTCCTGAAGGTGTGGCGAGTGATCGACCTTATCTTTGCCGACCTTGGGTTCCGGGTGGTCAGCAACCCCTTCCGCCAGAGCGTGGAGCTTCGCCGGCTGGTGGTCCTGAACAATGTGGCCGACACTATATGTGCCGGCACGTTGGATTATTCAGAGCTCATGCCCGATTGCACGGTCGAGGAGTTTATGAACGCCCTCTGGGTTCGCTTCGGCCTCACCTTCCATATCGATAGCGAAGAGGGTTGTGTGTATCTCTACTTGCTCGATGATATATTGCAGGAGCCGGCCGAATGGGTGGTGGATAATTACCGGAGTTCCGAACGCATCGACATCACCTTTGATACCCCTCAATATATAGCCATGAGAGCCGGCACCTCCCTCGACGGGGCAGCCCCGGCATGTGAACGGTTTGAAGATTATATCAAAGGGCTGTCATTGCTCGACCTAAAGGTGGGGGAGAGCATAACACTTTGGAAACCCTCTTCTTCAGGCAAGGGATGGGACGGTGAATTTGCCGACGGTCCAGAAGTGGAGCCAGAATATCCCGACGACCGCGACCCCGCCGATATCCCCGACCCATGGGATGATTACGACCGCGACCTCTGGGAAGATGACAGGGATGACGACAGGGAGAGGGTAGCGCCGGCCACCAGGAGTGGAACGCAAGGAGTGACGGTCAACTCTCGCCAGACATGGCTCGGCCGAGAGACCGTGACAGGCCGATGGTGGAAGCTCGACCTTGTGAACGGACTGAAGAAAGATTCTTCCTCCGGATTTTTTGAGTGGAACCCGGCGCCCTCCGATCTCGATGCCATGGAATTGAGCAGTGTCGATGAATGTGTGCCGGTGGAGAAGATAAGCATCGGTTCTACAGGCACCACCAACAACTTCTCCGGTTACGCCCCGGCCTTCCTCACCGGCGCCCGGCATTTCCATTCCTACATCAAAGGGAATGATTCCGAAAATGACAAGGATGGCGACACCACCCCCTTGGCCTTTATGTTCGCCTACAACATCGATGAGAAAACCATAGGGCGCAACGCTCCGGAGAATATCGATGGGAAAGCCTTGGATATAGATGACGGAGGCGACCCCGGGCCGACGCTCTATTTCCAGTTTGCCGACGGCCTCTTCGCCAATTACTGGTCTCGATATGATGAGATCCTTCGTCATGGAGCGCGAACAGTCGAGATAGATATCCGCATGGCCAAGAGTGAATATCAGGGAATCAATATCCTGAAGCCCGTGCTCTTCAAAGGAAGCCGGTGTCTGATCGATAAGGTGGAATATTCCCTTCCCTCCGGGCCCTGGCTCAAAATGAGGCTCACGCTCCGCACCATCGACACCCTTGGCAAATATGACATCGAGGCGGAGCAGAACATTCCAGCCGTGGCCATGACCGCCGTAGGATTAGGCTGGGTGCTTTGTGACTATGACTGGCAGACAGCAGAGGATGAGGCCAAGCCCGCAATGGAGAAAACCGCTTTGATGAGATTCCAGCAGCTACTATCAGACCAGGTGGTCTATGGAGAGGGAGTGGATATATGTGTGGATGCTGTTGGCATCACAGCCACAAGCGACTGGATAGAGGATATTCCCAAGACATTGCCGGCAAATGTGCCTACAGCTCTGGCCGGGACGCGCAAGATCGTGAAACTTCGTGGTCGGGTTTATTTCTATTGCCGCATGGTGAAGAAGGTGTTCGACCCGGAGACAGGTGTTACCATCTCCAAGGAGCCGATAGGGGATGTGGTGGCCCATACATTCGTGGATTACACCTTCGACGCCGTCTATGTGAGTGCATACGTGGTAAAGAGATAGTCCTTTAATGGTTTCCGGATAATCTGTAATTTTGAGTTATGATATCAACCAATCCAATATCCGCCCCACAGGTAATCAACGGCAACCTCCTTTTTTCGGTCTGGAAAAAACAATATTCCGACAGCAAAGAGGCTTTTTATGATTTCCTCACCACCCCCTCCCATGAGCGTGACCAATTTCTGGAGGAATATAAATATGTGATTTCTCTTGAGGGGAATGCCTTGGTCCATACGGTAAAGGGAAGTCTTCTGGCACGAGATCCGAATGTGAAGCCCGTTAATCCCGGAGATGTGGCAGGCGAGATTGGTGACGATAGAGAGATAGTTTTTGGTAAAGAGCAGACACCATGAAGCAGCAAGGAATGAAATCGGGCTATGCCTTTTCGGGGAATCCCGTTATTTTCAGCCAGGGAGAATTCCTTGGTTTTAAAAGAGGCACATTCAGGGTTTTGCTCGGTTATAATGTGATATATGAAGGGCAGTTTAATCTCCCGGTGTCTCTAAATATAGCCGAGATTATCGATGCAGAGATAAGCGCGGTGGGAAACCCTAACTTCCCTCAGGATCGATGGCTTCACAAGACCATAAGCCTTTCCGACCTAAGCGGTCCTCAGATCATGACCCTCTCCATGGAATATGACGGCGGGGGGGATGAGGAATGTCGGCCTATAAGGATGTTGAAGGGGCGGATTCCCTTGCAGAGATATGGGCAGCTCACATTTGCAGACACCGATATCTTCACCGAACGGTTCCTGAATCCCGAAGCAAATTTTTTCCTTACCAACCGCACGGAATCGTCACGCATCGATATACCGGAAACGGAACTCTATCCACTTTGCTTTGTGGCCAGGGAAGGGAAGAAAATAAAGGTTGAAGCCGGAGAAATTTCCTTTGTGTCGGATGCTCTTGAAGCCGGTGTGTATTGGCTCTCCTTGGAGAATATCCGGAAAAAGATTTTTATGGATAGCGAGTGTGCCGACCTTGTGAATGTGTTTTACATCGGTTACACTGACTGTGCAGCCAGGGTGAGGGTGGTCATAACCAAAGGAGAAGAGGCTATCAACAGGATCCGGATAAGATACCGCAACAGTTTCGACGTGCCGGATTTAATCGCTTTCGACGGGGAATTGACTGTAAAACCAGTGGCTGAGGAAACGGAAGACTCGGAATATCTTCAATACTCCTCTTATATTGACGACTTCACCACCAAGAGGGAAGAGCAGCGCCAGATGCTCCAGCTCACTCTCGACACCGGTCCGGTGCTCCCCAAGGATTTGCCCCGGCTCGTAGAGCTTATGGCCTCAAGAGATGTGACCTTGGAGTCGCCGGCGGATGGTTCCTTCATCTCTGTTATCCCCTCGGCAGAGAATCTGGAATTCCCCTTGAGGCCGGAGGCGCCGGTAAGTTTCACGATAACATTGAAGGTAGCCATTGAGGATTTATCGCTCCTCTCCTTGTTGACTCCCGATACGAACGATCCATTACGTCTCTTCTCCGAAGAGCATAACGATAAATTCAATTAATCCAGATGGAAATATATAACAGAAGCCAGGCACAGGCAAAAATCACTCAGATAGATGAAGCGCGCATCCCGTTTTCCGTCACCAATGGGATGGTGGCCTCCTTGTTCAATCATCTCCTGAATCTATGCCAAGAGCAGGGGGCTTCCTTGGCCGATTTGGAGGCCCTCCGGAAAGAGTTTGATGAATTGGTCGGTTCGGTGGGCTATCCTGATGGGTTAGCACCTCTGAATAATCTCGGAATGGTGCCTCGCGAGAATTTTCCTCGTAGCATCTTTTTATTTGACGGGTTCCGACGCACTCAGATTATCATGCCAGGCGGCATTCTCCAGCCTCCGGTCGGAAGTAAGATATATTTCGATGAGACAACCGGACGATTCTATCTGTATAGAAACACAGGAGGGTTCGTGTTTATGGCCTATGACTCCTGGGGTGAAAACTCTGAGGCAGGCATACCCTCTTCCAAGGACCTCGGGCCTCACGCTTCTTCTTTATATATTTATAATAACGAGCTTTATGTCTGGACAGGGAAAACGCTTCAGAAAGTGGCTTCTTTTACCGGTACTCCCAACTACGACGACACGGAGATAAACCAGCGTCTCGCCATGCTTACGGAGAAGATTGGCCATCTCTCGCTCTCTCTCCTCACTGATGTCTTAATGGGTAGCCCTCAAACTGGCGAGGTGTTGATGTATAACGGAACCAAATGGGTTAACGCATCTATCGACACCGGACTTGATGAGGAAGCCTTATCCGATTATCTGAGCTATCATAGCTATGCAAAGAAGGCAGATATCCCGAGCCTTACCGGTTATGCCTTGAGGTCGGAGATTCCGAGTCTTTCAGGCTATGCCACTCAGTCGTGGGTTACAGCCAAAGGCTATCTCACCGCTCATCAGGACATATCCGGGAAAGCTGACAAGACCACTACGATATCCGCCGGCACAGGATTGAGCGGTGGGGGCTCGTTGGCCTCCAACCGCACCTTGAGCTTAGCCACCAGCGGCGTGACCGCCGGCACCTATCCCAAGGTGACGGTTGACCAATACGGGCGCGTCACCTCCGGAGCTTCCTTGGCCGCAGCTGACATACCGACTCTGGCCATTTCCAAGATCTCCGGACTCCAGACAGCCCTCGGCGGGAAGGTCGATGAGGCCACGCTCGACGACTATGCCCTCAAGGCAGATATCCCGAGCCTTACCGGTTATGCCTTGAGGTCGGAGATTCCGAGTC
>CAZXGU010000098.1:0-5615 GCA_964640375.1 uncultured Sangeribacter sp. | reverse complement strand
TTTCCAAGATCTCCGGACTCCAGACAGCCCTCGGCGGGAAGGTCGATGAGGCCACCCTTGACGACTATGCCCTCAAGGCAGATATCCCGAGTCTTGCCGGTTATGCTACCCAAGCATGGGTTAACGCTAAAAATTATCTTTACATCGACGGAAACAACGCCACTGCCGCCGGATTGTCGGCCATGATTCAGAAGCTCACTGAAGCCACAGGCAACGTGACAGATGAAACGCTGTTTGTAACCAGCGACAACAACCTCTCAAATACAAATCTGTTCTATCGACGCGCCGGCTCCAAACTCTGGAATTATATAAAAGCGAAAGCAAACGATGTTTATCTGCCATTGACGGGCGGAACCTTGACAGGGAGCCTGACAATAAACAACAATACAGAGAATCTCATCCGCCTGGATGGTAAGGAGGCTCAAACCACCATTTATGTAATGACCGGCGGCGAGCACCGCGGGTTTATGGGCTATATCGGTGACGGGCTCTATCTCTGGAATAAAGCCGGCAAGCGCATAGGCATGACCGATGAGGGAGTGGCCGTGGTGAATGGGAAGAAGATATGGTATGAGGATAACGACGGTTCCGGCTCAGGACTTAATGCCGACCTGCTCGACGGAAAGCACAACGGAGAAGTGACCGCTAAGGCGCTCGGATTTGTCAACCTGAGAAAAACAGGTTCCGACGGCACAGTCGGCATGAAAGTTTCGGAAGCCAAAAGCAATATCCTCAATGCCGTTAAAGGCTCTGTGTTCGGCAATGTGACCCTGATAGGCGCATCGGTGGTGGATAACTGGGCTGATGATGATTTCGTGACCGTCAACTCCTCATCCTATGCCATGCTCAACGTGAACCCCTCTTATAATGGCGACGAGCACGGCCAATATCTTCTCTTCGGCTACGGGGTTCAGAATCCGAAAATCATAGGCCGCAATGGAACAGCGTGGACCGAGAAAAAGATTCTTGCTTTCACCTCCGACAACGTAGCCTCGGCAACCAAGCTGGCCAACAGCCACACCTTCTGGGGACAGTCGTTCAACGGCACACAGAACGTGAGCGGCAACATGACAAGCGTGGCCCACATCACCCCTTGGAAGGATAATGAATCCAACTGCGGAGCGTCCGACACGCATTGGAGAGCAGTCTATACGCGGCAGGTTGTCTCTAATCTCGAAAGTATGTTGTGGATGTATCATGGAAAGGCACAGCCCCTGGGTTTTGCCACAGCAGCCACTGAACGCATGAGGATAACGGCAGCCGGATATGTCGGCATAGGCACCACCGACCCCACGGCAAAACTGCATGTGGCAGGCAGTGCACTTGTCACCGGCTCGCTCTCCGTCAATTCCACGGCTCAGATAGGTAGCACGGAAGCCAACGGGGCGATAGAGCTCTATCACTCCACCCCCTTCATCGACTTCCATTTCGGGCGCAGCACCAAGGATTACACCTCCCGTCTCATCGAGGAAGCAAGCGGACGGCTCGCGGTTATTGGCACCCTCAGAGTTTCGGTCGGAATGTATTCCAACGGCTACATCTCGGCTCGCGGACAGAACACGAGCTCCGATGCGAAGCTCAAACGGAACCTCACGCCCTTTGAGATCTCACTCGACGCCATAAAGGAAGCTCCCTCTGTCGGCTTCGACTGGAAAAGCGACAGCAGCCACGACGTGGGCTCGATAGCCCAATATTGGAGAAATATTTCTCCGCAGCTCACCCCCGAGGCTCCCGACGGCTCGCTTACCCTCCAATATGGCAAGACGGCGCTGCTGAGCGTGATTTCCGTGGCCAGGAAGGTGAGCGACCATGAGGAGAGGATAGAGGAGCTCGAAAGAGAGAACGAAGAACTGAAACGCAAACTTGAAATGATAAGCAGATAATGGCACACACCGATTCAGGACATATCTATGCGCCCGTCAGCACCGACGACGTAGCGGCCGTGTTGGGGGTATCGTCACACGACGTGGCGACACTCTGCACGCATGAGAGCATTAACCCTTACTCGCTCATACGCCCACTCTACACCCCTTATCCGGGGTTTGCGCCTGAGGATTTTGAGAACGCCGCCGTGGGGGAATGGCCCACAATTGATGAGTTTCCCAACGTGCATTATGCTCAAGGGAAATGGGGTTTCTGGGTGCCGTATGCCTCCAGCCTTCCCGACCTTTGGGATTGTTGTGAGATTCCATGGTTGCGCCATCTTGCCGACGAGGAAGACTCATGGAAGAGCCTTGAGCAATTCGACGGCTACAGGCATAACGCATATCCGACATTAGGAGTTTCGGCCCACATAGTGGCCGAGGAGAATATTGTGGTCAATCTCTTCCCCGGCAACGCTCAAACCAACATAATAGGAGATCCTAATCAGGGTGGGGTGGTTGCTTTGCCAGAAGTGTTGGGGGATGTGATAATCGGATGCACCATATTTCAAGGGAGCAAATCAAATATCCTTGGCTCCTTCATGGGAAATTCACCCATAGCAACCTCCGGATTCGGTCAGATAAAGACCATTGAGACAACGATAAAGGCTCAAGCCAACAGAAGCTATGTCGTGATTCCGTGGGCCGTAGAGAACGGCAAGGGGATAAAGGATGGCAAGATAATCGCAGGGAGTAAGTTTTTCACTCTCCTCTATTCAGATGAAATGATTGCGGATGGCTTCCCCGGCTATATCTCCAAGACCACCGAAAACGCGATAGTATATATCGGCAATGTCGAGATGACAAAGACCGCTTCGGAGGTGAGGTTTACAATTTATATTAAAAATAACCTTACCACGGCTCAGACGGTTAAATATTTCTATCTCCATGCCTCATGGGTGGTAAATAATCGGACTGAGCGTAAAAGCGTACCGCTCTCCGGAATCGAAGGGATAAGTTATATCACCGTGGCTGCTAAATCGAGCGGGTCGATAGTGATGTCAACAAATGACAGCGATATATTCAATAATTACGGAATCATTTCCTCCATGTATATCTCAGCCTATTGGAAGGAGTATGATGATTTGCAGTCGCCCCTGATTGGCGGACCGCAGACAGGAGGATTCTGGAATGTGATAGAATGAAACAATATAATATTTTTTAAATTCAATGATTATGAACAAAGAAGATGTTAGGATCGTGAAGCAGATCCGCGAAAGTGTGACCAACCAGGTAGAGTGTGAAGCCGGAGATAATAAGATCACTGCCAACGTCACCACCACCGACGGCAAAGTTTCAGCAATCGACGGCATAGTGGTTAGAAATACGAATGGAGCTATGCTCTTTGAAGGCTGGGCCAATCCCAATATCGGCGGCAGCTTCTTGGTTTCAGGTTGCGAAGCAGAGATTATAGCAACCGTGAGTGAGTTTGTCGAAACTGTGAAATCTTAACCCTATCGATATGGAAAACCAGGAGAAGATTAAGCAAATAAAAACAGGTGAAGCTGTGGCAGCCTATAATGTTCTTAAAGAACTCAACATCTCCACTCTTGAGAGAGATGACATGTTGGCCGTGCTTCGCGCCACCCGTTCATTGAAGCCTGTAGCCACCGGTCTTGAGGAATTTGTGGCTGATGCTCGCGAACGCCTCAAGCCGGATGGATTTGAAGATGTGGAGAATAAGATGGCAAAATTTGCCACTCTCCCTTTGGATGAGCGCCAGAGGATAGAGAGCGCCTACCGGAAATATCAGAAAGACCTCGATGATTGCGTGGCCCGGGAGCTTGAAACGGAGAAAGAGATAGACTATCCCCTTTCGTTAAGCGAAGGGGCACTGCCCGTTTTGATTGCCGGCAACAAACAGCTCACGGTAGAATCCATAATCCTCATCGAGGATTTATGTCGTTAACCCTCCTTATGAAACAAGCCGGGGAGCCTTGATCAGTTCCCTGGCTGCAACAGATCTTAATCTTAATAATATTATGAAACACCTTAAAGAAGAATTTGACAGGCTGACATTCAAGGAGGTGATAGTATATACATTGGCCATTGCCAGCGTAACGGCCGGAATTGTGGCCATCTTCCTTAGCCTGTATATCGAGCCGAGAGGTGAGATACATCCTTCGGTGCTGACCTATTTCGGCATTTCATCGGCATTTTGCGGTTCGCTGTTAGGGATATCGGCTCATTATTCCAACGAGCTTGCAAGATTCAAGACCATGGTGATGACAGAGATGTCAACTAAAAAAACAGAATGAAAGGAGCCGGGCGAATCTATATATCCGTCCGGCTCCTTTCATCCCGATATATTCTACATAAAGGAATCAAACACGCTCATTCCCTCTATTCGGGCATCCTTAATAATGTGGGTATATACCATTGTATGCCTCACCGAAGTGTGGCCCAATAGTTTTGAGAGGGTGCCGATATCTTTGGTGCGTCGGTAAAAGATGGTGGCGAAAGTATGGCGCGCCGATTTCGCGCTGATGTTCTTTTTGATGCCGATTAAATCCATGGCCATCTTTATTCGTCGGTTGAACCATTGGTCGGTGGGCATCATTATCAAAACGCCTTTCTTTCGGTCGCCGGCAAAGATTTTAAAGAAATATTCGGCCGGTGTTGAAAGAGGAACGCTGACCTTCACCTTGGTTTTAATCCTGGTGTAATGGATCTCGCCTCCGAAGATTTGCTCTATCCTCAGTTCGCGGGCATCGGAAATGTGCATCCCTGTAAAAGCCATCCAGAGCCATATCTTCACCGCCTCCTGTTCGGGCGCCGGCAGGAATCCCGACTTATAGGCTTCCGAAACAGCGGCCAGCTCCTCTTCAGTAAGGAAAGTGACCAATGGTTCCGACCTCGGCATCCGGAAAGCCTCAAAGGGGTTGTGATGGGTTTTGCCATCGCGAAAGCCGGCCATATAATGCGACCGTATTATCGAGAGATTCTTGGCCACCGTGCCAGGAGCATTTCCAAGATCTTTGCTCAGATAGGCTGCATATACACGAAGCCAGTCGGAGGTGATATCTTCAAACTTTAACTCCGGGGCATATTGCATTAGCTTGGTGATTGCTGCCTTGTGGTGACGGTAGGTGCCAAATTCCAAAGCCGTCTTCAGACGGTTGAGACGTTCAAGAGCGTAAGTGGCAAAATAGGGAGACGACTTAGGAGCGCCATATTTATTAAGGAATGAAGCTTTGGTGAGTTTTTCACCGGAAAGCCGGAATTTCACAAGCACGTCGTTGATTCTTGCCAGCGTGTTATGGATAATCAAATTTTTGTCATTGACCTCTGGGGTGCGGCCCCTAACTATTTGTCTATCGGGATCCCAATCTTGCAAGGAGACATACACTCCTGTGGAAATCCTTATTTTTTCACCTGAAATCACTAAAGTCGCATACACGGGGGCTGTCCCGTCTTTGCGCACGGCGTCAGAGCGCCTGATGAATCTTACATTAGCCATTGTGTCCAAAATTATTTGCATTAAAAAACAGGCCAACATCCAACCCTCAGAGTATCAATATATTACCCTGGGTCGGTTTGTGTCCATAATTTTTCCGCAAACTGTCATCATGGCGTAAGTGTAAAATGCTGACAATTAGGAAAATACAAAGGAGTTCACAAAACTGTGAACTCCCGTTAGAGGTTCCAACCAGATTCGAACTGGTGTAGACGGTTTTGCAGACCGGTACCTAA
>CAZXGU010000097.1:0-11925 GCA_964640375.1 uncultured Sangeribacter sp. | reverse complement strand
TCCTTTACGGCAACCGAAGTGCGCGGCTGTCGAAAGACTTGCTTAAATATTATCTTCTCAAAAGCCAGCAGTATCAAAATATCCCTCGAATTATCCAGAATGTTTTCCTGAATGAACGCGTGGATGCCGGTTTTATCAAAAACACCATCATCAACAGTATCACGGGTGACGATGAAGAAATCGCAGTTGACCTCAATTTCTTCCGCAGCAAGCTTGTTAATTTCACAGATGAACTCAAGGATATCTCATTATGGACAGCAAAAAACAAACAAGGGATAATAGAAACAAGTCGGGATGCTGACAAAATAATTGATATTGCCCATAAGATTTCTGCTCGAGAGGTTTCAATGAGTGAGCAATGCGGCATGCTTATATATGCAAGAAACAAAGCTGAACGCGACATCCCGATCTTGGCAAGTAAGATTGAAAAGAAACAAGCTTCTATAAGTGAACTGACACGAAAGATTAAATCAACGGAGGCTAATTATACTGAAGCCCATGAAAAGATCAACAGAGATATTGCAGTCCTTGATAATAAATTGAAAGACGCTGCACATAAGAAGAAAGAATATCAGAAGATGGGCATTTCGGAAATTATTATCCGAGTGGATGCATTGGAGTCGCTCCGCCTTGTTTTGCAACAAAAACAGACACTACTTGCACAATTAAATGCGCAATACCTTACCATCGCCCAAAAATACAAATCTCTCAGAGATGAATTAACCCTTGGCTTTAAGCAATACGAACAAAAAAGAACAGAAGAAATCAATATAGCAAAACAAGAATTTCTCGACAGAAAGGCCACGAGATTAGAAAATAGCAATCGACTTCAAGAGGAGGTGAATGAGAGGTTCGAGTTCCTGAAAGACGATTTTGAAAAGAAGTTGGTTGACTGCCAGGAGCTAAAACATGAACAGGAATTATTGCGTCTGGAAGCTTCTAATTCCTCTCCTTTGAAAGAGCAATTGGAGGCTTGTAGAAATAATATTGTTAAATTAGAAAAAGAGGAAAGTTCTCTGAAAGAGGAGAAATTACAGAAAGAAAACAATCTTGAATCTCTGAAAAACCAGCTGGAAATGGAATGTCAGAGAATTGAAAGCGACCATGCCGCTAAGATTGTGTCTTTAGAAAATAGAATCAGCAGTCTGACTGATAAATTGAACTCCGAACGCAAGCTGTTTGAAAAATCTCATGGTTCCTTCTGCGAATGGCTTGACCACAATTTTGAGAACTGGGCATCTTCCATCGGTAAAATAGCAGCTGAAAAGGAAGTGCTTTATAATCAGAATCTCAATCCGGTTATAACATCTGATAATTCTGGCACACTCTTTGGTGTAAGAGTAAACTTAGAGGAGATAGAGAAAGAAGTGCGCACCCCTGCGATGATTGAAGATGCTATCAAAATTTTGGAAGAAGATATAAAATCCATATCAAATGAAATTAACCGATTAAGAGATGAAAAAAACAGCAGTATCTCTGAAAATGGAAAGAAAAAACTCTCTGCCTGCAAGACCTTGCAGGCAGACATAGATGCCATTGCTCAAAAAATCCAGCTCTCTCGTCAGCAATCGCGGAAAGAAAGGTTGCGCCTGTCTGAAATACAGATTGATGAAAAGACTAAGCTTAAAGAGATCGATACGGCGTATGCCACCCGGATTCAAGTACTCACCATTGAAATAGAATCTCACAACGCAAGCATCAATAAGATTGGTGACAACCGAAAGCGAGAACTGAATTCCATCTCAAAAACAGTCAGAGAAGCGGATAAAAAGGATAAGGCCTTGCTTGAGGTACAAGTGAAAGCTATTGAAGAGGACATCAGGCAATTCAAATCTGATACATACAATAAAATCAGCCAGATTGATAATGAAGAACGAACGGAGTTGAAAGTAGAAGGTGCCGATACCGGAATGATCGAACAGACCAAGAAGGAAATCTCTTTGGTCGAAGAAAATATCCGCAAGATTGAAAAAGAAAAAGAAACGGTAACGGAATACAGATACGTTTGCAAAGAGCTGCTCGACCACGTGCCACAATTCCAGACTGACAAAAAGAAACTTGAAGATAAGGATGCAAACCTCAAACAAACATACGATGACCGCAGACAGAGACAAGAAGCGAAACGTAAAGAACTAACCACCGAATTGGCTGAATTTCAAGAAGCGTGGGATAAAGCAAAGGAATCCATAAGCCGGAGTGACGACTTTATAGCCTCAGATTCTTGTCCTTTGGAATTGAAAGAAAGCCTGCAGATTCAAACCAATTTGGATTGTATATCCATTGTTGAGTCAATAAAAGATTTGACACGGGAAATATATAGGTTTACAGATTCGCTCAAAACCTCTATCAATGATTTCCGACGCCGTTTCTCACAGTGCAATACATTCAAATTCCCTACCGACCTTGATACCACTGCTGATTACAGAAACTATGCTGATAGTTTGGAGGATTTTGTAATCAACCATAAAATCAATGAATATCAGCAGATGACCAGCAATATCTATCGTGATATCTTATCGAGAGCGGCTACTGACTTCAATATACTCTTGGGCAAGGAATCGGAAATTCAGAAGATTGTGAGAGAAATAAACTATGATTTTTCACGGAAAACCTTTGCGGGTGTAATCCGCAGTATTGAGCTACGGCTCGAACGGAGCACTATGCCGATTATACAACAATTGCAAAACATCACCGATTTCTGGAATGAGCATCAGTATAATATCGGTGAACTCAATCTTTTTTCTGGCGACGAACACGAGGATATAAGTCGGGAATCAATAAAATATCTCAAGTCGTTGACGGAGGCTCTGACTCATGCTCCTGAACTTGGCCGTCTTCCTCTTGAACATACTTTCTCTCTCAAGTTTAAAATTGATGAAAATGATAACTCTACCGGTTGGACCGAAAACATCAAGGCCGTGGGGTCGGAAGGTACTGATACACTCGTTAAAGCCATCATGAATATACTGTTGATAAGTGTCTTCAAAAAACGTGCCGGAAAAGAGGGAAACTACCATCTGCACTGCATGATGGATGAGATTGGGCGGCTGGCTGATGAGAACATCCAAGGAATCCTGAATTTTGCAAATGAGCGAGACATTTATATTGTTAACTCGTCTCCAAAATCACATAAGCCCCTTTCCTATCGACGCCTTTATCTTCTTTCGAAAGATAAGGATGCAAACACTATCGTACAACCAATACTTTCTACCCGACAAGCACAACTTCTATGAAACTGACTTTACGCCTGATTGAAAACCTGCAACGCCTTACAAAAGGAGAATCTATTGCGTATTCTTCTCTCCCGAAGGACTTTGTGGAGGCTCTTATGAAGGAAGGGTTACTGACAGTAGTTTACCATAAGACTAAACGATCTATAATTGCTCCAAATTCAATCGCTCTTTGCAGTGCACTGCCGAATTATAATGAAGCTCTTAAGGATCTGGAAGCTGCGAAAAAACTTCTCACTGAAGACAATTCCCGAAGTGCCCAAGCTGCTTTATCGGGTAATTCAAAGACAAGCAGCCAGAGAACAATGCCAGGATTCCTTGTGAATAGTTATTCCCCTATCGATTGCCGACTTGGAGGGAATTCATTTGTGATTGAGCCAGCGGAAGGGAGCGCAGTATATATATCCGATTGGAATTCTTTTAGACCTTCTGATTCGACACTTATTATCGGCATTGAGAATTCTGAAAACTTCCTTAGGATAAGAGAGCAAAAAACCTTATTCGATAGCTGCCTGAAGCAAGATGAATCGACCATACTATTCGTATCAAGATATGCCTTTTCTTCCGACCTTATGGATTGGTTGGCCTCCGTACCCAATAGATATGTCCATTTTGGGGATTTTGATTTAGCCGGCGTGGATATCTTCCTGAAGCAGTTCAAGCCGCACGTTGGAGTACGGGGCTCCTTTTTGATTCCATCAGATATAGAAAGCCGACTAAGACAAGGTTCAAGAAAGCGGTATAACGACCACTATCTAAAATACGCAACCCTCACCTCTACTGACCAAGCCTTACAGCATCTCATAGATCTCATCCACAAATATCGCTGCTGCTACGACCAAGAAGGCTATATTTTAAAGTGATAGATTATATTACTTGCCGAGAAGGCTCCATTCCCCGCTTCGCCAATGAATCGCTAATAACTGTTTCGAATAAAAAAGTGGATTCAAAAGTCGCTCAGAGAGCAGGCTTACATAATGCTTTAAACATCTCTTCTGCATCCTTGTAGTAAGTAACCCGACCTGCCTGTAAATCTTCGTAGGATTGCTCTATTCCTGATTTCTTACGGGTCTTTTTAGGAGTTGCAATTGATATCCCCTCTATGGCATTAAGAATTTTTTTCAAATGAGGAAGTATGGATTTGTCTTACACATTAATAGTGATTTGAGTCATGATAAACCTCCTCCGCTTTTATAAACATTCTATCTATAACAAAAAAGAGTTGAGTTCATCTTTCTGATGACACTCAACTCTTTTTAAATAATTATTTTTAGCCTCATATCATCAATCAATATTCCTCTTCATTGAAGAAGAAATCGTCTTTGGAGGGATAATCGGGCCAGATGTCTTCGATGCTTTCGTAGATCTCGCCTTCATCCTCTATCTCGTGGAGATTCTCTATCACCTCCATCGGCGCCCCACTACGCATTGCGAAATCTATCAACTCCTCTTTTGTAGCGGGCCATGGTGCGTCTTCAAGCTTCGACGCAAGTTCAAGTGTCCAATACATATCTTTTCCTTTTTAATTTTTCTATATTGTTATTCCCTTCTCATCTATTAACAGATGAGATTATTTTTTTTATTATAATCCCGTTGATTTTTTCAACATAGGGCATTTATTCCCTCGTTTATAAAATTAACGAACTATCAACCCCTAAGGTTTAACCCTGATGCCAAACCACTTCGTTTACACCACGCATGAAATTTATATAACGCGCGGCGATGAAAAGATAATCTGAAAGACGGTTGATATAGGCCGTTACCCTCGGATCCACATATTCCACATCGGAAAGGTCGATGATGCGACGCTCTGCCCGACGACATACCACCCTCGCCAAATGAGCCTTCGAAGCCAATTCGCTTCCTCCAGGCAATACAAACGCATTAATCTTGGGAGTCTGTTCATCCAGAGCATCTATCCAACCTTCAAGCTGATTCATCTTCGCATCTGTCAAAGATGAGCACGAAGGCTTCTCTCCCGCAGCCGGTTGTGTGGCAAGATAAGCGCCAACATTAAACAGCTCATTCTGTATCTCACGAATCTGTCCCTGCAATTCATTGTCGGCACGTATATCCGATGCAATGGCTCCAAGATAAGACGACAATTCATCTATTGTGCCGTATGCTTCAAGCCGCGGACTGTTCTTCTTTGCGCGCGCGCCTCCTACGAGCGATGTAGTGCCGTCGTCGCCGGTGCGGGTGTATAAAGAGCTCTTCATATTTTTTCTTTTTTATAAGCAACCCGGGCAATCTCCCCCGGTAATGATTAATAATATTAATACAATATCGATGTTAAATATGGGTTATATTCTAAGACCCCGTTTCCTAAAATTTATGAGACGGGGTCTTAAACTTGTAACGTCTATCTCCCGATATTGTTGCGTCTTTTTTATCAACCATATCAGATTTTTTTATTAGATTTGTAATTATTTCACCATCCCACCCTTTTTGCCGGCTTTCAGAACGGGAACAGGGTATATCTACCGAATTATAATGCCTGAAAATAATCAACGATATATTGTTAGTGCTCGCAAATACCGTCCTGCCACGTTTCAGACCGTCGTGGGACAGAAGAATCTCACCTCGACCCTAAAAAATGCCATCGCCTCGGGACGCCTGGCTCAGGCCTATCTTTTCTGTGGGCCACGCGGTGTGGGAAAAACTTCTTGCGCACGTATCTTTGCAAAGACTATCAACTGTCTTAATCCCACTGCCGACGGCGAAGCCTGCGGAGAATGCGACTCATGCCGTGCCATCGACCAAGGAAATTCATATAACCTTATCGAACTCGACGCCGCTTCCAACAATGGAGTAGATGATATCCGGGCCATTACCGAACAGGTGGCTATTCCGCCACAGGTCGGGAAATACCGTGTCTTTATCATCGATGAGGTCCACATGCTCACGGCGGCTGCCTTCAATGCTTTTTTGAAAACTCTTGAGGAGCCACCTTCATACGTTATTTTCATCCTTGCCACCACAGAGAAACATAAGGTTATCCCTACAATCCTTTCTCGCTGTCAGATATACGATTTCAAAAGAATCACTATCGACGACACAGTTGACCATCTCGAATATGTGGCTAAAAGCGAAGGGATAAACGCCGAACGCCGGGCTTTGAGCGTGATTGCGCGCAAAGCCGACGGGGCTATGCGCGATGCCCTTTCCATTTTCGACCAAGTGGCTGCTTCCTGCCAGGGGAATGTGACCTACGAAGCTACTATCGACACTCTTAATGTGCTCGATTATGAATATTATTTCCGTCTTATCGACGCTTTTGCAAAGTTGGATATACCGGAGTCTCTTCTAATCTACAAGGAGATTCGCGATAAGGGGTTTGATTCGCTCTTTTTCATCGGGGGCTTGGCAAGTCATGTGCGCGATCTTATGGTAGCCGCCGATGCGCGGACCCTTCCTCTTCTTGAAATGCCGGCCGACACAGCTCAACGCTTCCGCGAGCAAGCTTCTTCGCTCCCTTTGCAATGGTATTATGCGGCGATGAAAATTCTTAATGATTGCGATTTCAATTATCGCACTGCCTCTAATAAGCAACTTCTTGTGGAGGTTGCTCTCATCCGTCTTTGTCAGCTTCTTGCGCCGGCGGATCCTCCTTTCACAGGCAATTATAAGAATCCTCCTCTGCAGAAACCTGGCTCTTCACCCTCTCGAACCTCCTCTCCGAATCCGATTCAATCCCCTCCCCAAGCAATGACTTCAGCATCTGCACCGGCTGCCACAGCACCTCAGCCGGTGCAGAATGTTGAATCCTCCTCTAAAGCTACCATTACAACCTCTTCTGCTCAACCGCCCACTCCCTCAGCTACACAGGCTGTTCATCGGCCAAACCCTTCTCCCGAACCACGACGCCCGGCCTCTAAACCACATACTTTCCGAATCTCCGAACATTCCCACACTGAGTCTTCCTCTATTGAACCAAGGAACACTCCTGTTACAGTAGAATCTTTCATGCAGGCTTGGAACAAATTCATTCAGGATAATCCTGACCAGTATATTCTTACTTCTGCCATGCGCAAATCAAAGATTTCCATGGGTTCTGACAATGAATTTAAAATATTGGTCGAACATCCTGCTCAGCAGCAAGCCTTTGAATCCTCTCCAAAACTCGTTACGTTCTTGCGCGATACCCTTAAAAATGATTTTATTGCTCTCAAAGTGGAGCTCGACACTTCGATTGAAGTGGTCAAAATGCTCCCGCCAAAAGAATTTATTGCAAAAGCTATTACCGGAAACCCGGCTCTCGGGGAATTCCTGAAAAATATTGAAGCGGAGATAAACTGACACGTTTATCTCCGCTTCCATTTTCTGCTACACCACATTTTTCAAGCCTTTCCTAAAAGCTCCTTCAAGGGGTTGATAAAGAACGGACGGTCGAAAAGATGGGGATGAGGCACTTTCAATTCCGGAATATCCACCTCCACATTCTCAATTGCCATTATATCGATATCAATTAGCCGATCGCGATAGCTTCCGTCGGGATTACGATGAGCCTCGGGAGAGATCTCTTTCTCAATTTTCTGAAGCTCATGTAGCACATTCAAAGGCTCCTCATCGCTTTCGAACATCATGGCCACATTAAGAAACATATTGGTGGAATCGTAACCCCAAGGTTCCGATTCCACCACTTTAGAGATTTCAAAATATCCGAACCTTCTTTCCACTGCCGCCACTGCCCTGCTAAGGTTCAGGCGACGGTTGCCCAGATTGGTGCCGATATTTATATAATATTTCATTTCAGACTATATCAAAGAGTCTTCTTCACTTCCACTTCTTCAAAGCCCTCGATGAGGTCGCCCTCACGGATATCATTATATCCCGCAACTGAGAGACCGCAGTCGTAGCCGGAAACAACCTCTTTCACGTCATCCTTAAAGCGTTTGAGCGAGCCGAGTTCTCCGCTATAGATCACAATACCATCGCGGATCACACGCACCTTCGACTGACGCTTAATCTTACCGTCACGCACGATTGCACCTGCAATTGTGCCCACTTTCGAGATGTGATAGGTCTGAAGCACTTCGGCCGTACCGGTGATTTCCTCTTTGATTTCGGGAGAGAGCAGACCCTCCATTGCATCCTTCACCTCTTCGATAGCCTTATAGATGACTGAGTAGAGACGGATTTCTACACCCTCTTTCTCAGCTTCGCGCTTGGCAGCGGCCGAAGGACGAACCTGGAAACCAATGATAATTGCATCTGAAGCGGCTGCCAATGTCACATCCGATTCCGAAATTGCACCCACACCTTTGTGAAGCACGTTGACCTGCACCTCAGGAGTAGAGAGCTTCAGCAACGCATCCGAAAGCGCTTCAATCGAACCGTCAACATCACCCTTGACCACAAGGTTAAGCTCGTGGAAGTCGTTGAGAGCGCGACGGCGTCCGAGCTCTTCGAGGCCGACACGTTTCTTGGTGCGAAGACCCAGCTCACGCTGCAGCTGCTCGCGCTTATTGGCTATCTCTCGTGCCTCCTGCTCGGTGTCGAGCACATTGAATGTATCGCCCGCTGTCGGAGCGCCGTTAAGACCGAGGATAAGCACCGGTGTGGAAGGACCCGCCTCCGTGACGCGTTGATTACGCTCATTGAACATCGCCTTAACTTTACCATAGTGAGTTCCGGCGAGAATCACATCGCCCACATGGAGCGTGCCGTTCTGAACAAGCACGGTTGCTACATATCCGCGTCCCTTATCAAGAGAAGATTCTATTACGGAGCCGATAGCATTGCGGTTAGGATTAGCTTTAAGTTCGAGAAGTTCTGCCTCCAAAAGCACTTTATCCATCAATTCGTCAACTCCCAATCCTTTCTTGGCGGAGATATCCTGGCTTTGGTATTTACCACCCCATTCCTCCACAAGATAGTTCATATTGGCCAATTCTTCCTTTATCTTGTCGGGGTTGGCTGCCGGCTTATCAATCTTGTTGATTGCGAACACCATTGGCACTCCAGCTGCTGAAGCATGGTTGATAGCCTCGATGGTCTGTGGCATCACGTCATCGTCGGCCGCAACTATGATGATAGCAAGGTCGGTCACCTTGGCTCCGCGAGCACGCATCGCTGTAAAGGCCTCATGACCCGGAGTATCAAGGAATGTGATGCGGCGACCGTCGGAAAGCTTAACGTTATATGCACCGATATGCTGGGTTATACCTCCGGCCTCGCCTGCGATTACGTTTGATTTGCGTATATAGTCGAGCAACGATGTCTTACCATGGTCCACATGACCCATCACCGTTACGATTGGCGGGCGCTCTTCGAGATCCTCCTCATTATCCTCTACTGTTTCGATTGCTTCAGTCACATCCGCGCTTACAAATTCGGTGGTGAAACCAAATTCCTCTGCCACAATATTGATTGTTTCGGCGTCAAGACGCTGATTGATTGAAACCATCACACCAAGATTCATGCAGGTTGCAATCACATTGTTGATGGGCACATCCATCATGTTGGCCAGGTCGTTGGCAGTAACGAATTCGGTGATTTTTATCACCTTGCTCTGGGCTGCCTCGCGCTGCTGATGCTCAAGCTCGCGATTATGCATCTCCTCGCGTTTCTCTTTACGCCACTTTACGCTCTTTTTGGTCGATTTATTGGTGAGACGTGCAAGAGTTTCTTTTACTTGCTTCTGCACATCTTCGGCATTCACCTCCGGCTTGTTGTTACGACGGTCGTCGCGATTGCGTCCGCGATTACGGCCTCCACCGCCTCCGCCATTCCGGTTTTCATTGCGATTGCCACCATTGTTGCGACCACCGCCTCCGGATGCATTATTTCCACCGTTGTTACCACCGCGCTCTTTCTTGCGGTTATCGGAACCGAATCCGGGCTGAGACGCTGCCTTTTCGATATCCACCTTCTCCTTCCCGATACGCTTACGTTTCTTACGGTCGGAATCCCCTCCCTGGCCGGCGCGGGCTCTTTCTGCCTTGCTCTTCTTGCGAGGACGAGTGGCCTGATTTAAAGATGACAGATCGATCTTGCCTACCACCTTTAGTTCCGGTCCTTGAGTAGGAGTTGAAAGGCGGAACACCTTGCTTTCCTGCTCCTGCGACGCTGTCTGGGTATCAGATGCAGGCGCTTTCACAGTTTCATTCTTTTCAGGATGCTGGTTATTGCTCACAGATTTATCTTTTGTAGTTTGCTCTTTCTTTGGCTGAGACATTTGAACGGTGCCCTTGTCTGATTGGACAGACTGTCCCGGCTTGGCTTCTTTCTGAGAGGCCTGTTGAGAGTGATCACCGGATGGCTCCTTCTTCTCTGCTTTTTTCTCGACAGTGGGTTCTACCGCCACCTTGACAGCAGGCGCAGCTTTCGGCTCAACTTTCTTTTCTTCCTTTCCACCTTCTGAAGGAGTTTCCTTTGCCGACTGAGCAACGGGAGCTTGAGGCTTCTCGCTTTTTTCAATGGGAGCGGACGATGCCTCAGCCTTCTCCGGGTGGTTTGCCTCTTTTTTCTCCTCTTTCACCTCCACTTTAACTTCTTTCACCTCTTTGGGCTGCTCTTTCTTCTCTTCGCGAGAAGTCTCAGCCTTAGGCTTATTGAGGCTATCAAGGTCGATCTCGCCTAACACTTTGGGTTGAGGAATGGTGGTCTTGACCTCCTTGGCTTGCACCCGGTCGTTCTTTTTCTCTTTCTTCGTATTGATGAAATCGAGGCTACGCTTCTTCACATCCTTATCAGTGCTGAACTCCTTGGTGAGAAGTTCAACAGCATTGGAATCGATTCGGGCGTTAGGATTATTCTCCTCCACCTCGATATTATGTTTTCGCAGGAACTCCACTGCCGTGCTCAGCCCCACGTTAAGGTCTTTTACTATTTTACTTATTTTTGTACGCATAAAACGGTTTTAGATGCTGAAGGATTTCCCCGGGGTGAACGCCCCGGGGGCGTTCTTCTATCCAATCCCAATTATTATTTCCGATTGCCACCCGGGAATATGGCGTCGGTTGATTTTGCGGTCCACGGTTGTCAATCTTCAAACTCAGCGCGGAGCACTTCAAGCACATGCTCAAGCGTATCGTCTTCGAGATCTGCCTGGTCCAGAAGTTCCTTGGAGGCATTAAGCACTGCTTTGGCGGTGCCCAACCCAAGGTTCTTCAGGGCTTCGATAACCCATCCGTCGATTTCATCGCTGAATTCATCAAGATAGATATCTTCCTCACCTTCCTCAATGTCGCGATATACATCGATGGAATAGCCGGTGAGCTGAGTGGCCAAACGAATATTCATTCCGCCCTTTCCGATGGCGAGTGAAACCTCATCGGGATGCAGGAACACCTCTGCCTTCTTATCTTCTTCGTTAAGACGGATTGATGAGATCTTGGCAGGGCTCAAGGCACGCTGGATGTAAAGCGACGGATTGGATGTGAAAGGAATCACGTCGATGTTTTCATTGCGCAATTCGCGCACGATGCCATGGATGCGGCTGCCCTTGATTCCCACGCATGCACCCACCGGGTCGATACGGTCGTCGTAGCTCTCCACGGCTATCTTGGCACGCTCGCCGGGAATACGGGCCACGGCACGAATTGTGATAAGGCCGTCGTGAATCTCCGGAACCTCCTGCTCGAACAGACGACGGAGGAATCGCTCGTCGGTGCGACTCACAATTACCTTGGGATTATTGTTAGGATTATCCACTCTCTTAACAATAGCCTTCACAATATCACCTTTATGG
>CAZXGU010000096.1:0-12139 GCA_964640375.1 uncultured Sangeribacter sp. | reverse complement strand
TCCTGAAACCTGTCTCAATTTTAGCACTGCAAATATCGTAATTTTTTTTCAATAAATCCCTATTTATCGGATGTTTTTATTCTTTTTTGTTCTTTTTTACCGGGTTTAGCATGATTTATACACCTCTTCACGAGTTATAACGGAGTTTTTACAGAGAAATCTCCTCAACTGTGGCTCCCTCCACTTTCGATATTTTTCCTATAATTTCCTCTTTCTTTCCCTCCGGAAATTCTATTGTCAACCGACAAAGATTATCGAAGTTGCGTTCGATAATTTCGACATCCTCTCCTTTGGCCACTCTCATCACTCCCTCAGAGCTGATATACGGAAAAGCCACCGACAACCTTGTCATCTTGTGCATCTCTTTGACTCCCGCCTCTTCCAAGGCTAACCGAGCAGCTTCGCGATAGGCGGAAATCAAGCCGGAGGTTCCTAATTTAATTCCCCCGAAATAGCGAACCACAATGATTATAACATCCGTGACATTGAAGCTGTTGATCTGACCTAATATTGGCTTTCCGGCAGTGCCCGACGGCTCCCCATTGTCGTTAAGCTGCCATTCACTTCTGTCGGCACCTATCATATAAGCCCAACAGACATGGCGCGAATCGTGATATTCATTCTGATACTGTTTCACCAAAGCCTTGGCCTGTTCTGCATCTTTGACGGGAAGAGCAAATGAAAGAAACCGGCTCATCTTTTCTTTATATTGCGACGAGCCGGGTCCTTTTATTGTATAATATATATCACTCATTGACTTTTAACCGAAATAATGTTCGATATCTTTTGCGCTTCTTGGATAAAGAAGCATATCGTTGGCTATTTTATCGGAGAATTTATTTTCAAATGTTTCGCGCACGATTCGAAGCGCCCACACCAAAGCATTGGCCGGACCGTTGCCAAGAACAAATTTTCCATCGACCACGACAGGTTTGCTTTCAACTTTGGCGCAATGGAGCATATCTTCAAATCCGGGATAACAAGTGGCACGGCTATTCTTGAGCAGACCCAGTTGGCCTAATACAACGGCCGGGGCAGCGCAAATAGCGGCAATTCTTCCTGATTTAGATTCAGCTTGCCTGCGAAGGAGTCCATGAAGGGGGGCAAACTCATAAAGGTTCTTGGCTCCGGGCATTCCTCCGGGCAGAATCAACCAATCGGGATGGGTGAATAAAGCCGGATCAAACAACACGTCGGCACCCACAGTGACACCATGAGCACCAGTTACACATAATGAGGAGGTAATCGACACCGTTTTAACCGACATTCCTGCTCTGCGCAGCACATCAACAGCTGTGAGGGCTTCAATTTCTTCAAATCCATCGGCAAGAAATACAAAAGCTGTTTTCATTTGCTTAAATTTTTAGGGTTGTCTTTAGTTTTAAATTAGAGCAATCTTTACTTCAGTTGGTTTGTTATTGATAGCTTTATCTAAATTAGATATTTTTTTTAACTTTGCAAAATAAAATTGGAGATTTAGCAACTAATTATGAAAAATTTATATTTAATCTTTGTTTTTTATCTTCTTTTATTGTTTTCATGTGGAAAAAAGGGAGGCCAAACATCACGCGATGGACAATATATCTTTGACGAGGGGATGGTTTGGAACACTCAGTTTCATATCACCTATAATGGTCCTGAAAGTCTCAAAGATAGCATTCGGAAGGTGCTCGACGATGTTGGGCACAGCCTATCTGTTTTTGACTCCACATCGTTGGTAAGCCGAGCGAACCTTCAAGACACCACGAAGGTGAATGAGGATTTTATACGGGTGTATGAGATGTCACGAAAAATAAACCGACTCTCCGATGGCGCTTTCGACCCTACTCTTTCCCCACTTATTACTGCATGGGGATTCGGTCCAGGACATAAGGCCACATCCGACACAGCCCGAATTGACTCCTTGCTGCAGATTGTAGGAATAGAAAAAACTGAATTAGACGGGAATAAACTGATAAAGAAAATGCGCCAGATACAATTTAACTTCTCTGCCATTGCTAAAGGATATGGATGCGACCGCATTGCCGATATGTTTAAGAGCAATGGAGTGGATAATTTTCTGATTGAAATAGGAGGCGAGATAGTCGCTTCAGGGAAGAGTCCGAGAGAAGGAAACTGGAATATCTCCATCGATCGACCGGTCTATTCAAATTCAGATGTGATTCATGATTCGCAAACAGTGATCAACTTTACAGATATGGGGCTTGCCACCTCAGGAAATTATCGCAATTATCATGAATCCCCAACTGAGAGATATGGACATACTATCTCTCCTTTAACAGGTCGTCCGGTTCAAACGGATGTTCTTAGCGCCACAGTTTTAGCCTCGACTGCAATGGAGGCCGACGGATTGGCAACAGCTTTCATGGCAATAGGAAGCGCAAAGGCAAAAGAGATTGCACTGAGCAGGGAAATTCCCGTTCTTCTTATTTGCTCAGATACTGTATGGGCATCCCCTATATTCACAAAAATAATAAGCAGGCAGTAAAAGTTCTACTGCCTGCTTATCATTTTTTATGAAAAAAAATTATCGCAAAATTCTCGGAGCGTGAAAAAGCAATCCGAAGTTGATTCCAAAATTCCAGTTCTTTGAAGGATATGATAGATAGTTACCGTATAAGGATAAAGATGCAAACGGGAAATTATAGACAACTGCCATCTCCCCTATAAACTCAGCCCGATTAAACCATCCTTTATATACGGCCGAATTATCAGGTCCTTTCCTTAAATCCCTGATTGGGGAATAAAGATAAAAATCACCCCGAATCTGGAGTTTATTTACCGGGCTCCATATTGGCATCACACCGGCTGCTACATAATTGTCTGAACGGAAAGCCTCATTAAAATAGTTTTGGGTTGAAGGGGTGGGCGCAAATGCCGGAGCATGGACAAGAGTTGCTATATAATCCTGAGGTAATTGCTGGAGTGTACCCAACACATTGGCTGCCCCGCCAATAGTGAAATGCTTAGCCACTGAAAAAAATTGTTTCCAATAAAGCTCAGCAGAACCTCTGAAATGACCTTTGTAAGCAGTACGCAATGCAAGGTCGCCCCCGGGTGTGAATCGGGAACGCTCATAACTCCCCTGTAAATCTGCCCTCCATTCCATGCCCGAATTGGGATAAAGCGGATCATTTACCAACCCTCCTTTGAATCCGGCCCGAATGGCTGTGATGAAATATTGCGTCTTGTCTTTTGCCATGCTGGCATAATCTCCAGTATTGGTGGGATAATAGGAATCGGATTCATAACCCCATGTAAGGTCTGAAAAACCAATTGTCTCCCTATTCATGGCCCATACATATTTCATACGAAGAAAATTCTGGCTCTCCGTTATAAATGTTGGAGTGGAGTTTTGATAGAATAGGAGTTCGGAGTCATAGTATTTCTGACGCTGTGCCACCCCCATAAATTCAAGATAAGAAGGAGTATTGGAGCGCAAAGAGAAACGACCGGAAAGCATACCGGCATAATACGATTGGCCAATCCAACCTTGCAAATCCACATCAAGAGAGTTGAAACTCAATGTGTGAAAACCGAGGTCAAGGTAAAGCATACTGTTGGTGGAAGATGTGATCCAGCCTCCCACCCCTATCGACCAGGGTTTCTTAACAGTGGCCTCTAATAGCAACTTATTGTTGTTATTGTTTCCGAACTCAGCTCTTGGCACAAGATTAGTCAATGTGCCATCGTTTATGGCGCGATAATAGCTTTCTTGAGCATCTTTGAGAGTGAAAGGCTTATGACGCGGACCCTCAAAGAGATATTCAAGGTATCGAGCCTGTCCCGGCTTTGCACCCGAAACCGAAACGGAGTCAAATATAACTTCGGGAGTGGCAGCAGCAAAACTTTCGCGACGAGCCGTCACTTCTGAAAGAGGCTCACGGGCCGACACCCTTTTTTTAATGGAATCGACCATGGAGAGACCGGTTTGATACCCAATATTATAGATGGTTTCCGCCTGATCAAAATCGAGCACCCCAAACTGAAGCACAGGCACTTGAATTTTAATGCCGTTTTTTGAAGGGACAGAGTAATCATTGTTCTGAATTATCATATCCTCCAGCTGACTGTAAATATCTCCCTGCTGAGGCTTCTGATCCGGACCTGACACCGAAACACCAATTATAAAATCAGGGTTAAAATCCTCCTGCATCACATTGACCGGGAAATTATCATATATGCCGCCGTCATAAACGAGCACACCATTCATTTTAATTGGACGGAAAACCAAGGGAAAGGACATCGAGGCTCTCACCGCATCGCCAAGATCGCCTTTTGAAAGAACCACCTTGTGCTTATGATATACATCAGAGGTGACACACCTGAAAGGCACGAATAGATTGTTGAAATTCTCTTTACATTGCAATGTATAAGGAGAGAAGAGCTCAAGAAACTCGATGTTCATCGGAATCGGACTAATGAGACTTGTGGGCAACATCGACATCACATTAGTGGAGTCTTTCAAGCTGATATTCACGCCAACCCATTGTGGAGTAGGATCAAGACGGGATATTCGCGTAATATAGTCGGGATTGATCACCCCCGTGCTCCAATATTTGAAATCCTGGGATGTGAAAAGATTCATCATTCTGTCGGGACTCCAACCACATGAATAGAGCGAACCCACAATGGCTCCCATAGAAGTTCCCGTCACATAATTCACAGGAATGTCGTTTTCCTCCAATGCGCGTATCACGCCCACATGCGCAATTCCCTTTGCTCCTCCTCCACTTAAAACAAGTCCGACAGTCTGTTTCTTTTCAGCAGCAAAGGCCATACTGCTCCAAAGAAGCAGGGCGGCAAACGATAACACTTTAACTATATTTTTCATTGCAATATGAATTGAATCTTTAGTTTAAGACCTCCATGTTTATAACTATTAAGAGGATTGAATGTCCAAGTTTTTAAGCGCCATCCATTTTTATTGCTGGATGTAAGAGTCTTTGAATCCCAAGAAATATAACACGCCGTCGATTCCAATGGTGGATATGCTCTGACTCGCTTCTGCCTTCACCTTGGGTTTTGCATGGAAAGCAATTCCCAATCCTGCTTCGGAGAGCATTGGGAGATCGTTGGCTCCATCGCCCACAGCTATGGTTTGAGCAATATTTATTCTTTCCACTTGTGCTAAAAGACGAAGCAATTCCTTCTTTCTCGGGCCGTCAACTATATCGCCGACATAATTCCCTGTAAGTTTGCCGTCAGGGCCAATTTCAAGCTCGTTGGCATAGACATAATCAAAGCCAAACTTTTGCTTCAGATATTCTCCAAAATATGTGAACCCACCTGAGAGAATTGCTGTCTTGTAGCCGGAACGTTTCAACACCTCCATTAAACGTCCGACGCCCTCCGTGATTGGGAGGTTTTCAGCAATGTCTTTCATAACTGATACGTCGAGCCCTTTTAATAGCTTGACTCTACGGGTGAAACTTTCGCGGAAATCAATCTCTCCCCTCATTGCTGATTCAGTGATAGCTCTTACTTCAGCTCCGACTCCTGCCCGATCTGCAAGCTCGTCGATAACCTCTGTGCGGATGAGCGTGGAATCCATGTCAAAACATATTAGGCGCCTGCTGCGTCGATACATCGTGTCTTCCTGCATGGAGATGTCAAAATCGAGTTCGGAGGCAAGATGCATGAATTCGCTTTGCATCTTTATTTTATCATGAGGTGTGCCTCTGACAGAGAGTTCAATACACCCTTTAGTGAGGGGCTGCTGGGCTTCATCCAGAGGCATTCGACCGGTGAGGCGCGTAATGGTTTCTATATTAAGCCCTTGTTCGGTGATAATGGAAGATACTGCGGAAATCTGAGCTGCTGTGATTCGGCGTCCCAACAGGGTGACGATATAACGGTTCTTTCCTTGGCGACCAACCCAGGCGTTGTATGCCTCTTCAGTGACAATGGAGAATTGCACCTGCACCTGAAGGTCGTTGGTTTTGAAAAGAAGTTCTTTTAAGATTTCTCCACTGCGACGGCTATCTGTCTTGAAAAGAATACCTAAAGCGAGGGTATGATGAATGTCGGCCTGGCCGATATCAAGAATATCTGCATCATATCGGGCAAGGATTTCTGTCAGACTCGCTGTGATACCACTTTTATCGGGACCGGAGATGTTGATTAATATTAATTCGGTATGAGCCATATCTATTTTCTCTTTTTAGGATTCGTTTTGTTTTTGCCCTGAGCCTTTGCAGGATTATTCTTTTGTGCCACCCCTGTTTTTCTTGGGGATGTTTTGCCTGGCATCTTCACACCCTGATTTTCGAGCAATCCTGCTTGATAAGCAGCATCAGGATAGTTCTTTTCTCCAGCAATCTTGAAATATTTCAAGGCGCGCGGAAGATCTTGTGCAACCCCAATTCCATCGCGGAGCATAACCGCATATTTGAATGCACCCTCCGCACTCCCTCGCTCGGCAGCTCGCCAATAATTCTCGGCGGCAACTCGATTATCCTGAAGCACGCCTTGTCCGGCTTCAAACTGACGTGCAATATTTAATAAAGCATCTGTATGCCCGTTACGAGCTGCCTTCCGGAACCAGTAAGCCGACTCTTCAAAATTCTTTTTTGTGCCTACACCATCCCTATATAAAGTGCCGATTATATAGTCGGCTTCAATATTCCCTTCAGCAGCTGCTTTACCATACCATGTCCACGCCTGCTTGACATCTTTCTTTACACCAGTGCCGGTTTCATAACATTTCCCTATAATAAGCATGGCGTCGCCATCTCCATCTTTGGCATTCGGAAGATAGGTTGTATAATCTTCTTCTGTGATTCCGTAGGTCTCTGCTGTGTTATCGGCAAAAACATTTAAGATGAAGGAAAACAAAAGGGCTATACTAAGTATTGTTCTTTTATTCATTTTCTTATTATTCTGTTTTACAAGTCGTTATATCTCCTCCTTTATTAACCCAGTCGGTTCAATAAAAAAGACGGTCGGAAGGCCGTCTTTAATTATTGAATATAGGTTTAATCAAATTTATTCTCCTGCATCGAGGATAGCGATTTTTTCTTCCACCTGCTTCATCTCCTCTTTGAGACGATTAATTTTACGCTCCATATCTTTCACCATGGAGTTGCCTGCAGAAGACTTCACATTGAAGAATCCCATATTGTTTTCTATGGTCTTCATTTCATTGCGCTTCGCTTCAAGCACACGCACCAAACGGTCGCGTTCGCGATTGAGGTTCTGGCCTTCATTCTTGAGATTGGCAACACGCTCCTGGAAATTATTCATTCGCGCTTTTCTCTCCTTATTATCGAAAGCCCCATAAAGCTCGTCGCAAATGGCACGATACTCGGCATATATCTTATCTTTCAATTTGAAGGGAACAAAGCCTGCTTCCTGCCATGCAGCCTGAAGCTCCTTAACTCTTCCGATAACTTCGCGACGGTCGCCATCTTTGGGAAGAAGTTTCAATTCCTCTATAATGGCACGCTTCTTTTCAAGATTGGCATTTTCAACTTCACGGCGTGCATTCTCCTGTTTCTTTCGCTCGTCGAAGAAATAATTACATGCCTTCTGGAAGCGCTCCCAAATGCTGTCGCTATATTTTCTTGGAACACTTCCTATCTTTTTCCACTCTGCCTGGAGTTTTACAACCTCTGCTGTGGCTTTCCGTATATCATCTGTTGCCTTAAGAGCCTCAGCCTTTTCACAAAGAAGAGTTTTCTTCTCCAAGTTTGCGGCAAATTCATCTTTGGTTTTCTGAAAATACTCAGTCTTGGCATTGAAGAATTTATCGCAGGCTTCGCGGAAACGGGCGTAAAGCTGAGTGTTGCTCTTGCGTGGAGCAAATCCATATTCGCGCCATCTCTTCTGAAGGTCAATAATCTTTTCTGTGGTGGCGTTCCATTCGTTGAAGCTGTTGATTGCAGAGAGATCGATAGCTTCTATCTCCTCACACAGCTTGGTCTTTGCTTCTTCATTAGCTAATTCGGTTGCCTTGCGCTGCTCGAAATAATCCTGATGACGACGGTTGATTATAGCTGAGGCTGCCTTAAACTCATCCCAAATCTCATCTCTCAGATCTTTAGCCACAGGGCCAATGTTTCTCCATTGCTCATGAATGGTCTGCAAGCTGCGGAAAGCGGCAATGGGATCCTGATTTTCTTCGAGCTTCTTTGCCTCATCTATCAGAGCTTTCTTTGCTTCAAGATTCTTCTTGAAGTCAAGGTCGCGAAGCTCCTTATTCATTTTCAAATGGTCGTAGAATTGTTCTGTAACACTCTGGAATTGTTTCCAAAGGTCACTTTCGGCTGAAGCAGGGATCTCTTTTATAGCCTTGAAATCCTGAACAAGCTGCTGGAAATCGGGAAACCTTACATTGACATTATCAATATCCTCTGTGATAGCTTTTAGCTTCTCCAATATCACATTCTTCTTTTCAAGGTTCTCTTTTCTCATTTGCTCGTCGGCAAGAATGAATGCTGCCCGCTTCTCCTTGAATTCAGAATATAAGGTTTTGAACTCATTCTCCTTCTCATCTACTGGAGATGAAAATGCAGCCGGATCGTTGCCTTCATCAATAAAGGCATTAAGCTGTTCGAGATTCTCTTTTGTCTTTATGTTGAAAAAGGCTTGTTTGAGAGCGGTCACCTCTTTATGCGCTTCCATGCGGTTGTTTTCAAGGATGTCCTTTATCTCCGCAATCAAACCATCCTTATCAAGAGAATGGAAACGACGCATATCTTTGCTATCCTCTTTATTCTCCTCTTCTTTCTCCTCTTCCACAGCATCGGCTGCTTCTGCGAGTGATAGCGCGGGAGAACTGGTTTCAACACATTCATTAACTGTTCCTTCTGAAACAGTGCAGGCGTTCGTGGTGTCGGCCGACTCCACTTTTTCGAGATCGTTCATATAGGTTCAAATCATTTTTCAGCCGAAACTGAGTGGGTTCTTTTTGCTGAGGGAGTCTCAGCCCGGAATAGTTGACTTTTTATTGTCTTGCCCGGTTTTCGGCTTCAAATATACAAATAATTTATTTCCCGACAAAAAAATCGGTTATGAAGTTGATTTTCTTTGCTATTTTTTGCTATGAAAAGACTATTTTTCCACTTCCATAGAGATGACGCGAATATCTTCAACAGGTCGGTCATCACGGCCGGTGGCGGCATTCTGGATTTTTTCCACAACATCCATTCCTTCCAACACTTCTCCAAACACTGTGTATTGTCCATCGAGATGAGGCGTGCCTCCAACTGTGGTATAAGCCTCAATTATCTCTTTAGGGAGTTCGGTTGAAACGTTGGCTTCAGTCTCTTTAATGAGCTCCTGACGCAATGCCTCCAAGCCTTCTTTATCGTCGGCAGCTTGAAGAGCTTTTATTTTTTCGCTGTTTTTTCTCACCAAGGAATTAAAATAATCCTGAAGTTTTGCGCCTGCGCTTTGACGGGCCATCATGGAAACATCGGATTCAGAATATTTATTCCCGGTCACGATATAAAACTGCGAACCTGAGCTGCGGCGCTCGGGATTCACCTGATCGCCTGTGCGAGCAGCTGCCAAAGCCCCATATTTATGGAAATGCTTGGGATATAAGATTTCTGCTTCCAGAGTATATCCTGTGCTGCCGGAGCCAAGACGGGCATCCGGACCCGCAGTTTTTGAATCGGGGTCGCCGGTCTGGATCATAAAGTCTTTTATCACTCTATGGAAAAGAACTCCATTATAGAAACCATCATTAACAAGTTTCAAAAAATTGTCACGATGTGCCGGGGTATCATCATAAAGCTTTACTTTTATGTCTCCCATAGTGGTTTTTATATCAACCACTGGTCCGGAAGGTATAGTGTCTGCTGCCATAATATTTTGTTGAAACAGCGCTGCTAACAATAGCAACGCGATTAAAATTTTATTTTTCATTTTTCTACAACCACTTTTCTTAAATTCCTACATAGCCTCTCCTTCAGAATAAATTCTTTTGTAGATGCGTCGGAAATTATCGTCGGAAGCTCGAAGCTCTTCGACTCTTTCTTTATAGTTTTCTCCCCAGATTCCCTCTAAAAGGGAGCCGATATATCTGCGGTCGCGGTCGCGATCGATGGCTCCCTCAATAAGGGGGGTGAGCCAACGGTCGAATTTTTCACGATCCACGGCCGATAGATAGCGGGCAGTGCTGGCCAAGAACTGACCTGACGTGTCGGCCATACGTAGCTTGCATATAAGTTCCCCCATTTCAGGCTCGCAGCTGTCAACATTATCCACTATATATTCATATATTGCCATCCCCTCCTGATCTTTATCTGCAATATCCATTGGTTTCCTTTCGTTTATTGAATACCTATTATTACTCGAATAATTGTTTAACGTTCAGAAAGTGGTGATTTATTAATTCTCTTCCTGCGTTTTTTATTGTTGAAGCGCAAATTTACGAAAATTATTTTTAATTTTGCAGATGATTAACATAGTTTTTACTCATAATGGAGAATTTCATCATTGTCATCGGGCGTCAATTCGGTTGCGGTGGGCGTGAAATAGGCAGAAAAATAGCCGACGCCTTCGGAATACCTTACTATGACAAGACTCTTCTATCAAAAGCTGCTGAAGAATTTGGGATCGATTCTGAAATCTTCAAAGCAGCCGATGAAAAGAAGCCTTCTTTTCTGCGTAATTTTCTCGGTCTAAGCTGTGGCACCTCCAATTCCCCGTGTGCTCCCGGAACTCTTTCTCACTTCGGTCCCGGGTCGCTTGCCCCCGAATCTTTATATAATGCCCAATCGGAAGTGATCCGCTCTATTGCTAAGAATGGAAGCTGTGTTATTGTGGGAAGAACGGCCGATTATGTGCTCAGACATCATCCGGGGCTTATCTCTATCTTTATACAGGCTCCGATAGAACACAGAGTTAAGAATATTATCGGAAGAAAGGATGCCCCCGATGAAGCATCAGCTGTAACGCTGGCAAAGAAACATGATAAGGGAAGAGAACACTATTATAACTATTTCACTAATAGGAATTGGGGAACGGCGGAAAACTATCATCTCTGTTTCGATTCCTCACGCTTCGATGCTGATGCTATCATAGCGTTGCTTAAATCATATATTAATTCCTCGAAATAATTTATAAAGCTATAAAAGGAGAGTCTTTTTAGACCCTTATCTCTTGTTGGGATGAGGGTCTAAACTTTTTATGGGAGGATAATTTAAACTTTTTTATATCTTTCAGCCTTTTTATAATAAAAAGCTCAAGATTATGAAAAAGACATTATTTTTTATCTGTTATGTGGTCGGAATGTTGATTGGCGTGATGTTGCTTATCTTCAATTATGAAACCATGAACAAGGATCAGGATATGCTTCGCTATACGATGATAGCAGCGGGGATAATCTTCATTATACCGGGAGTTTTCCAACTTATTGCCTCCCTCAGTCCTAAGAAAGATGAAAATGGCAATATTCTCCCCCGTAAATGGTATTCGACTGTTATAGGGGTGCTTGCCCTTCTATGGGGTATTTATATTTTAATTTTTCCAGTGGGATATAATGAGACACTTAGCGTAACTCTGGGTGTATCATTGATTCTTGTTGGTATAGCTCAAGCTGTTTGGATCATCCGCACTGCTGAATCAAAGTTCTTACGGTTTATTGTCCCGGTTGTTACGGTGGTTATGGGCGTTTTGGTCTGTTCTGTTTTCAACAGTCATCCCGACACGGGTAAGAGTGCTCAATTAGGAGCTATACTTTCCGGTATCATGCTGCTGATTTGGGGAGTGAACGGGTTCTTCTCTTTGCGTCCGAAAGGTGTGGTGGCAGCAGCCGATAAAGCCGCTCATATCGAACGCAAGGCTGAAAAAGCGGAACGGAAAGAAGCTAAGGAAGAGCAAAAAACAATGAAGGAACATGTAAAATCAGCTCTTGATGTTAAAGAAGAGAGCCCTGAGAAGAAAGAAGATACTCCTGACAAGAAAGAAGCGACTTCTGCCAAGAAAGAAGAAAGCTCTGAGAAGAAAGAGAAGCCTTCTAAGTGAAAAGTTGCGTAAACGAAATTTATTGAGTAATTTTGTAACAGCAGAAATGAGGTCTGTCGCTGCGCGATTATCTTTCAGATAACGCGGAGAGGAAAGTCCGGGCAACGAAGAGCACCGCACATCCTAACGGGAAGCCGGCGGCAACGTCGGGGCAAGTGTGACA
>CAZXGU010000095.1:0-12330 GCA_964640375.1 uncultured Sangeribacter sp. | reverse complement strand
CGACCCCGACCTTGGCAAGGTCGTGCTCTACCAACTGAGCTATTTTCGCGAATCATCGGTTTCAATTTGAATCAATCTCGTTGTTTCTCGATTGCGAGTGCAAAGTTAGAACTTTTTTCTGACCTGTGCAAATTTTTAAGGAGAAAATTTTAACTTTTTTTTCTTTGAAAATCCTTTTTACATGGATTTAAAGCAGTTAGGAAACTTAGTTAAAATTTATGATTCCTTTTTCCAAATCCAAGATTTGGCGAATGATTGTTTAAATTCAGGAGAGCGCATTGTTTCTATTAGTTCATTGCGGTCGGAGGATTGGCGGGCAGAGACACGAAGGAGGTTTCCAGATTCCAAAATCTCCATTTCATATCCTTTATAGGAATTTTTATTAATAAAACGCATAGCCTCTTCAAGACTTTTGCATGTTGCCACAATAAGGTAATAATTTTCTTCATTTTCCTGAATCGGTGAAACTGCGGAAGCATTACTCCTTTCTTGGAAATTTTTTTCATTTTTGGAGTTTTGCACAGCGGTGTCGATCACCTTATCAATAGGAAGGACAGAGGCTCTTTCCTCACCTTTTTGAAGAGTTAGGGGGGAGTTATACCATGCCAGGGCAAAGACAACGAATATCAGGAGGGCAGCACAGACTTTTGTGAAAATTTTGTTAACCGGAATATAGTAATTACGGTCGAAATTCATTTTCTCTAATCTTTTATTTCGAGCGTTTTCTTTTTCATCCGGCATATTATTAAGCTCTGATGAAACCACCTCTTTAGGTTGCATTTCGTGGTGCAGGAGAGAAGACTCCTGACTGAAAGCTTCAACATGAGGAGAGGGCTGGACAAAAGGGGCTGCAACCAATCCTAAGTCCAAAGAGCTGCGTTCTATTGTTTTCAAAGGGTAGAACCGGATGTTTCCTTCAGATTCCCTTTTGATTACACCGAGCCTTCCAATGGTTACTTCATTCTCCCTTACTAAAAGGTTGCCTAAATGAGTAAGTGTTCGAGCAAGCATCTCCGAACCCTCGCGATAAGGCACCTCCATTTTTCTTGCAAAAGAATTAGCGAGCAAACCATCATCAGAACGAAGCGCCGGATTGAATCTTATCTCACGTTTAGGAGGCATTATACATCCAGTCTCTTTATCAAAGAAGGGAGGATGATAAATATTGATAAACGCTCCAATACCCGGCACGATGACACAATCATGACGAAGCAACAGATATTCGATATGAAGGGAAAGATTTTCCATTTCGTTTCAAAATTCAGGCGTAAACCGACTACAAAATTACAAAAAAAATCCTATTTTGACCGCTTTGTATTGTTGTTTTTGGGAAAAATTGCTTCAATTAAGTGAGTGTCAGCGTTATATTCTTTGGCTAATTTGAGAGCAATTTCCGCCTCTTCATTTTGAAAATTCAGTTTGTGAAGATATGCTCTGAGTAAAAAGAGATTTCCATTTCTTGGAAACTTTTTCAAAGCTTCTCTAAGCGATTCGGCAGCCTGGGGAAGTTGGCCACAATCAGCTTTCAGTTTTATAAGATTGAAATATACATCCTCATCCGCACTTAATTCCAATGATTTTTCATACATCTTTATTGCTTCGGCAGTGTTCCCATCTCTTTGTTTTATAGAGGCGAGTCCAATATAACTCTTTGGGTTGTCGGGGTAATCAGATTTAAGGATAGAAAAATCCTTTTCAGCATTAATCAGATCCCCCTTATCCAACAGAAGAAATCCGCGTATCATCCGAGGCCATTCAAGCGAGGGGTCAAGGTTCAAAATCATATTCAAATCTTCAAGCGCCTTATCAATATTTTTTTCAGCAATATGAATGGAAGCACGCCCTGAAAGCATCTTCACAGAAGAGGGCTGCAGAGAAAGCCCAATATCGTAGGCAGTCAATGCTCCAGTCAGATCTCCCAGGTTCTCTCTGATTTCTCCTAAATTAGCCCAAAGGAGCCAATTGGTTTTATTAGCAGGTTTTAAACGAAGGGCATTGACGGTCATTCTTTCTGCATCTTTCCAATGCTTTGCTGAAGTATAATAGTCGGCAGAATCAATACATTCTTCGAATGAAAGCGATCCTGAGTCTATATCGAATGCCTTGCTCCGAGAGGGAGCAAAAAGCAAGGTGGCGGTTAAGAAAAACAGGGGGCACAATCTCATGCCCCCTGTTTTAAAGAATGATATTTTCATCATTTTGATTGGTTCGATTTATAACGTTCAATTCCGGAGCGAAGGAATTGGAGATATTGAGGGATATTTTCGTCATAGCCGTAAGGGCGATTAAGTGGTTTGCCATTGTTGTCAACCAATACATAATAAGGCTGGGCGTTAGCACCAAACTTTGATCGTTCGAGGTAGCTCCACTTATCTCCGTAGGTTCGAAGAGTTCTTTCGGTTCCATCCTTTTCAGTCACAGTAATAGGCGACGGCAGGGGTTTCTTGTCATCCACCATGAGAGTGATGAGTACATAATCATTTTCGATTATTGATTTTACTTCAGGATTAGTCCACACGGCAGCTTCCATTTTGCGGCAATTTACGCATCCGTATCCTGAGAAATCAATCATCACGGGTTTGTTGAGATCTTTAGCCATTCTCATTCCCTCTTCATAATCTGAGGAAGTGGCATGAACGCTTCCATCGAAAAGATTGAAATCCTGAGTAGAAACAGGAGGAGTGAAAGCGCTAATACTCTTCAATGGGGCACCCCAAAGGCCGGGAATCATATACATGGCAAAAGAGAGGGAGATACATGCCAAAAGGAAGCGAGTGACGCTCACCTTCTCAACTTTAGAATCGTGAGGGAAGGTGATTTTTCCAAGGAGATAAACGCCAAGAAGGGCGAAAATCACTATCCAGAGAGAAATAAAGACTTCGCGGTCGAGAATCCTCCAGCCGTAAGCCAAATCGGCCACGGAAAGGAATTTGAGAGCAAGAGCCAGCTCAAGGAAACCGAGCACAACTTTCACAGTGTTCATCCATCCTCCACTTTTAGGAACTGATTTAAGCACAGTCGGGAAGATAGCGAACAGAGTGAAGGGGAGAGCCAATGCAATTGAGAAGCCGGCCATACCCACGGCAGGAGAAATGAAATTGGAAGTTGCGGCTGCTTCCACAAGAAGAGTGCCAATGATCGGACCGGTGCAAGAGAAGGAAACAAGGGCAAGAGTGAAAGCCATGAAGAAGATGCTTAAATATCCGGTTGTGGAATCAACCTTTGAATCCATCTTGTTGGTCCAGGAAGCTGGAAGAGTCAATTCAAATCCGCCCATGAAAGAGATTGCAAAGACTACCAAAAGGATGAAGAAAGCAATGTTAAACCCGGCAGAAGTGGCAAGCTCATTCAAAGCAGAGGCTCCGAAGAGGGCAGTGACAATAAGACCTAAAAGCACATATATTACAATGATTGAAGCACCGTATGTAATAGCTGCCATTATCGACTTGCGACGTGTCTTATTTTGCTTAAGGAAGAAGCTAACGGTCATGGGAATCATAGGCCAGACACAAGGGGTAACCAGAGCTATGAGGCCACCGAGGAATCCGGCTATGAAAATATACCAAAGAGAGCGACTCTGTTGTTCGGGGTTATCTTCAAACACTTTAAACTCAGCTTCGACGTTGGTCCACCAGTCGGAAGTGTCGGCATTTGAAAGATTCACGCCCGGCACAAGCGGGGCATCGGTGCTCTGAAGAGAATCGACCATTTCTGCCACCTCCTCAGCTTTTTCTTCCTGAGGAGTTTCCTCTTTCTCCTTTTCTTTATCCTTTGGGTCCTCTTCTTTAGAGGCTGCTACGGGCGCTTTACCTTCAAATTTATGAGAGCCGAAAACTTGAAAACAACTTCCGTCGTTGCAAACCTGCCCAGTGATTTCAACCTTGGCCGTATAGGAGGGCTCGGTCACCTTTAATTTCTGAGTGAATTTTACAGTGCCCGACCAGTAATGTTCCTCTACACCGAATATATCATTAAATTCTTTTGAATAGGCTTTATCAGCTTTGGGTTTGCCCACAAGAGAGCATCCCTTAACGTCGAAAGTCATTACCAGAGGATTAGAACCCATTGGAGGATTATCAAAGGCATAAAGATGAAATCCCTTTTCAATCTTAGCGGTGATTTCCAATGAAGGATCGGCTGTGTTGTCACCAACAAGTCGGTAAGACCACGTAACGTTATCAGCGGCAAAAAGCGAGAACGAAGTGATCAGGGTCAGAATAAAAAGTAGTTTTCTCATGGATGTTATATGTAAAGATTTAATTTTCATATAATTATTTCACGCATGAATGAGAATGATAAATTATTTATTCGTTTTTTATTTAAAACATGTTGTAAAATTAAGTAAAAATTGTTACATTTGCAATTGAAGTTTTACAACTTTTTATATCTTTTCTAATTGCGAAGAACGCAAACTTAGATTAAGAAGAAAATAATACCTTAAAATCATACACATGAAAACGAAACATCTTTTATTAGGAGATGAAGCTCTTGCATTGGGGGCAATTCATGCTGGTCTTTCAGGTGCCTACGCCTATCCCGGCACTCCCTCAACAGAGATTATGGAGTTTATACAACAGTCTCCCATAGCACAGGAGAGAAAAATTCATTCTCATTGGTCGTCGAATGAGAAGACTGCGGTGGAAGAGGCTCTGGGAATGTCTTATTGTGGCAAACGGGCCATAACCTCTATGAAACATGTTGGGCTGAATGTTGCAGCCGATCCATTTGTCAACTCAGCAATGACCGGTGCAAATGGTGGCCTTCTTGTGATAGCAGCAGACGACCCTTCAATGCATTCCTCTCAAAATGAGCAGGACTCTCGCTTCTATGCCGATTTTGCCATGATTCCTGCCCTCGAACCCTCTAACCAGCAGGAGGCATACGATATGGCTGAGTATGGCTTCCAACTTTCAGAGCAATTTCAAATCCCGGTCTTGGTACGTCTTGTTACTCGTCTAAGCCATAGCCGCGCCGTTGTGGAAACCTCTGATGAAGTCAAACCGGAGAATGAATTACACTATCCCGCTCGTCCGAAACAATGGGTTCTTATGCCGGCAATCTCCAAAGTGAGAAACAAACAGTTGATTGCTGATTTTGAGGATTTACAATATGTTTCTGATAAATCACCATTCAATAAATATGTTGAAGGGAAAGACCATCGTCTTGGGATAGTGGTTAGCGGCATAGCATATAACTATCTTATGGAATCCTTCCCCGAGGGAGTTCCATTCCCCTTAGTGAAAGTGAGTCAATACCCCCTTCCTAAGAAACTAATTAGCAAACTTTATAATGAATGTGATTCACTTTTGGTAATAGAAGAGGGTCAGCCATTTATAGAGAAACAGTTAAGAGGGCTTCTCGACACCGGTAAGCCTATTCTTGGAAAGTTCACAGGTGAAGTGAACCGAGATGGCGAGCTGAATCCCGATATAGTAAGGAATCTCTTCATGGCGATCGCTCCCGACTATATGAAGCCGGAATCAATGAATCGTCATCTTCCTGCAAAAAATATTGTTTCGCGTCCCCCGGCTTTATGTCAGGGATGCGGTCATAGGGATGTTTACGGAGCGTTGAATGATGTCTTAAAAGAATATGAGAATGCAAAAGTTTTCGGAGATATAGGCTGTTACACTCTCGGCTTCCTAAGCCCGTTCAACGCAATAGACACCTGTGTAGATATGGGAGCATCTATCACCATGGCAAAGGGAGCTTCCGATGCCGGACAGCATCCGGCAGTGGCCATTATTGGAGATTCGACATTCACCCATAGTGGAATGACAGGTTTGCTCGATGCCATCAACGAAGATTCACCGATAACAGTAATTATATCCGACAACCTCACCACGGGTATGACCGGCGGACAGGATTCGCAAGGCACCGGGAAGCTTGAAGAGATATGTCTTGGTTTGGGAGCTGATCCGGCACACGTAAGAACAATAGACTCATTGCCAAAGAATCATGATGAGATGGTGAAGCTTTTCAAAGAAGAGATCGACCATAAAGGACTCTCAGTGATAATTTCGCGTAGAGAGTGTATTCAAACAGCGAGAAGAAAAAAGAGCTGACCAATCATTAAAAAAGTAAAAGATGAAGACCGATATAATTTTGGCCGGAGTAGGGGGCCAGGGCATACTTTCAATAGCCACAATATTAGGTGTCACCGCCTTGGAAGAGGATCTTTTCTTGAAACAGGCGGAAGTTCATGGAATGAGCCAAAGAGGGGGCGATGTTCAGTCAAATCTAAGGATTAGTTCCAACCCTATACATTCAGATCTTATACCTCTTGGAGGAGCCGACCTGATAGTTTCTCTTGAACCTATGGAGGCATTGAGATATAAAGATTATCTTGCTCCCGACGGATGGATAGTGACCAATACAAACCCATTTGTCAATATTCCGAATTATCCGGAAATGACGGATATAGAAAATGAGTTGTCGTCGCTAAAAAATGTGGTGGCTTTCAATATGGATGAGAAAGCTAAGGAACTTCTTTCTCCCCGGAGTTCAAACATGATTCTTTTAGGAGCAGCCTCGCCCTTCATAGAACTATCTCCCGAGAAAATAGAGGATGCCATACGCATTGTATTTGGCAAGAAGGGTGAGAAGATTGTGGAGTCGAACATCAAAGCATTCCGTGCAGGGCGCGAGTATGCAGAGAAAAAACATTAAAGTTATGTTTCCAATCAACCATGAAAAACTTACAGAGGCCATAAAAAGGCTCTCAATCCTTGATATCACTTCTGCCACAATCCGTCAGATATGTTCGCTTGCTGGCGAGCTCGAAGGAATTGCTGATGAGAAGATGGTCCATCTTGAAATGGGCAATCCGGGTTTGCCGGCAGAGCAAATTGGAGTGGAAGCTGAAATTGAGGCTCTCAAGAAGGGAGTGGCAAACATTTATCCAAATATTGCCGGTATTCCTGAATTAAAGACTTGGGGAGAAAGATTCATAAAGGCCTTTCTCAACTTGGATGTGCCTAAAAAGGGGATTATTCCCACAGTCGGTTCTATGCAGGGAAGCTTTACTCTTATGTTGCTTCTTGGTCAACGCCTTGAGGGTAAGGACACAATGCTCTTCTTGAATCCCGGTTTCCCGGCACAAAGATGTCAGGCAAAGCTTTTGGGACTGAAAGAAGAGGCCTTCGACATTTATTCCTACAGAGGGAAAAAAATGGAGGAGAAGTTGGAAAGCATTCTAAGCAAAGGGAATGTTACCGGCATGATTTATAGCAATCCTAACAATCCTGCATGGACTAACCTTACTGAAGAAGAACTTGAAATAATCGGAAGGCTTGCAACGAAATATGATGTAATCGTTCTTGAAGACCTTGCCTACTTTGGAATGGATTTCCGTCAAGATGTCGGGCACCCCGGTGAACCTCCATACGGGGCAACCGTGGGCCGCTATACTGATAATTATATCCTTCTTCTTTCAGGATCAAAAATATTCAGCTATGCAGGTCAAAGAATTGCTTTGGTATGTATGAGCGAGCAGGTCTTTAACCGTTGCTATCCTTTCTTCGAGAAATTCTATGAAATGCCGGCATTTGGTGATGCTTACATATTTGGCGTGCTTTACTGCGCTTCTTCCGGCACTTCACATTCTGCCCAGTATGCACTTGCAGCTATGCTTGAGAAGGCAGTGAAGGGAGAGCTTCCATTTGTGGAACATTGCAGAGAATATGCCGTGAAGGCCAACAGAGCCAAGAAACTTTTCCTTGATAATGGATTCAATATCGTTTATGAATTTGATGGCGACGAACCAATATCCGATGGTTTCTTCTTTACGATAGGTTATGAAGGGATGTCGGGCGAGGAATTGCAGCTTGAGCTAATGAGATATGGCATAGCAGCAATATCCTTGCGTTCAGCAGGAAGCGAACAGCCGGGAGTGAGAGTGTGCGTGTCAATGCTCAGAAGCGAAGAGGATTTTAAATCATTAGAGAGATATTTGAAATCATTCAATTCAGATCATAAGAATCGTTAAGAGAGAATCTAATGGACACAAATATCAAATATATGAGTGCCCGGGAGGCAGTGAAGCTTATAGAGAGTGGAGACCATGTTTATGTGCAAGGGTCAACATCAATTCCTGAAGTATTACTTGAGGCTCTTGCCAACAGGGCGCTGCAAGATAAGGATTTAACTGACATTACAGTTTATTCTGCTTTCGCTGTTGCACGCCGTCCTTCACCCTTATGTGTTCCGGAGCTTAAAGATGTGTTTTTTCAAGATTCATTCTTTGTCTCCAACTCTGTCAGGGAATGGATAGCGCAGGGTTATGGGTCGATGACGCCACGCTTTTTGGGTGAAGTTCCTGAACTCTTCCGCGACGGAACATGTAGAGTAGATGTGGCTCTCATCAATTGTTCGATGCCAAATGAGGAGGGAGTGGTAAGTTTCGGTGTATCTGCCGATCTTGCCACGAGCGCAGTGGAGTGTGCTGATTGCGTTATTGCTCAGATTAACCCTCAAGTTCCTTTCACTCCCGGAGATGCAACCATTCATTTGTCGCAACTTTCTGCAGCCGTAGAGGTTGATGATCCATTAGTGGAGGTTCCAACAGCTGTGCCCACCGAAAAGGAAATAAGCATAGGAAATTATATTGCAGAACTAATTCCTGACGGAGCCACTCTTCAGATTGGCGTGGGAGGTATTCCCAATGCAGTGATCAGGGCTTTGTCGAACCACAAGCATCTCGGTCTTCATACAGAAGCTATGACCGATGGTGTTTTGCCACTTCTTGAAAAAGGGATAATAGACAATTCCTTAAAGAAGGTTATGCCTGGAAAATCTGTGGCTTCCTTAGCTCTCGGGTCCAGAGCTCTTTATGATTATCTTGATGGAAATCAGGATATCATCTTTAAAGATGTGGCATGGACAAATAATCCATTCATCATTGCTCAGAACCCGAAAGTGATGTCGATTAATTCATGTCTTGAGATTGATTTGACAGGACAGGTGTGCGCTGATTCAATCGGGAAGAAAATATTTTCCGGGGTTGGCGGTCAGCACGATTTTGTCTATGGTTCGTCGAGAAGTGAGGGAGGAATATCTTTTCTTGCGATGCTGTCAACAACAGGCAAGGGATTAAATAAAATCAAGCCTGTATTGACAGAAGGCGCCGGAGTGGTGACCACACGCTTCCAAACCAATTATGTGGTAACTGAATATGGAGCTGTTAATCTTCGAGGGAAGAATCTTGCAGAGCGAGCAAAGCTAATGATTTCTATTGCTGCCCCAGAGTTCCGTGAGGAATTGGGAAGGGAGGCAGCTGATAGGTTCGGAAGAGCATTTTTGAAATTAAGATAAAACTTAATATAATGAGTCTAAAATAGGGTGGAGTTTAGAAAACTTCTCCCTATTTTAATTTTTTTTACAATTATATTGAACCATATTCGGGATGATGTGTTTTATAAAGTGAAGGGAATAAAAATTAAATAATTTCTTCAAAACAGAGTAACTACAATCAATCGAGACTACTATTTGATAACAAAAGAAAAGGCTATGAAAAAGAAATTAATCGATACTCTCAAAGAAGCGCTTGAAAGATTAGCGAATGTGAATGGTGAATTACGTTTACAACCTGTTCCGGTGAGAGTTGGTAATCGATTCGGAAGAAATTTCTAAAAATTTTAGGAAAAACACAAGGGCGACCGGAAGGCCGCCTTAAATTTTATTTAGGAAAGCCATAACACAAAAAGAAGAATGATATTTCATCATCACCATGAAAATAATTTAAGTGAACTCCTTACGACAGAGAGCGCAAATGTTTCGCGTAAGATAAGGAAAATAGTGATAATCGGCTGTGTGGTTAATGCAATCTTAATGGCATTGAAGCTCACTGTCGGTTATTATGGCCATAGCGATGCACTGATGGCAGATGGATATCATTCCCTCAATGATTTTGCAGCCGACCTGATAATGTTGCTCTTTATCGGCATATCATTTAAAAAGGCAGATAGCAAATATTCATACGGATATGGTAAGTTTGAGACATTTTCCACTTTCCTAATTTCCGTTTTCCTTCTTTTCGTGAGCTGGCATATTGCAGAGGAAGCTATTGAGAGGATAAGAGATTATATGGCAGGTGAGGTTCTGGCTCAACCTGATATATGGACGGTGGTTGTAGTGGTAGTGGCAATCTGTGCAAAAGAGTTTCTATTCCGTTTTTATAGAAGGGGAGCTCAACGGACCGGAACCATGGCTTTGCTCACCAATGCCTGGCATCATAGGAGCGATGCCATGGCTTCTTTTGCAACATTGATTGGAGTATCCTTTTCTCATTTCTTAGGGGAGTCGTGGAGAATATTAGATCCATGTGCTTCCTTAATTCTTGTAGTGTTTATATTAGTTGCGGCATTAAGAATGCTTTATCCCGCTTTTATAGAGCTAATGGATCATTCATGCAGTCGGGAAGTGACCGACAAGGCAAAATCGATTGTTTTAAAATCGAAAGGTGTGGATGGATTGTTAGAAACAAAAAGTCGGAAAAACGGTCATTTCCTGTTGTTTGATTTTGTGATAGAAGTTGCTCCAGGATTAACAGTGGAGAAAGCTGCAGTGATAGCGTCAGGAGTGGAAGAAAATTTAAAAAAGGAATTTGGGAATAACGTAATGATAAATATTAAGACAGTTCCATTGAAGAATTAAAAATATTTTCGTAAATTCGTAAAATTTTTATTCAAAATTATCAAAATGTTATGAAGCGAATTGCAATTTTTGCATCCGGTAATGGATCGAATGCTGAAAACATCATAAATTATTTCAGGGAAAAAGGAGAAGACACCGAGGTTAGTCTCGTGGTCTGTAATCGTCGTGAGGCCGGAGTCTATGAAAGAGCTAACCGGTTGGGCGTGCCGATCCTCCATATTCCAAAAAGCGAGATAAATAATGAGATTAAAATGCTTGAAGTCTTAAAAGAATATGAGATAGATTTTATAGTTCTTGCCGGCTTCATGCTTATGGTGCCTGATTTTCTATTAGAGGCCTATCCCCGAAAAATAATAAACATTCATCCTTCGCTCCTTCCCAAATATGGAGGAAAAGGGATGCATGGTCATAATGTTCATGAAGCAGTGGTGGCTGCTGGGGAAAAGGAGAGTGGAATAACTATTCATTATGTTAATGAATTTTGCGACGAAGGGGAGATAATTTTTCAAGCGAAAACAGATGTTCTTCCCGAAGATTCGGCTGATGATGTTGAGACAAAAATCCATGCCCTGGAAAAGAAACATTTCCCTTCAGTTATTGATAAGGTTGTTCAGACTCTTTTCGCATGATGAGAAATTATACCGTGATTTGTGTTTTAATTGCATTCATAATGCTTGGATGCAGGGAACATCATGTTTCAGATGAAACCATTTCCGGATTAAACCCTAAGAATTTTGAAACTGTAATCGACGGAGATTCCACAAAGCTTATCGTGCTTAAAAACAAAGCCGGTATGGAAGTTTGCGTGTCAAATTATGGTGCGCGTATAGTCTCTCTTATGGTTCCGGATTCAAAGGGAACGATGCAAAATATGGTGTTGGGATTCGATAGTATTCAATCCTATTTCCCTGATGTGGATCTTCCTAAACTTGGTGGCACTATCGGACGATATACCAACCGTATTGGCAATGCAAGTTTTGTTCTTGACGGAGATACTATTCATGTGACGGAAAATAATTTTGGAAATTCCCTTCATGGTGGGGCAGAGGATGGCGATAGGGGTTGGCAATATAAGGTTTTCAAAGTAGTTGCAGAAAATGACACCACGGTTTTAATGACCATGGTTTCTCCTGACGGCGAGAACGGTTTTCCAGGAAATGTAACTGCTTCGGTGAGATATACGCTCCTTGCTAATAATTCATTGAGAATTGATTATGAGGCAGAGACCGATGCGCCAACGGTTGTTTGCATGTCGAACCAGTCATATTTTAATCTTTCTGGCAACCCTGATACCAGCATCTCCGATCTTAAGCTTCAGATTAACGCAGCCCAATATATGCCTGTTGACAGCACGCGACTTGTAACGGGTGACTTTGAGGATGTGGATGGAACTCCGATGGATTTCAGGAAGGAGAAACAGATAGGAAGAGATATCGATAATGCCTGGTATGAACAGATACGATATGGAAATGGTTATGACCATGCTTTCGTTCTTGACTCAAAAGGAGATTTAAATAAAGTGGCTGTTTCGCTTTATTGCAAGAAGACTGGAATAAGGATGAATATTTACACCACAGAACCATCTATCCAATTATATACAGGGAACTTCCTCTGGGGTTCACTTTCAAAAAAACGTGATGATAATTTCTCTCAGCGTCATGGATTGAGTCTTGAGCC
>CAZXGU010000094.1:0-12349 GCA_964640375.1 uncultured Sangeribacter sp. | reverse complement strand
TTATCGCATCCATGCCTATTGATTAATTCCACTCCGCTTTTGGTGATAAACACTCTGTATTCCTTACCATTAAGCCATACATGGAATGGCAGTCTGGCGATTGCTCTCGCCCGAAGCACGGCTTTTTCGTATCTCTCCATGGCTTTCTTAGAATTTCTTCACGATCTGCTCGGGAGTTACAGTCACATATTCCCCGGCTGAATCCCTCACTATCACCTTGCCGTCGGCAGCAAAACCTCTCACTCTCGCCACCTCCAGCTCTTTCCGACGGCGGCAAATCAATACCCTGTCTTTAACTTCAATCTCAGTAATATTCATAACTTATAATTTTTATAGATTAAACTTTTCTGTTTCTCTCCATCCGGAGGCTGTTTGTCTCCGGGTGAAGCGCGTCAATAATCAAATTCCCCAATCAGCATCCCCCTCGCTTCCTCAAGATCCTGCTCGCTAAACTCCGACTCCTCGCCGGTCAGAATATCCGTATGGCTCGCCGAAAATTCCTCAATATCTGCTTCAAGCCTGCGAAGCCTATAATCATCGGGAGAATCATAATCCCCATGCTCATATTCCCATTCGCTCTCCAAGGAGACCCTGAAAGCCACCTCCCAGCCATCGGCATAAAATTCCGCCCAGCCGGAGAAGCATGGCTCCTCCGCGCTCACCGCATCCGCCTCGGGCAAAAGCTCCGAAAGCCGGGGAATAAGCGATAATAAATCTGTTCTTGATTTCATAACCCTCTTTTTTGTAAGTCAAAATTATCTCTCAGAACGGCAGATCTCGGTCGGATCTATAACCGGCAGGCTTATCATTATCCGGAACACCCTCCTGTCTGTCTGCTCTCCTTGGAAGCGCGTTCTGATCCAATGGATAGAAGAGGGTGTTCTCTGGCCTGAAGCCGGCTATCATATCGAACACACCAATGTTTCGTCCCTTCTCCACCTTTATCAGTGCAGTCCCCTTTGTTTCCACCTCATCGTAGGGAGCGGGATAAGGGGCATTGTTATAAGGACGGTGAATAAGTGCAACCACATCCGCTGCCTCCTCTATCTGGCCTGAATCGCGTAGCTGGGCCATGGTCGGAACTCCATTCTCATTCCCTCGGTTAAGCTGAGAGATGGCGATTATCCATATTCCCAGCTCCTTGGCAAGGTTCTTGAGGTCGCGCGCGGCCTTGGCAACCAACTGCTCGCGGTTCATCCTCTCCTCCTTCACGCTGACCAATTGCAGATAATCAACCACAGCGCCAGTTATGCCATATTTCATCCGCAGCTGACGGATTGAAGTGATGATGGAATCGAGCGAAGCAGTGGAGCGCCCGTCAAAAAAGAGCTTCGACATGTCAATTTGAGCCATTGCATCGTCTATTCGTTGAATTTCCGCCAACTCCAATTGGTCATTGGAAATCTTTCTCGAAGGGATACCGGTCATCATAGACGCTATTCTCGCTGCAAGCTGCTTGGGGGTCATCTCCATCGAATAGACCGCCACCGGCTCCCCCTGTCGGAGGGCTGAGACAATCAGCGATGTGGCAAAGGATGTCTTTCCCTGCGAAGAATGAGCGCCGATCACCACCAAGTCGCTGCCCATAAGCCCCCCTTTTTCGTCCCATTCTGGATAGCCGGTGGAGGTGCCGATCACAGAACCCGGCTCCCGGTCGCGGTTGAGGAGCATCTGCTCCTGAAGTTCGCGGTAGCTGTCTGCAAGGGTTGTGACATTGCCCGATAGGTCTTCAAAAAGGGAATCTATCCCTTTCTTGGCTTCATTCTGAATCTTGTCTAAATCCTCATTCTCGGCGCGGCTACGGCAGAGCATCGCCAAACCTATCTCCCACATCTTGCGCCGGTAAGCGAGCTCCTTGAGTCTCATCGCATAGCGTTGAGGGTTTAACACTGGCTCTGTCGAAAGCACAATCTTGGTTATCTCCGTTCGGCTATAATCCGACCCGCTCTTTGCCAATTCTGCGCCTACTGAGATTAATTCCGGCGCATCCCCACGCTTGAACACCGACTCTATGGCCATGAAAATGTTTCGATGGAACACATCGTAGAAACAATCCCCGTCCAAGACAGGCACACACTCCGCAGCATCTCCGAAGGAAGACATCATGGCCGCTATCACGCTTCGCTCGCAGTCGAGGTCGCGGATGGGTCCTCCTGTGAGAATATCATCGGTCAGTGATAGCTTATTTTCTTCTTTTCCCATTTTCAATCCATTTGATTACCAATCGGTAAAGTGAAACATATTTTTGCGTTACATCTTCTCTCTCGTTAATCTGCTGCACGGCATCGAATATTGCCCTATTGCCGTAATGAGCCAGGAGCTCTTCAAATTCAGCTTCCGAGAGGGGGATAAGGTCGTGAGCCACATTGTCGGCTTCTTCAATCACCCATCTGCAATATTTCCCAAAAGCCTCGCCCCTCGCCGCCTGCTCGAACTCCTTGAGCTGCCTGATAGGATTGGCTTTGGTGAAGTAGCGGAAGGAGTTCTGGAAATATTTCTTGAGGTCACGGATATTGTCAATCCGGTCCACTTCCGCATTGGCGATTACATGTTCACGGAATGAGGGGAGATAAGGGGTTACAGATTCTATCCCAAGTTTTTTCCTCATCTGGTCTTCCCAAATGCGATGCTTCCCTTCAAAAAACTCCTCCAGAAGATTATCAAACCGGTCAAGGTCTCTCTCCTCGCGTGTGCGCGAAGGTGACATTAAACTATCAACAACAACAGATGTTTCTGTTTTAGTTTTAGTTTTATTATATGTCCTGGGTTTTGCCCCTGGTTTTGCCCCTGGTTTTGCCCCTGGTTTTGCCCCTGTTTTTGCCTCAATATTTGAGGCAAAACATTTAGGGAAACTCCATTCTCCATCAATCTTCTCCGGAAAACAATATATAGGCGCCTCGCTCCTCCTTGACCCTTTCTTGAATCCTATCAAACCTTTCATCACGAGCCTGTCTCTACCAGCAGCCAACGTATTTTCAGTGACCGCCATTAGCGCGACTGCCCGTGGATTGGAGAGGGAAAAGGGGTTCCTCCATCCTGTCCGGTTGCAATAGTCGAGCAAACGGAAATATATTTCCGTCTCGACCGGAGTCCAGCCTTTTAGGTCCACCTCTTGCCAATATCGGTTTATCAATTCTAAATAGTTCATCAATGATGGAAATTAAAGGGTGAGGGTATATTTCAGAAGTGAGATTTCCTGATCTGCTTCATACTTCAATAAGCCGTATGACTCAAGCACCTGGTTCAACCCTTTTAGGGTCTCTTTGGTCATCCTTAACTCCCCCCTGATTGTTCTTTCACTCAGGAGGAAAGGGTTGCGGTTCGCGATATGCATTTGGTGCATGAGGTAATAATAGAATCTTGTAACCAGTGGGGAAAAATGGCATTGTTTATTCTTTTCCCAAAAATTAGAAATTAGTCTCTCGTATCCCATTTTATACTTTTAGCTAATCAATTCTTCTATCTCAAACTCTACTCTCGGATTGAGTTTGTCGATGAGCTTACGGGCATGAATCTCAGCGCATAGACGGTCGTTCCTGATGGCTTCGCAAGTCTGGAGGCAGTCGAGCACTATCTTCAATGAGTTGTCAAGATCCGGACGATCGCTGGAGAAATAGACGTCAATCGTCATCTTGAACCTCTTGCAGATTCCCTTCTTGCGAAGGGAACACTGCATGAAGAAGTTCTGCTCATATCTCTTTGTGGCTTCAGTCTTGCATAGCCGTGCATGTCCTTTGAGGGCGATCACCTTATAGGAATTGCTCTTGCTCGGTGTACGGCCGTAAATTGTCTGTCTTGCGTAAATCATTTTCTCTAAGTTTTATAAGTATAGTTTTGCTCTTGCCACTTCCATTTCCATCTGCTCCACCATCCGGTGCTCTTCCGGCGAAGGGATATACACCCCGGCCACATCGGCTGCCCAATTGCGGAAACGCTCTATGGCCATGGTCATCTCCTCCGTGGTCAGATCAGAGGAGGAGCGGAGGGAAGCCCTTTCTTTGCCTGTGAATCTGTCTTGCACTTTCCTCACGAACAGCTCCGGATTGCATGTCTCTTTGAAATACCAATCCTTAACCTCATTCGTGGAATACCCGAATTGCAAGCCGAAATATCCAAGAGCGGCATGGAGATAAGCGTTTTGGCGGAGTGTCCGCTGCAACTTCTTCTCCGACAGCTCGACAATCCATTTCTTCCTGAAGAGCATATTGCAGCGCTTCTTGAAGTTCTCGGCTTGCAATTCATTGCTAAGGTCGTAGAGCATAAGATGAAGGATTAGAATGGAAGGTCATCCTCATCTTTCGGCAATTCCGAAGGAGCTGCTGGTGATGCCTGAGGTGTAGGGTTGGGAGGATAGAGGGAAGAAATCGGCTGAGAATCGCTGAATGCAGCTTGTGAGGGGCTTTGTTCTGCAGGAGTGGAGAAAGATTGAGGCTGATTGGTATTCCCGGTCATTACATCCACACGGAAAGGTCTCACTTCGGTGAAATATTCTCTCTTGCCATCCTTGTCGTATGCTCTTCCGGCAATGTCGAAATGCACCACTACCACGTCTCCTGGCTTAAGGAGATCGAGTTGCTGACATCTGTCTCCGAAGAAGGTAAATTTTGGAGTGTTCCCATCATCATCCGAAGGATAACCGGTATAGGGGTCAAACTTCCTTACGGTGATTATTAGGTCGCTTATTGTGTAGGAGTTTCCTGACTTGGAAGCCAACGTCTGCATCGGACCAGCCTGCAGCACTCTTCCTGATATTTTATATGCCATTCTAATAAAAATTGAAAATTAATTATGATGTTAATTGTAAAGACTGTTTGCCTCTGAGGGATTCTCCTGTTTGTCTCCGGGAGTTGTCTCCTGTTTGTCTCCGGGTGAAATTGCCCCTTCATGGCTGCCGGCATCAGGCTTTTGTGCAGCAGCTTCAGCTGCAAATATTGCCTTCTCCAAAGCCGATCTATCCACGGGCACCCCGACATATCCATCCGGATTCTTACCTCCGAATATCCGCTTATCTGTGATAAATTCCCGGCGAGATTCAAGCCAGAAGATAAACCGCTCGATATGCTCCCTTAGCTTCATTGTTGATTCGGCATGGTCGTAGGTATAGGTCTCTGGAGTAATGCTCTTCGCTTTCAGCGGCTGCCCTTTCCCTTGATAAGCCCATTCTATCACGTAGTAAGTAAAGCTCTCTACTTCCGTTGTAAGCCCCGATTCTATCACGCAATAGGGATAGGCATGGCGCTGCCACTTGCGCTCAAACTTCCAGAAGGCATATTTCCCGGTGCCGGTTGTCTTTATATCCACAACCTCATTCCCGACCCATTCATCTATGAAGCCGTAAATCTCTACTTCTCCATATCGGGTATCGATGGAGGCGCAGGTGAAGAATTGAGTCAGCGACCCTTCAAACACCTTCGCCACCTCCCGGCATAGCTTGAGGTCGTAATCAAAAGTGAAGCCGTTAATCTCGGCTCTTGCCACCCTTATGCCGTTCACCCCTCCCTGGTTGTAGCAGGAATAAATCTTGCAATCATCACGCGAGCTTTTACGCCTCTCAATCAGGCAATCCACAATCTCGTTGAAGGCCGTGCCTTTATCTGCTGCTTCATTCGGTTCTTTCGGACAGCGGTTGATAGAATCTATCAGCTCGGCTTCAATCTTGAGATACATCTCATCGGGAGTGAGCTTATAATCCCCGATGTCGCAACCGGGATATTCTCCACGCTCCAATGCCGATTCGCTAACTTTATTCCAGTCCTCATCGGCTACTTGTTCGTAGTCGATGAGTTCCTGAAATTTGTCAAGTAGCGAGGGATAGATGCGATATTTAGGCAGCGTCTCCATCGGAATATTTCTTTGTGATTTTATCCAATTTCAATCCCAATTCCTTAGCCTTGTTATGAATGGCGCGTCCTGCCAAAGCCTTGGAGTTATACACATGGTCGAGACCCTGAACCCATTCCACAAAGTTGTTGGCGTCCTCAGCGTTCTTCACCTCTGCCACATTAGCCGCTATCAGCTCCTTGAGGTCTTCAAGCTTCTGATTATTGGCCACGCTCTCAGCTATACGATTGCGGTAATTCTTTATCACCCCTCCGAAGAAATTGTTCTCGGCTATGATATTCTTATTCTCGTCAATGAGAACCGGAATAGGAATGATACCGGGCATGTCGCAGGTGTTCTTGGCATAGAAGCGGTCGGTCGGGGTAAAGGAGATTGTACGGATATTGCCGTTCATCTCCATGTAGCCTACAAGGTCGAGTTCCTTCATGAGGTCATTGGTAGAGCTTCCTCCGACTTCGGGTCTCAAAACCGTGTCGTCACCGCGTGTCTCCTCCTTATCATGAGCCACAAAGATTACATTCTTCCCAAGTGTGGTGATACCCTTGATGAAGTCAATGAACATCTGCTTGCGCTTCCCATATCCTTTGAGGGAAAGGCTTCCGTCGCGGTTAATCTCTATCTTCTTTCCGGTGGCTGTGCGCTTGATATATTCCTCCATGAAGTTGAGCATCTTGCCCACGGTATCGATGATTACAGATTCGATCTCGGGGGTCTGCTTCACTTCTGTCATGGCTTCCGAAATCTGCTCCCAATTCTGAACTTGAAGAGTGGGTATCTGATGTGCTCCGTTGATACGCATCACTCCGTTGTCGGTATCAATAAGCACCGCGTTTGGTGCTGAACATGCCACTGTTGTCTTTCCCGAACCCGGCTGGCCGTAAATCATTGCAACGATGCCGGGCTTAGCTTGCAATTCCGATGGTTTCTTAAATAAGCTCATTTCTCTATGATTTTGATGTTTCCGACTTGATTGTATTCCCTATGATGTAGTTCACCACCTCCTGACGGCTGGCGAAGCATACATCCTCGGGATAGCTTCTGTAGTTTTCGCTGCGGTAGCAGATGCCCTCAGCTGTGATTTCGATTCCCTTAACCTTGAAATCAATAATCTTGTGGCTATCGATCACCGAAAGGTTATCGCCAATGTTGAATCTTGTCGTTACTTCCATTTTTTTAAGATTTTTAGTTATTGAATTTATTATCTTTGTTGTTTATCGCTCCATATTCCCGGCGCAAATAGCCATGCAGCCTGTAGGAGATAAAGAGGAGGAGAAGCCCGAACGGCTTCGAGAGGGCAAGCTTCAGAAGGCTCTCGCAATCCCCCAAGATGAAGAGGAGACCGAACACCCCCGATACCAACATCAGCAGATATATCAAGATAATCTTCATACCGCTGCCCTCCTTCCTCGTTTCACTGTCGTATGGTGAAGACATTCCAGCACTTTGTCAAGATCGTAGATTATCACCTTCCCATATTCCGCCACAGTCCCTTTCTCCAAGACTCCATTCTTCCTCCAGTTCTGAACTGTCATGTAATGCACTCCAAGTACTTTTGCAAGGGTCCGGTTCCCTCTGATAATTGTTGCCATAGTCAATCAAATAAATGGTTCTTGTTTGCGTATGTTATGAACTCTGCCTGGCTGTGAACCCCAAGCTTGGCGTACGATGCCTTGATATGATTCTTCACAGTGTGTCCCGAAAGATAGAGATGATCTGCAATCCTGTCGATCGACTGATTATCATAATAGAGCCTCATAACCCTCATCTCCGCATCCGATAGCTTTGAATTGAATTTCGGAAGACATATCACTCCCTCATACTTGCACTCCCCTCTTAAAGGACAATGTATTTTCTCGAAATTGAAAGTTCCGTCCACATCATCATGGTCTGAAGTGTCAAGGTCTCCGAAATTGCATTTGAGGAACCGGCGGACGCGGAGAAAGTTGTAATACACCGTATTCAACTGGCTTTTACGATAACTCTCATTGAGAGCCTTGTAGGCTTCCGGATAAAAATTCTCAATCCTTTCAAGAATCTCTTCAATAAGTTCCTGATTCTTTTCAGTGACCTCTTCTGTTCGTCCATCCTGGATGCAGAAGAGTTTATCGTCACAAATGAAATATTCTCTTTTCATACTTTTAGTTCTTTTAGTGTTCTTTCAATTTTGGATAGCGCTTAGTCGGCAGGGAAAAGATTCTCGGCAGGGATGCCGGTGAGCTCGGAAAGGATTCTGTAATGCGACGCCTTCTGAGGTTTCGACCGGTTGGCAATCCAATTGCGTGCCGTGTTCTCGTTCACCTCGCAGCGTTCACAGATCTTGTCGATGAAATCTTTCTTTGGGAAGGTGGGAATGTTTTCATAATAGCCCGAAAGGGTTAATCCCTGAATTTTACCTTCAAAAGTGTTTGTTTTACTAATACTTTTCATTATATTTGTGTCGGTGTTTTAATTTTGATGTAAAGTTAAGGGTTTTCCAAGGAATTTCCAAAGAATTTCCAAGGAATTTCCAAATTTTTAACATATATTTACATAATGTCTGAATCTCTCATTGACCGATTCATATCATTGATGGCTCATTTTGACATGACGCCTAATGCTTTTGCGAAAAAATCAACCTTAGATCCATCGCATTGGAACAAGATGTTAGCAGGAGAAGCGAATATTACTGCCAAAACATTAGAAAAGATCTCCTGTGCCTTTCCATCCATTAACATGAATTGGGTAAAGACCGGGCAGGGAGCGATGATCAAGGATATGGAGTTGCCTCCCAAGGGAGGAAAGGCATTATCACAATTGGAATCTCCCAATACTATTCCTCTCCTTCCCATTGAAGCAGTTGCCGGAGGTCTTGCAGGAATCTCTGATGGGGTGATGCTGAGAGATTGCCGACAGATCATCCCTCCTGTCTCTGGAGCAGACTGGGCTATACAGATCTCTGGAGACAGCATGGAGCCGGAACTCTCAAGCGGAACCATACTTTATATAAAGAGGATCAACAACAAGGCTTTCATCCCATGGGGGAACACTATGGTGGTGGATACAGAAAACGGAGTGGTAGTGAAGAAGCTATATCCCGTGGACAATCAAAGTGAATACATCGAGGCTCGGAGCGTAAACCCCAATTATCCTCCCTACCTCATCGAAACCTCCTCAATCTACGGAATCTACCGCATCCTCGGAACTTCTTTTGTAAACTCCACTTTTTAGTTACCGCAAAACCCACGTCTATGAATGAACCACGTGAATGCCTCGCCATAACCCAGCGTTTCTTTGAAGCCCTCGACATGCTGAAAGCACAAAAGAGAATCCGAGGGATGCAGACATTCACGCGTGAATACGGGGAGAATTACTGGAACTTCCACACTTGCCGCAAAGACGGCTTGCGCATCAAACAGGAATGGCTCACATATCTCGTCCGCGACTTCGACGTCTCCCCTACTTGGCTCCTCACTGGCCGTGGAGGAATGTTCACCAAAGAAATAATCCCAAACGAAAAATTTCCCCGAAAGACCCCTCAAACGAAAAACTTCCAATGACCCCGATAAAACGCAATCTCCTTTACATCTTCCGTGGCGACCTTCTCCGCCTACGCATCACATGGAACCATGGGGTGGCGCTGACCCTGTCGGTAGGTTACCATGTGGATAAGACAGATTCACGGGGGCGCTCTTCATGGGACGGATCGCGATGTCGGAAAAACACTACCCACGGAAAGGATAAAGTATCGGCAGCGATAATCAACAAGGCTCTCGACAATCTGGAAGATCGCATTGAAAAAGCCTTCTTCTATTTTGAGAATATGGATAGAACCCCAACAAAAGATGAACTCAAGAGAAGGCTCGACGATAAGAAAACATCGGATAGCAAGACAGTAGTGGAGATGATAGATGAGTTCATCAACGAACAGGGATCTATCAACCAATGGAGTCTTAACATGACAAGAAATGTGAGAAAGAGTCTCCTATACCTCGTAGAAGCCTTAGGAGAGAATGTGTCATTAGATTCAATCGATAACACGCAATATGCACGTCTCCTTCAGTTCTTCTATAATAAAAAGGTAATCGTCCACAATCTGGAAGATGACCCAATAATCCAAACAGGACTAAAAAACACCACCATAAATGCATACCTTAACAATATCCGACGTTTCGTAAAATGGGCTGAAGAGAAAACCTATTGCTCCTCATGCACTATCCCAAAGCAGCCGGCAAGCCTGAAAACAATCAACAAACAGGTCATCTTCCTCGAATGGCACGAACTAATGGCAATAATGAATCTTGACCTACAGTACATGCCTTCCTTCAACGATGTCAGGACAATGTTCTGCTTCAGTTGCTTCACCGGGCTCCGCTTTTCCGACATGCAGAGCCTCAAATGGTCTGATGTCTATGAGGATCGGATTGAAGTAGTCACTCAGAAGACCTCTGACCGCCTTATAATCAACTTTAACAAGTTTAGTAAGGAAATAATCGATCAACTATTCAAGACCTGTCATGAACCTTCCGACAAGGTATTCAAAAAAATCTCCTTAAACAATTATAACCATACCATCATAAAGATTGCAAAGATGGCCAAAATAGACACCGAGATAGAAATCCTACAATTATCAGGAGCCAACAAACAGACCGTCAAAATGAAGAAATATGAATGCATCACATCCCACACGGCAAGGAGAACCTTTGTCTGCAACTCCCTATCCTTAGGGATTCCACCCAACATAATTATGAAATGGACCGGACATAAAAACTACAAATCCATGAAGCCCTATATAGACGTCACATCCAGCGCCACAAAAGACAACATGTCCTTATTCGACACTCTCCCCTCTCCAAACAAGCACAAAAGTTCCGAAAACAGTTCCGCTTTATCCTAACTTACAGATTTTCAAACATCATTACATTATGGATTTTAAACTTACATCCGATTACATACCAACAGGCGATCAGCCTGAAGCTATTAGTGAATTGTCGGCCGGTGTGGAGGAAGGGCTCAAACATCAAACCCTGCTTGGTGTCACCGGTTCGGGAAAAACTTTCACTATGGCCAATGTGATTCAACAAGTGAAACGACCAACTCTTATTTTATCTCATAATAAGACATTGGCGGCTCAATTATATTCGGAATTTAAGAGTTTCTTCCCTGAAAACTCCGTTCAATATTTTGTGAGCTATTACGATTATTATCAACCCGAGGCTTATATCCCTTCCTCTGATAAATATATAGAGAAAGATCTAATGATCAACGACCAGATTGAAAAGCTGCGGCTATCCACTGTGGCTGCTCTTCTTTCAGGACGTAGAGATGTTGTGGTCGTTTCGAGCGTGAGCTGTATTTACGGTATGGGGAACCCTGAAGATTTTTCCCAAACTGTGATTAATATTAAAGTGGGTCAACGAATTGCACGAAATGCTTTCCTCCGAAAGCTGGTTGATTCCCTATATAGCCGCACTGAGATTGATCTTAATCATGGGCAATTCCGTGTAAAGGGAGATACGGTTGACATTATGCTCTCTTTTGAAGATATTCAACTTCGCGTCACTTTCTGGGGTGATGAGATTGAGAAAATTCAAACTGTTGACCCTCTTTCGGGGGGTGTGTTGTCGAACCTCGACGGGTTTAACATCTATCCTGCCAACATATTCGTTTCTTCAAAAGAGAGGACTGCGTCTGCAATAAATAATATTGCCGTTGATTTAGGGGCACAGTGCGATTTCTTTATTCGTGAAGGTAAACTTCTTGAAGCAGAACGTTTGCGCGAACGTGTCACCTACGATCTCGAAATGATAAAGGAACTGGGTCACTGTAGCGGAATAGAGAACTATTCCAGATATTTCGATGGGCGCGAACCGGGGATGCGCCCTTTCTGTCTGCTCGACTATTTCCCCAAAGATTATCTTACCATTGTCGATGAAAGTCATGTCACCCTTCCACAGATAAGAGGAATGAATGGTGGTGACCTTTCACGTAAGATGAATCTTGTTGAATATGGCTTCCGTCTTCCGGCGGCAATTGATAACCGTCCTCTGAAATTTGATGAGTTTGAACGGCTCACTAATCAAGTGATTTATGTCAGTGCAACTCCGGGAGATTATGAACTTCAACAGACAGAAGGAGTTTTCACAGAGCAAGTGATAAGACCAACCGGTCTTCTCGACCCGGAAATCGAAATCCGTCCCACGATGAATCAGATTGACGATCTAATGGATCAGATTCAAGAAAGGATAGAACGTGATGAAAGGGTGCTGGTCACAACCCTCACCAAGAGAATGGCTGAGGAACTTGATGCCCACCTCCGCAAATGGGGCGTTAACAGCGCCTATATCCATAGCGACGTGGATACTCTTGAAAGAATCCGGATTCTTGAAGATTTGCGTCAAGGGGTTGATGATGTGCGTATAGGAGTCAACCTCCTTCGCGAAGGGCTCGACCTTCCGCAGGTGAGCCTTGTAGCAATCCTGGATGCAGATAAAGAGGGATTCCTCAGAAATCATCGTTCCCTGACCCAGAC
>CAZXGU010000093.1:0-12365 GCA_964640375.1 uncultured Sangeribacter sp. | reverse complement strand
TAAGCATTTCCAATCACTGAAATTACTCCTTCGGCTCCAAGAGTGATAAGGAGATAAGTTATGGAATCATCGCCTGAGATAACCACAAAGTCATCGTCCTTATTCTTAATTATCTCTTGAATCTGAGAAAAATTACCGGAAGCTTCTTTTATTCCAATCACATTCTTACAATCTCGGGCAATCCGAAGAGTTGTGGCGGCCGACATGTTCACACCCGTTCTTCCAGGCACATTATAAAGAATCACCGGAAGGGGAGAAGCCTCTGCAACAGTCTTATAATGCTGGTAGATTCCCTCCTGTGAAGGTTTGTTATAGAAAGGAACAACGGATAGAATGGCTGAATATCCCGACAGGTCAGTTTCAGAGAGTTCTCTAACTACACCCATTGTGTTATTACCTCCAATACCAATTACCAGAGGAATTCTTCCCGCTGTTTTCGCTTTCACAAACTCCCTGATCTCTTTTTTCTCTTCAGGGAAAAGAGAAGGGGTTTCTCCAGTGGTGCCTAAAACTACAATGTAATCTGTTTTTGCTTCTATCAAGCGCTCAATCAAATTACCTAACGCTTCAAAATCGATGCTTTTATCTTTCTTAAAAGGAGTTATCAATGCCACCCCCAGACCTCTGAGATTAAAAGGCTGCTTCATATCTATTTCTTTAACAGGATCTTATATTGAACTCATGACAATTTATTGTAATATTTAAATCAGAGTCCTTTGCTCCTCTTTAAAGGGAATCAATGCAAAGTTAATTAAAATTAGTAATTATTCAAAATTAAGAAAGGGTGAAATAATAATATGAAGAAAAAATAAGTTTTATATAAAAGATTTGCAATAAAAAAACCTATTATGGAATATAAAGCGGGAATAAAAGAAGGGCTAAGGCGATTTGCAGAAGAACTTCGGACTTATTTTAACATCAACGACGACTTAGAGACTCAGAGCGAAACTGAGGCTTCCATAAGGTCGGGAGTTTCTTTTAAAGGGAGTCAGTTGCTTATTCTTATCTTTGCAATCTTTATAGCTTCTTTAGGATTAAACACAGATAGCATCCCGGTAATAATTGGCGCGATGCTTATATCTCCATTAATGGGTCCTATAATAGGTATGGGCCTGGGTATTGGCATTCAAGACTTTGATCTTCTAAAGCGTGGATTAAAAAATATCATTGCCGCTGTGATAGGGTCTCTTCTGACTTCGGCCCTATATTTTCTCATTTCTCCCCAATATGAAGGTGCCAGTCAGCTTTTAGCTCGTACATCTCCCTCAATATATGATGTATTTGTGGCTTTATTCGGCGGAGCAGCCGGCATTCTTAGCATTGCTGCTAAAAATAAAGGTCAAGTTTTGCCGGGTGTAGCAATTGCTACTTCCCTTATGCCTCCTCTATGCACTGCCGGTTATGGATTAGCTACTTGGCAGATGCATTTCTTTTTAGGAGCTTTATATCTCTTCTTTACCAACATGGTTTTTATTCTGGTAGCCACATGGATTGGTGTGAAGCTATTCCGTTTTAAAAGTGTGGTCTATCAAAATGAAAAGAGAGCTGCCAAAGTAAAATATGTAGTATATACAGTTGTGGCGGCAACTGTGTGTGTAAGCACATATCTCACTGTGGTGATGCTGCAAAAAAATATATTTCTTGATAAGGCCCAAAATTTTATAGAGAATGAGATGATTTTTCCTAACACCCAAGTATTGAATCATAAAGAATCTTACGAGGGAGGTAAGCGTGTTATTGACGTGACTCTTATTGGCGAGGCACTCCCGAAAGATTCATTGCAATTGGCTATGATGACAAAACTTGACTCTCTTGGATTAGGAGGCACAAAACTTGTAATTCGTCAGGGTTTTTCCCTTTCTACATCTCCGATTGAGAATGGCAAAGATGATGACCGATTTTACGAGCTCATGCAGTCTGAGCTGAATAACAAGCAAACTAAAATTGATTCTTTAAAACAGATTTTGGCCGTGCATAAACAATTTTCTGATGAGAGTAGAAATGTGTCGCCTGAAATAAAAGTTCTTTTCCCTTCTATAAAAGATCTTGCATTATCCCATATTGTAGCAACTTCAGTTGACAATTCAGCAGCCGATACAGTAAACATGGTGTTTGTTAATGCTCCCTCCGGTCTTTCCGCAACAGAACGCAAAAAATTGATTGACTATATTGAAGTGCGTCTTAACAGAAAGAATATTCATCTAACCGTTAACCCATCTTCATTTCCTTGGCCGTCGAACAATTAATTCTTTAACGCAATAAAATATGAAACTTCCGATAATATTTTCCATTTTTATTTTATCCTCAATCTTCCCATTTGTCTCTAAGGGATATAATGTTAGTTTTGAAGGATTTACTAAAAATCCAGTGAAAATAACACCTGAAAAAAGCAGCGGACTGGATGCTATATATGTATTATATAATACACATGAAATTAGCAAAATTGAAATTTCCGGTATTAATGGCACGAAAATTGAAGTAAAAAGATATGGTAATCTTGGTGGTGGTTTTGGTGAAGATATTCCATTCAAGATGACCAATGGGAGTGTAATCATTGAAAACCCTGCTGAGGAGGATTATGGATATATCATTCAATCGGAAAATGGATATTTCTGTTTCTATTTGATTAACTATTCTCTTAATCCATTGCGATTAAGCACCATTAGTCTCGATACCGAACCTGACTGTGTTAACACAAATTTATTCATATCCGGAAATGGCAGTGATTTTATTTACTACACCACAGGTGGTATAAGAAAAGTTTTAAGTCGAGAAATTAGTTTAACTTATACTTCATTAGAATGGGATGAGGCGCAGAGTGTTTTCACACAAACAAATGAAGAAAAGATTCTTTCTTCAATATCGGGAAAAATAACTTTAAATCCTCCTTTTCTATGCAACACAACAGTAGAGGTTAAAGGAGATAAATTTCTTCAAGCCTGGGGAATGAGTCAGGAGATTGAATCTGAATTGTTTTCTCCGACTGCAGTTGAAGTTAAAGCACGCGCAGAGCAAACTAATTTAAACGACGATGAGGAGTCAAACGTAATAAAAACCGAAACAGATGGATTAGGAGGGTCGGCCCCTGCTGATATATCATTCTATGGTTATATCACTGATGGGGTGTTCCATACTGAGTGGCAGATGGCATCTGATGAAGATTTTGAAAACATTATATATCGATTTAATGAGCAAGATGTGTCTTACTCTTTTACAGAAGAGGGACGGTATTACATGAGATTTATCGGAAGTAATGCCGATGGTTCATGCGAATCCATCAGCGATACTTTTTCCATAATGATTGGGGCATCAGATATGAGAATCCCTAACGCTTTTTCTCCAAACGATGATGGGGTGAATGATATTTGGAAAATCGGCTATCGCTCTCTTATTGATTTTAAATGTTGGATTTTCGATAGCAAGGGCACACAACTTTACGAATTTGATGACCCTTCCGGAGGCTGGGATGGCAAATACAGAGGAAAAACTGTGGGTCCAGGTGTTTATTATTATGTGATACAAGCTACGGGAGCAGATGGCAAAAAGTATAAACGTAGCGGAGATATCAATATATTAAACTATAAGAAATATGGAACCAGCACCGGAGGAGGTGTTGAGGAAGAATATTAAAATGACAAATGAAATAAATAAAGCATCCGATTCTGTAGATGTATATGGAGCAAGGGTGCACAACCTTAAAAATATAGATGTTAGTATTCCGCACAATTCTCTTAGTGTAATCACTGGATTAAGTGGGTGCGGAAAATCATCATTGGCATTCGACACCATTTTTGCAGAAGGGCAGAGAAGATATATCGAAACGTTCTCTTCTTACGCTCGAAATATGCTTGGTTCGCTCGAACGCCCTGATGTGGATAAAATAACCGGTCTAAGCCCTGTTATAAGTATTGAACAAAAAACCGTTAACAAGAATCCGAGAAGCACAATTGGTACCACTACTGAAATCTATGACTTCTTTCGTCTTTTATATGCGAGAATGGGGGAGGCCAGAAGCTACGTCAGTGGTAAACCCATGATTAAATATAGTAAAGAAAAGATCGTTGATCTTCTCCTTAATCAATATGAGGGAAGAAAGATCTATATTCTTGCGCCGTTAGTAAAGAACAGAAAAGGTCACTACAAAGAACTTTTCGAGAATCTTCGAAAAAAAGGCTTCCTTTATGTCAGAATAGATGGTAAACTGGAGGAATTAACATTCGGAATGAAACTTAACAGGTATCAGAACCATAATGTTGAGCTTGTTATCGATCGCCTTAAACCAGACCGCAATGATGTGCAACGTTTGCGTTCAACCGTTGAGTCTGCCTTAAAGCAAGGTGATAAGCAGATGATGGTGATGGATATGGAAACTGAAGAAGTTAAACATTTCAGTCAATTATTGATGGATGCTGAAAACGGAATCTCTTATCCTGAACCGGCTCCTCATAACTTTTCCTTTAATTCTCCGCAAGGTGCCTGTCCAAAGTGTAAAGGATTAGGCTATGTTAATATAGTTGATATTGACAAACTCATACCAGACAGAGCTAAGTCTATATATGACGGTGCTATCACTGCTTTAGGGAAATATAAAAATTCCATGGTGTTTTGGCAAATTGAAGCAATTTGCAAACTCTATGGATGCTCTTTGAAAACTCCTGTTTCCTCCCTTCCTGAAGAAGCTCTTAACGACATCTTAAATGGAACTGAGGTTAGATTAAATATTCAGAACGATACACTTAGCACCAGTAATTACGCCTCTTCATACGATGGTCTTTTGAAATATATTGAAATGCAGCAAGATGAGGATGCCGGAGCTGAAGCTAATAAATGGAGCAATCAGTTTTATTCTGTCTCGGTTTGCCCGGAATGTCATGGCGACCGTCTCAATAAAATTTCTCTCCATTATTATATCGACGGAAAAACTATAGCCGATGTGGCAAGAATGGATATATCCGAGCTTTATGAATGGTGTGAACATCTTGAAGATCGTCTTGACCCGTCAAAAAGATTAGTCGCCGAAGAGATAATGAAGGAGATCAGAAGCCGCTTGAAATTTCTTCTTGATGTCGGTCTCGATTATCTATCCTTGAACCGAAGCAGTGCTTCTTTAAGCGGAGGAGAGAGTCAACGGATTCGTCTTGCCACTCAAATCGGTTCGCAACTTGTCAATGTGCTTTATATCCTTGATGAGCCTTCTATCTGCCTTCATCAAAGAGATAATGTTCGCCTTATCAACAGTCTTAAACAACTGCGCGATAATGGAAATTCCATTATAGTGGTCGAACACGATAAGGATATAATGAAGGAAGCCGATTATATCGTTGATATTGGGCCGGGAGCAGGTAGAAAAGGGGGAGAGGTGATGTTTCAGGGCAGTCCAAGCAAGATGCTTCAATCTCATTCTTTAACCGCTGACTATCTTAATGGCACTAAAGAAATATCGATTCCTGAAAAAAGAAGAAAGGGGAATGGAAAGTTTCTTGAAATAAAGGGAGCAACCGGACATAATCTCAAAAATGTAGATTTAAAAATTCCTTTAGGTAGATTTGTTTGCGTCACAGGAGTTAGTGGGAGTGGAAAGTCATCTCTCATAAATGGAACGCTACAACCTTTTTTGAGTAAAAAATTTTACCGTTCTTCACAAGAGCCGCTCCCATTTAAAAAGGCGTTGGGAGTTGATAACATTGATAAGGTTGTAACTGTGGATCAATCTCCTTTGGGTCGCTCTCCACGGTCTAATCCGGCAACTTATACCGGTGTTTTTGCAGATATCCGCAAGCTATTTGTGGAATTGCCCGATTCAAAGCTTCGAGGATATAAGCCCGGGAGGTTCTCTTTTAATGTGGCTGGAGGAAGATGCGAAACCTGTAAAGGAAATGGTTATAAGACAATTGAGATGAATTTCCTTCCTGATGTATTGGTTCCTTGCGAAGCCTGTCATGGGAAGCGGTATAATAGAGAGACTTTAGAGGTCAGATATAAAGGGAAATCCATTGCGGATGTCCTCGAAATGACAGTGAATCAAGCTGTTGAGTTTTTTGAGAATGTTCCTGTGATTTTAAAAAAAATTAAAGTTTTACAGGAAATTGGATTGGGATATATAAAATTAGGACAACCTTCAAGCACATTAAGCGGAGGTGAGAATCAGCGTGTCAAGCTTGCAACAGAATTAGCCAAGAAGGATACGGGCAAAACTCTTTTCCTTCTTGATGAACCAACCACAGGTCTTCATTTTGAAGATATCAGAGTGCTATTAACTGTTATAAATCGACTCGTGGACAAGGGCAATACTGTTGTTGTTATAGAACATAATTTTGACGTGATTAAAAGCGCAGATTATATCATTGATCTGGGTCCGGGTGGAGGACGCGACGGTGGTAACATAATAGCACAGGGAACGCCTGAACAAGTTATAAAAACAGAATCGCCAACATCTAAATTTTTGAAAATGGAGCTTGAAGAATCAATGTCAAAATAAAAATTTAAGTAGCATTTAAATAAAATAGCTATAGTCTAATTAAAAAAGATTGACAAAGAGTCAATCTTTTTTTGTTTGTCAGAAGAAAAACTTCTATAATAATAATAAATCAAATCATAACCTTATTTCTTTACATAATGTTACATAATCACTAATCTGTTAAATAAGAAAAGTGCAATATTACTCACAAATCTTTAAAAAAAGATTTTTTTTATCATTTTAAGAATTATCCAGACAACCAATAGAAATATGCCTATACAAATAAATAAACTTAAAAGCATAGACAGAGCGGAAAAAACATTACAAATCATAATTTTACCATTTACCAAATAGGGAATGTAAACCCCATGCTAATTTATCTATAAGTCCAGTAATACTACTACTTTTTAAATTAATACCATTCCTGGAGAGAATTTGTTTAACTTCATTTTCAAGTAAAACTCCATTATGCTGAGCAGCTAACAAAGCAATTTCAGCAGATATTTTTGACTGTTGTTTCTCAGTCAAATTAATGCCTTCAAGAGTTGCAGCAGCAGAAGAAAGATTAGATTGAATTTGTGACTGAATCAATTGTTTGCGATAACCAATCAAGCCCATCTCCGCAATAGTTGAAGCAGTATCGGCAAGACTCTTTTTAGTTTGGGCTTGCACATTGGGAGTTTGAACCTGATCTCTAAAATAACGCTGACTCCAAAGATCGTTTTCCTTTGCAAAGTTCAAATTTACTTCAGACTCCAATTTATCACCGCTTTGCTCCATTATACGTAATTGGGCATCAAATTGCTTAGCCCAATATTTTTGTTCAAGTTCGGTTTTAGCATTAGCAAAGTTTTGACCAATGATTTCAAGGTTAATTTTATCAGCGGTCAGACGTGTAACTCTCTGAGTCTGATTTAAATTCTCAGTTTCCTGTTCAGTCTTTTTAATCTGAGCAGCCTTCAAAACACTATCCATTGCCGAAGAGAGATCACCAAACATGTTTTGTGGCATTTGATAAGCCTGCATAGTTGGAGCAGTGGCAGCAGTAGGAGCGGAAGAGGAATTGCCAACAGAACCGTTACCATAAACAAGATTTGGGTTAAGTCCTGCATCCTTTAAACGTTGCATTTGAGCAGATGGAGCGTTATATGCGTTATTCATATTCCACATATTTATATTTTGCTCATTCTGCCATTGAGCTAACTTAAAGTTAGCTGCATTAGTTTCGCGTACTGCCTTTAAATTCTGATTTCCGGAAATAGCATTCGAAACACCAGAAATAACGGGACCAGCTAAAGCGCCTAAAAATCCTAATACACTCATAAATTATTGATTTTTAGAAGTCTGTCAATTGGCATTAATATATCAAGTAATATAATGCCAAATCGAACACACAAATTTAACAATTTTTTAAACAAAATGCAAATAGATATTGCAAAATTAAGGCAAATGGAGCACTCTAAATTCCGCTCACTGCATTACGTTGCACTTCACGCGCTACGCTTCATTTGAGCACTCCATTAGCCTGTTAAGCTATTTTTCCTCTACTGCATTTGTTTCACTTCCTTGTATCTCGTGTGAATCGCTTGCAGGAGGAGAACTAACATCTCTAAGAATTGAATCAACTTTATCATAATTAGAACGTGAATGTAAATGTAAATCGACAATATCATCAATACCGTCAAAAGAATCATCATCAAGATCTCTATCGAGGTCACCGCCGGAACGCAACAAAGACTGAAGGTCTATAGTACCACGTCTATAACGCTGGAGAATATCCTTTACAGATAAAGACATGTCCGGAACACTCATAGAAGTAGGGTCAAGAACTTCAGAAAAAGTATGTTCGGGCGAACGAGTTTCCCAAAAGGAATAAGTTTTCATAAAAAATAATGTTTGTAATCTTCATATTCAGAAAAATAGGTATCAAGCAAATATAAAAGATTATTGATTGTAATGTATAAATATGTACAATCTATTGCTTTTAACTGTCCTTTTCGTTCGGATGAAGATAAGTTTAAACCGTGTATGCGTATAGAATCTGCATATAATTTCAATGCTTCATCTCTGCCCATTCGTGAAATCTGAGACTCCACGAATGGGTTATAGAAGTTATAATCTGGGCGTACCATAGACAGGCATAGGGCGCATAGCCTTAAGATTGTGGTGAATGTTTATCCAAATCTTATCAAAATCGGTGTCTTGAACAGAGAATGGACGGTTAGCAGCGTCTTGAACGTTGGTCAAGAAGTCCGCATTAAGGGCAGGGGGAGAATCGAAAATACGACCCATGTGCCAGAAAGATAGGTTACCTCTAAAGTCACCATGAACCGAGTCGGGTATAAATTTATATTCCGCATAACGAGGAGTATAACCAAAGAGCTTAGAATCTCGGTTAGGGTCACCCGTATGAAAAATTTCACCTTGCGTGATTTCCTGTTCTCCGAGGTGAGCAAATTGAGGCCAATAATAATCGAGCCTGTCAAACTTTGTGAAAAGTCGGGGCATACCTTGCTGGTAAGCTGGCATCGGCATGATTGACATAATGCCGATAACATAGCCATGCTCTTCAAAGAAGCGTTTGAAAGAATGAGTATTTTGAACACTCACACCATGACCAGCAGGAGTAGCAAGGGGGTTGCCGTCAGTTGTCTGTGAAGTCTGCAAAACGTCAGAAATAACAACATTTGACTTTCCACCTCCAAGGAACTCAGGACGCTGTAAACGAGCATCGGAAGAGCGAACGCCGAAGATACTATAAATTTGCTCGATGTATCGAGAACCACCACGCGCCATAGCTTCAAGAAATTCCTGCGCTTTTACGGCTCGACGAAGTTCGTTGATTGTGGCAGCACTAACGTTTGAGAGATCGACACCTTTTATAAGTTTAGAAAGTTCAGATGAACGTAACTCAGTTTCAACAGCAACATTCTCAAGATTAGCTAAAGCCAAAGATTCACCGTTTTCTCCTTCAAAACGATTATTTTTAGATATAATTGGGCCACTATATTCAAAACCAGGCGCACCACCATTAACACGTACATTACTAAGAGGTGCACCACGAGTGTAAGCAGCAACATCATTATAAATAATGTCAGCATCACCCATTAAGGGTAACTCAACTTCATCACCTCTTTGAGCAAAGGGGAGAGCGGAGGTAAAATAGTCCTTCTTCCATGCTCTTTTGCGCAAGTCCATCAAACGTTTAATCTCCGAGGACTTTGTAATAAGACCATCGTTTTCTTTACCTATATCAATAGGGTCCTGAAGATTTTCGTCTCTGTAGTACTCATTCCAGATAAGTTGATACGCGCGAAAAGGGAGAGCGTCTATAATACCATAATGGCCATTTTCATGAGCTTTATGAACATCATGATCATAAGAAGGGAAACCAAGGTAATCTAACAAAGTTCCGTTGCTACAAAGCTGGTGCAACTGGGAATCAGAAAGAGTATTTGTTAAATCGATTCTCGGATATTCGGGAGAGCTTTCGCCATTTTCACCACCTGTGATAAATTCTTTCCAATTGTCCCAAATAAGACGATTAGGAACGAAAAAGAAGTGTGTATAAATTTTACAATGATGCATGACTGGTGCCTGAAAAGGGGCGAACCTGCAAAGAATCTCAGTATTCAATTTGAATGTATCACCGGGTAAAACAGGCTGACACAAGATAGGGGTAAGAACACCAAATTTTGCGGTGGTCTTAACATCGTGGGAGAGGTCGAATCTATTACGTTTCGGCTTCTTTACACGAATGGAGTTAAATAAATTAAAGTTTGCCATTTTTCTTGTTTTTGAAGTTTTTTCTTACCTTCTCTTTAAAGGTCTCTTTCTGTTGTCGCTGAAGATCGAGAGGAGAACCAGGATAAGGACATTTTAAAGAGCGTTCATCTAATTTAATGCCGTTTCGCACAAGCCATTCCGCTTGTTTACGTCTAAGCCTGTCATATTTTTCGCGATGATATTCATTATTTTTGTTAGAAATCTTATCGTTAAGAACATCATCAAACAGCCTATCTCGGTAATAGCGGGGCATTTTGACGTGATTAACTTCGCCACTACTTGAAGTAAAAGCCCACATATCGGTAACATTACCGCTGCAGTAATCAAGCACACCAGGCACATCAAGAAAAGAGGAACCAAGAGCAGGACGGCGAGAACATAACATAAAATTTTTAGGAAGATAACTCGGGATTTGCGAACCATCAAGGCAATAACCAGTGACGTAATGCAAACGAGCGTCAGAAATAGGGTCAACACGGATGAATCCGTTAGACCAAGAATCTGAAAGAAATTCATCTAACTTGTTTTTTAAAAGATTTGGGAAATTAAACAAAATCATGTGATAATGAGGACGCAAATTCCTGGGCCCATACTCACTAACCAAATAATAACGAATTTTGAAAGGGGAGATCTTTTCTCTTAATCGTTTGAGAAATAATTGAACATCTCTTTTACACACCACAGGAACAGGAGAAAGAGTACCGGAGATGTTAACAAATTCCCATCGCAATTTAGAATCATCATAGGTTAATGTTACAAAATAACAACTCTCTGAGTTTTTTAACTCTTGCTTTAATCGGAATGTCCACTGAGCGCGGCGATTGGTTAAGCACGCTTCACATTTTCCGCAAGGAACATAGACTGATGTAGCAATACGATATTCCAAAGCCATCCAAGTTTTTTCATAACGCTCCGCACGTTGCTCGTCAGACAAACCGATTTTAACAGGTTTAAGGCACAACATAGAATTACAACCGAATACCACCACGACTAACACGATAGGATTTTACACGACGGTTGCGAAACCTTCTTTTTCTTCTTCTTGCCATAATACATAATAGTTTAAATGTTACATAATCACTATTATGTTAAATAGGTATCTAAATAACCTTAGGAATTGGATGCCCTAACCCTCCGGTTCAACATGGGTATAAATGATTATATCTTTTCCTAAAGCTTTATGGAGGTCTTTCTCAATGTTTGTTGCAATGATATGACCTGCCTCAACTGTGATATTCGGATCAACATGCACATTCATCTCTATTATGGTGGAATGTCCATTTCTTCGAGCTCTTAAATTATGGATTTTCTTTACACCATCAACATGCTTTGAAATTTTTAGAATCTCTTCCATCTCTTTTTGTGGTAGAGAAATTTCAAGGAGTTCGTCGATTGAAGGTTTTGCAATCTTATAAGCAGATATGCCAATCATCACAGCGATAACCACCGATGCAATCGGATCAAGAACTCTCCATTGTGGTGCCAAAGCAAAGGCAATGCTCACACCAATTAAAGTGGCAACTGAGGATATGGCGTCACTTCTGTGATGCTCGGCATTAGCTAATAATGCTGAGGAATTAATCTTTTTTGCTGCAGATCTCGTATAGCGGAAACACCATTCTTTCGCAAAAATTGAAAATATCGCCACAATAATTGTCCAGATATCCGGCTTTGGCAAGATTTCTCCTTTTAAGCATCCTATGATTCTTTCTACTCCCTCGATTAGTATGAATATGGCAACTAAAAATAAGATAACACCAATTATAAGGGAAGCTAATGTTTCAAATTTACCATGACCATAAGGATGGTCTTTGTCGGCTTTTTTATATGCTGAAGAAGCAAACACAATAACTATTAGATCTGTGATGAAATCACTGATAGAATGATATCCGTCGGCCACAAGAGCATCACTATGACCCCAATAGCCAAAAAAGAGCTTCAACACTACTAAAGCAGCATTGATCCAAAAGCCCACCATTGTGACGTGACGAATTATTTTTACAATATCATTCTTATGCGCTGTCATATCATTACTGACTAAAAAAATAAGCAGCTGAAATTCAGCTGCTTTGTTGCCTTGGAAAGACTCGAACTCTCACAAACGGAACCAGAATCCGGTGTG
>CAZXGU010000092.1:0-12428 GCA_964640375.1 uncultured Sangeribacter sp. | reverse complement strand
TATCGAAACTCTTTCTTGGCTTTTAGGAATCTCGCAAATTCATAACTCGGTCAAGGATTAGCAACGTTAGACGCCTTGTGGATATGTAAAATTTATGCTGCGGCATAACCTTCGAGAGAAGGTTAATGCCGCAATGAGGCATATTTACATATTTGCGTGAGGCCTCTGCGTTGCTCGTTCTACCGAGTAAGGCAATGCGAGAGCCTCTAAAAGCGGGACGAGCAACAGATACTGGCTCTCGCGCTTTTTTATTTTTAACCATTTTGTCCTCACAGGGGAGTCGGGCGGACCAATTATATTCATCATGAAAGATAAGAGAAAAGAAGAACTACAGTCGCGCCGCCAGTTCTTCAAAAAAGCTGCCAAATCGGCTCTCCCTATCCTTGGCGCTCTCGCAATTGCCAACATGCCTATTCTTGCCAAAGCGGTTACCCCCAACGACTGCAATTACGGCTGTTCAGACGGTTGCACCGCTGCTTGTTCAAGAATGTGTGCCGGATGTCAAACATCTTGCCATGCCGCCAATTGCATGTATTCTTGTCACAACACTTGCCAAAACTCATGTCGTGGCACTTGCTTATATACATGTTCCGGAAGCTGCGACACAAGCAGCCGATAAGTTCTCTCTCACCCTCAATGGGAGCTCAAGATAGGCTTTCCATTGAGGGTTAGACTTTTTCCAAAATAATATCTCAATGGATAATAAAACTTATTCGCTCACTCGACCCTCTGCAGGACAATGGGAAAACGGAGCAGCGAAAAATATCACTTTCATTGTCACCAAGGATTGCCAATTAGCTTGCAAATATTGCTATCTGGTGGGAAAGAATGAAAAAGAACGAATGTCGTTTGAAACCGCTAAAAAAGCTATTGACTATATTCTGTCGCATGAACAAGATTTCAACCAGCCTTCTGTGATTTTTGATTTTATAGGAGGCGAACCCTTCCTCGAAATTGAGCTCATTGAGCAGATATGTGATTATATCGTGATGGAACTATTTAGAAGAGACCATCATTGGTTCGGAAAATACCGCTTTAGCTTTTCAACAAACGGAATTAATTACGATTCTCCGAAAGTTCAGAATTTCATTAAAAAATACTATCATAATCTCTCCATCGGAATCACCATCGATGGAACTAAGCAAAAGCATGATCTCAACCGAATCTGGAAGGGCGACGGTCCGGAAAAAGGAAGCTATGAAGATGTGGTGAAAAATATCCCTATCTGGCTTGACCAGTTTCCTGGAGCTTCGACCAAGGTGACAATCAGCAGTGCGGATATCCCTTATATTTCTGATTCCGTGTTGCATCTCTTTTCTCTCGGAATCCATGAAGTAAATATCAATGTCGTGTTTGAGGACGTGTGGAAAGAGGGCGACAACAAGAAATTTGAAGAACAACTTTTCATTTTAGCCGACAAAATCATTGACAACGACCTTTTCACTGACTATACCTGCTCTTTTTTCAAAGAAGATATCGGGCAGCCACTCGACAAAGTTAATGACAACCACAACTGGTGTGGCGCCGGAAAGATGCTTTCTATAGATGCAGCCGGAAATTTCTATCCATGCACCCGTTTTGCAGCCTATTCGCTACGCGATAAGAAGCCCATAATCATCGGCAATGTCAACGAAGGGATTGATAAGAATAAACTGCGCCCATTCCTCACTCTCGACCGCACCACTCAGTCGCCTTTGGAATGTATAGATTGCGAGGTTGCCTCGGGTTGTGCTTGGTGTCAGGGTGAGAACTATGATGCCGCGGATACGGATACAATCTATCAGCGTTCCACGGCTATTTGCAAAATGCACAAGGCGCGAGTAAGAGCAAACAACTATTATTGGAATAAACTTTTCCGCAAGCTTGAACTTGAAGGGAAACGAGAGGAATTTGAAATGAACCGTCCTAAAAACCAGAGTCCGATATGCTAAAATATTTAATTATACTTCTCGACAATTCCTCAGTGTCTTTCTGCCACTATCAGTCTTCTCAGGAGAAACAATTAATATCTGCCGATGCTCTTAGAAAGGCCATAAGATTCGCAATGGTTGAAAATCTCAATGTCCAATTTGTATGGCCCGATTATGAACTTCCCGAAGAGCACAAAGAGATCATATCTTCAGTTGAGCATACCAATATTGTGCCTATTTCTCTCACCACCGATGCTGATATCTTAGTGGCCGAACCCAATGAATTTGAGTCTTGTCCTAAGAACGCAACGATAGTGGCTCGTCTCAGCCTTGACGAGTTTCTTTATTCACCACAACTCCTGGCGCCTCTTTTTGAAAAAGCCTCTCGTTTAAATATTGTTATAACGGATCCTGAAAATTTCCATGATGAGGAAATAGAACCCTATCGGAAAGCGCTGAAATATGTTTCAGAGGAAGTGGCCAAACAACTGAAAACAGGCCACGACCTACAGGTTAATCTCATAACTGACCGTATGATATTGACTGAGATGAATAATTGCAATGCCGGATATGAGTCCCTTACAGTCGGTCCCGACGGAAATTTCTATGTTTGCCCGGCTTTCTATTACGGCAGCGCATCACCTATAGGGTCGGTGGGAAATGAACCGGACATAAAGAATCAGCAATTATATCGCCTTGACCATGCGCCTATATGTAGAGAATGCGATGCTTGGCATTGCCGCCGCTGCGTCTGGCTTAATAAGAATGCCACTCTGGAAGTCAACACCCCCGGACACGAACAATGTGTAATGGCCCATCTCGAAAGAGAGGCTGCCCGTTCACTCAGTGAAAACATCCGGGCTACCACCGGAATCCTCCCCGGGGAGGAGATAACCAAGCTCGATTATCTTGATCCTTTCGATAAAATCATCAACCGATAACAACTCTTAAATATGAAGAAAATAGTTCTTATTTTTATTTTCCTCCTTGCTTCTTTCACCTCTCTCCAAGCCCAGCAGATAGGTGGTAAATTTAAATATGTCGCTTCCTACGAGAATGGACAAAAGCTAAACACCAACGTGGCTCCCTTAGGCGCTACCGAACTGCTCCTCACCCTGTGGGATATGCCAGGCATGACCCCGGCTTTGTTAGTGACAGGCTCAGTGACAACCTTCTATGGCTCAACCAACGCCTTTGCCCTTCCTATGGGTGGAAATAATAACTATTCCTACGTTGGAACTGATAACGGATGGTATGTGTTTAGGTGGGGTCCACAAACTGTGCTCGTGGATGGGTCTAACTCAGTGGTGAGGTTAGTGCCTATGAATGACAGGAACAGATATGCAGAATATCGTAAATAAACTACTAAATATGAAGAAAGAAATAGGCAGCGTCACCGAACAGGAACGCGATGAAATAAGAAATTTATTCGAACGCCGCAATGGCCTTAACGAGTTGGCTAAAATTCTAACCGCCGACAACAACGACCTTTATGAAAAATTAGTTAAGGATCTCGGGGAAACCGGCACGAAGTTTCAAGCCTGGTGGGATTCAATGGCTCAAAAATATCAGTGGGAAACAGCCCCGAATGGTCATTGGGAGATCGACTTTGATAAGTGTGCAATCTTTTTAGTGACTCCGCAATGATACTCTGCATGATTGGCGCAACGGAGATTATTCTTATCTCCGCTGTAATCCTCCTGATTTTTGGTGGAAAAAAACTTCCCGAACTGATGAAAGGGATGGGAAAAGGCATGAAAAGTTTTAAAGAAGGGATGAATGAGCCCACGGAAGAGGAAATGAACCGTCGCGTGGAAGAAGAGATTCAACGACGTGCCGACGCTCGCCTAAATGAAACTAATCAACCTCACATAGTAGAAAATGAACCAACAGAGTCAAAATAACGACCTTCTTACTTTTGGAGGGCATCTTGCCGTTTTACGCAAGATGCTCTTCAGAATTATTATGGTGGTGATTATCCTTGCCGCTGTTATTTTCTGTTTTAAAACTCAGACTTTCAAAATCCTCCTCGCTCCACACAATTCAGATTTTTGCACTTTCAAATGGATTGAACATCTGCTGAGCCTATTACATGTTGACTTCAAGTTTGATGATTATAATATCCCTCTGATTAGCACAGAACTGTCCGCCCAATTCATGACCCACATCACGGTGGCTTGTATCCTGGGAACCTTGTTCGCATCCCCCTATATTTTAGTGGAACTTTTCCGATTCATCTCCCCGGCCCTTTACGACAGCGAAAAACGCTATTCCTACCTCGTGGCCGGCATTATCTATCTCCTCTTTATCATCGGACTCCTGATGACATATTTCGTGCTCTTCCCTATATCTTTCCAGTTTTTGGCAACATATCAGGTGGATGAGAGCATTGCCAACACCATTACCCTTGATTCTTATATTTCCACTTTCACCACCTTAGCTTTTATGATGGGGATAGTGTTTCAGCTTCCCGTTTTTGCTTTTATCTTGGGAAAAATGGGCTTCATCGATGCAGATATGCTCAAACAATATAGGGCATACGCCTTCATTATAATCATGGTTATCGCCGCCATCATCACCCCTCCCGATATCTTCACTTTAGTGATGGTGACAATTCCTATCTATGCTCTCTACGAACTCAGCATCCTTGTGCTAAAGAAATGGGCTAAACCGCCTACTCTTTAATGCGTTTCCCAGGGGAAGAGCATTCGGCGTTCAGGCTGAGGCGAAGGAGCCGCCGAAGATAAGGCGGAGCCGAAAAGATCTGATGAGACATTTGCGCTGCCCGATGTGCGCACGCCTGAAGAGGTGTAGAGCATCAACGGCTGTTCTATGCTCCATCCACGCGAATAGTTGCGAACATACACCTGCGCCAAGCCACGCAATCCCTTAACCTTCTTGCGCAGCTCTCCCAAGAGCTCCGTCATATCGCTCACCTGATTCATAACAAACTCCACAACCGTGCGACCACGCATAACAATGCGGGCAAACAACCGGTCGCCATATCGAATCGGCTTGCGGCTCCCGAAGGGTGTCGTGAACCGTGCACGTGAATCAGCATAAACATGTTTGTAATGGCCCTCTCCGAGCACTCCCTCTCCCAATCGTTGTGTAGATACTTTATCCATGGCAGTCTTTTTTAGTGATATTAAACTTTACAGGATGCAGGCGTTTTTATTACCCGGGAAGCTGTCGAAGCAGCCTCCATCCTTATCCGCTTACAAAATTAGATACATCCGCTGCCAATTGATTGCAGCAAAATCTAAATTTTACTTAAACCAACTCATTAATTTCGCATAATGCGCGCTATTCGAGCCGAATTATGTAATTTTGCAAATCAAATACCCAGAATAAGAGAATATGAAAGTATTGAAATTCGGCGGCACATCCGTGGGCTCGCCCCAAAGGATTAAGGAGGTCGCAACCCTTGTTACTGATGGAGAGCGTAAAATTGTAGTGCTCTCTGCAATGTCTAAAACCACCAATACCCTTATTGAAATTGCCGACTACCTCTACAAGAAGAATCCCGAGGGGGCAAACGATGTGATCAACCGTCTCGAACAGACCTATATCCGCCACGTCGAGGAGTTATATTCCACCAAGGAATATCGCGAACGCACCCTCGATGCCATACGTGGACATTTCGATTATATCCGTAGCTTCACCAAGGATGTCTTCACTCCCCATGAGGAAAAGGTGATCGTGTCGCAAGGAGAATTGCTCTCCACCCGCATGATGCTCAATCTCCTGCTCGAACGCGGAGTGAACGCTTGCATGATTCCGGCGCTCGACTTTATGCGCACCGACGAGAATGGCGAGCCCGACACCGCCAAGATTAAAGATAAACTTTCACGCCTTCTCCGCGAACTCCCCGAAGCGGATATTTATATTACACAGGGCTTCATCTGCCGCAACGCATACGGCGAGGTGGATAATCTCAAACGCGGAGGAAGCGACTATTCAGCCTCTCTTATCGGGGCAGCCGTAAATGCCGACGAAATTCAGATATGGACCGATATCGACGGAATGCACAATAATGACCCGCGTTTTGTGGATAAGACCTCTCCCGTCAGAATGCTCCATTTCGAAGAGGCTGCCGAGTTAGCCTATTTCGGAGCAAAGATTCTTCACCCAACATGTATCCAGCCGGCTAAATTCGCAAACATACCAGTGCGTCTGCTCAATACTATGGAGCCGGAAGCTCCCGGAACAATAATATCAAATAAGATTGATGGAAAGCGCATAAAGGCCGTGGCGGCAAAAGATGATATCACGGCCATAAAAATCAAATCAAGCCGCATGCTCTTGGCCCACGGCTTCTTGCGCAAGGTGTTTGAAATATTTGAAAGCTATCGCACTTCTATCGACATGATATGCACCTCCGAAGTCGGCGTGTCGCTCTCAATTGATGATACGACTCATCTCAAATCAATTGTTGACGACCTCAAGAAATATGGCACAGTCACTGTTGATACCGACATGTGTATTGTCTGCGTGGTGGGCGATATGGAATGGACCCACGCCGGCTTTGAGGCAAAAGCTCTCGATGCCATGCGCGACATCCCGACACGAATGATATCTTTCGGCGGAAGCAATTATAATATCTCTTTCCTCATCCGCGCCGAGGATAAACAACGTGCCCTGCAATCGCTCAGCAAACATCTCTTCCACGAAGAATAATCAATTTTATCCCCTGCTATATGATTTTAAGAGGAAATTTCCCCATAGATAAATTTAAAGAGCTGGAGACGCCTTTCTATTATTACGATCTCGAACTGCTTCGGGAAACCCTGCGCGTGATCAATCAAAACACGGCTAACGACCCCGGTTTCTGCGTGCATTATGCAGTGAAGGCCAATGCCAACCCTATCATTCTCCGCACAATTGCCAGAGCAGGATTAGGAGCTGATTGCGTGAGCGGTGGTGAGATTTTGGCCGCTGTCAAAGCCGGTTTCCCGGGCGACAAGATAGTTTATGCAGGTGTCGGTAAAACCGACCGCGAAATAAACATTGGTCTCGACAATGATATTTTCTGCTTCAATGTGGAATCGATTCCGGAATTGGAGGTTATCAACGAATTAGCCGCTGCAAAAGGTAAGATTGCGCGGATTGCCATTCGTGTAAACCCCGATGTCGGGGCACATACCCATGCCAACATCACCACCGGGTTGGCCGAAAATAAATTTGGGATCGCCATGACCGATCTCGACAGGGTGATTGATTTGGCAAACGAATTGAAGAATGTGAAATTCATTGGTTTGCATTTCCACATCGGGTCGCAGATCCTCGACATGACCGATTTCATAGCTCTTTGCAATCGCATCAATTCCCTTGTGGAACGTTTGGAAAACCGAGGGATTGACATCCCCAATATAAATGTTGGAGGAGGCTTGGGAATCGACTATAAGCACCCCAACCATCACTCGGTGCCCAATTTCAAGGAGTATTTCGACACCTACCGACGCAACCTTAACCCTCGCGAAGGCCAGAAACTTCATTTCGAGCTTGGCCGCGCGGTTGTGGGTCAATGTGGTTCGCTTATAAGCCGTGTAATCTACGTTAAGGAGGGCACAAAGAAGAAATTCGCTATCCTCGATGCCGGGATGACCGATCTTATCCGTCCGGCTCTTTACCAGGCATATCATCGCATCGAAAATATTTCCTCGGATTCCGAAATCGTGGAGCGCTATGATGTGGTGGGACCCGTATGTGAATCTTCCGATGTGTTCGGCAAGGCCGTTGACCTTCCCCTCACCAAACGCGGAGATTTCATAGCCCTCCGTTCGGCCGGTGCCTACGGAGAGATTATGGCTTCGCAATATAATTGCCGCGAATTGCCGAAGGCCTATACCTCCGACGAATTATAATATAAATCAAATAACCCTGATACTTCCTCATCGACAGGAGTATCAGGGCCTTAATTATAATCTACCAATGATAAAAGCACTTTTCTTTGATATCGACGGCACATTGGTGCCTTACGGTTCGGGGCATATCCCCGAGGAGGTTTCGCAAGCTATCGCCGAAGTGCGCCGCAAGGGGGTGAAGGTGTTCATCTCAACCGGTCGTCATCTTGCATGGATAAATAATTTAGGCGATACGGAATTCGACGGCTTTGTGACGGTCAACGGCGGCATGTGTGTTGCTTCCGACCGCAAAACCTGTATCCATAAAACCTGCATCGATCCCCAGGAGTTGGTAAGGCTCAATGAGTTTTCAAAGAAAAGCGATATCCCTTTGGTTATAGTTCCGGCAGAAGGAGATATTTTCATCACTCGCTTCACTCCTGAGGTTGCCTTTGTTGCAGAGGAATTGCATATCCCTCCCATCGCGCTCGACAAGGTGGAGAAAGCTATAGGCAAAGATGTAGTGCAACTCATGGCTTTCGGTTCGGAAGATGAAAGGCGTGAAAGCGGTCTCTTCGGCGACGTGCTTCGCCATTCGGAGGCCACAAGCTGGAACCCCTATTTCTGCGATATTATCCCAGAGGGGAGCGATAAGAGTCGGGGGCTAAAGGCAATGGCTGATCATTTCGGCTTCGATATGTCGGAGACAATGGCTTTCGGCGACGGTAGCAATGACATGGGAATGTTGCGCGCTGCCGGCATAGGGGTTGCAATGGGCAATGCCGATGAAAAAGTGAAGGAGAGCGCCGACTATATCACCACTGCCGATACCGACCATGGTATAGTCAACGCCCTCCGTCATTTCGGGCTTATAGAGTAAGACCCTGTTTCCTATTTCATCTCGTTAAGAGCGGCTGCGCTGCTCTTTATCGCGATTATCTTTCTTATGGTTCTTCTGAGCCATATTTTTTTTGAAATCTTTCTTATCGCCGCGCTTATCCATCTTCATGGCTTTCATCCCTTTATTATGTCCGCCATTGCCGTTGATATAGTAGTTTTCAAGGAATACTACATACTGATCCGGACCGATGATAGCCTTTACCTCCTCAAGGTAAGATTTCTTTGCTGCGAGACGCTCGGCTGCTTTCACTGAATCATTGCGCTGCTTTGCCTCTTTACGTGCCATCTTCTGCTGCTCGCGGGCTGCCTTGCGGTTGGAATCGAGTTGCTGAAGCTTCTGCTGTTGTGCCTCGGTAAGTGTCAACCCTTCGTATGGATTCTTCTTGCCTCCTTTGCGGTCAGCTCTTTTGCCATCCTTAACGTTGCAGCTCTTGTCGCACTGACGGTCGCCTTTCTTGTCGAATTTACCATCTTTCTTGCGGTCGCCTTTTTTGTCGCCTTTCTTACCTTTTACATTCTCTATCTGTTCCTGAGAATTGGAAGCGTTTGAAGAAGTGGTCTGAGCCATTGAAGTGAACGATACAAGCGACATTGCGATAAGTGCTATACTTAAAATTTTCTTTTTCATCTTAATCGAGTTTTAATTAATTTTTCGGTTCTATTGTTAGTCTTTTTCAAGTTGCAGCAAACTGCTTTTCTCGCGGTTTACGATGCTTTGATTGCTATAACAATCTTTCGTTTAATAGCTCGATTAAGTTTAACAAGAATTTAACAAATTATCTATCAATTCTTTAACAAATGTATCTTTTTCAAAATAAAGACTTCGTGGTCTTTACACATCCAATCGTATATATCCATTGGCAAGCATTATCACCGATATAATTGCCAATGCTGTCAACATCGCAAAAGCCATGAATTCCCTTCTCGTGAACACATCACCAATCATTCTGACGGGATGAAAAATGTCTCGGCGTCTGATTAATCTGTTGGAGTTCTGAAGCCGGGCAAGAATATAAAATCCTACACCCCCCACATAAAATATCGAGGTGACCATCAGAAGTCGAAACGTTCCTGCCCACATTATATAAAGACAGAACGCCACCTCCGCGCCGGCAATAAAACGGTTGATTGCCGTCGCTCCCTTCAAATCCTTCCTGAATCGATCGGAGCATGTGAGTTTCCAGAGATATAGCCCGCAGAAGAGATATGGAGGCAGAACCATAAGGGCAGTAAGATTAAGAGCAGCCACATAGATATTCTCGGCTGTTACCACTAAGAGAAGGCACAGCGTCATCACCGTCGTGGCGCTGGCCATTCCAAACCAGGGCATCCCTTGGCGGTTGAGCCTCATAAACTGACGCGGAAAGATTTTCACGGCAGCCGCTTCGTAGGGCACTTGGGCACAAACCAACGTCCATGCAACAAAACCACCTGTGAGCGAAACTATGACCGAAGCTATGACAAACCATTTTGCCCATGCTCCGGCGCAAGCGTCGAGCACGTAGGCCAACGACGGATTAGGCAACTTTGCCATTTCGGGCTGAGTCATAACCCCGTAGCATAAAACGGAGATTAGTATATATAAAGCCAAGGCAAGCAGAAAGCCGACAACAGTGGCGCGTCCCACATCTTTGGAGCGCCGGGCACGGCCCGACATCATCACAGCTCCTTCAATTCCCAGAAAGCTCCATATCGTGACCAGCATACAGGAGGAGAACTGATTTCCTACAGTGCCTAAATGCGATCCATCGGAATGTCCCCAGAAGTCGGCCGTGAACATTCCAACTTTCACGCAAACCACCAAAACACCAATTATCAGGATAATGCACGCAAATTTCAGAAAAGAAAGCAACGTGTTGACAAAAGCAGCAGATTTCACTCCGCGCGACACAATGAGAAACATTAGCCAGACCAAGGCAGTGCCGAAGAAAAAAGTCATGGCAGGATTATCTCGGAAAAGAGGAATAAATGAACCGATTGAATCATTGATCATCACGGCGTAGGTGACATTTCCCAATATCACACAGAGCCAGTAGCCCCACGCCATATTGAAACCGCAATAGTTTCCGAAACCCTCCTGCGCATACTGATATATGCCTGCTTTAAGGTCGGGACGTGCATCAGCCAATCGTTTGAATGTAAGAACAAGAAATAGTATGCCTACCCCTGTTATCAGCCATGCGGATATCACGGCCCCTAAGGCGGCATTGCGTGCCAAAGTCTGAGCCAAATTGAATATCGACCCGCCGATGACCGACCCGAAAACTATCCCCGTTAACCCCCAAAAACCTAATCTATGACTTATGCCTCTGCTTTCACTCATCTATTTTACCTTATAATCAAAAGTAATAACGGCATTTCGGGGATATTTAATATTTTATGGAATGAATTTTGTTATGAATATATCAGCTATAAAGATTATAAATTATGTCAGAATCAAAAGAAATTCCGGTGCTTCTGCTCACCGGCTATCTCGGAAGCGGCAAAACTACGCTTCTCAATCATATACTCACCAATAAGAAAGGCATCCGTTTCGCTGTGATTGTAAACGACATCGGGGAAGTCAACATCGATGCCGACCTCATACAGAAGGGTGGAATCGTGGGTCAGGACGATTCGGGCGACCTCGTGGCTCTCCAGAACGGTTGTATTTGCTGCACACTCAAAATGGATCTCATCAAACAGATCGACGACCTTCTCGCCACCCGTATGTTCGACTATATCGTCATCGAGGCTTCGGGTGTGTGCGAACCGGCTCCTATCGCTCAAACAATCTGTTCGATGGAGCAGATGATTTCGCCTGCCGGTGCGCCAGCAGAACGTCCTCGATTGGATGCCATCGTCACCGTTGTTGATGCGCTCCGTCTTAAAAGCGAATTCGGCTGCGGAGATAACCTCCAGAAGGAGGATATTGATGAAGAAGATATAGAAAACCTTATCATTGAGCAGATTGAGTTTTGCAATATTATCCTTCTCAATAAGATTTCGGAAGTTACCAAAGAGGAGGCAGCGCGCATTAAGAGTGTGATTCGCGCTCTACAGCCCAAGGCTCGCATCATCGAATGTGACTATTGCAACGTTCCTCTTGATGACATCATCGACACCCATCTCTTCGATTTCGAGGATGTGGCCACCTCCGCCACATGGGTGCAGAAAATTGAAGGTCCGGCTGAGGAACAATTGGAAGAGCATCATCACCATCATCATGACCATGAACACGAACATAACCATGACCATGAACCTGCCCATGGTGAACCGGGGCATCATTGCGATGAGCATTGCCACCATCATCACCATCATCATGGCGAAGGGGAAGCAGAAGAATACGGAATCGGTACATACGTCTATTTCCGTCGCCGGCCTTTCGACTTCAATAAGTTTGACAGGTTTGTGAATCTGCATTGGCCCAAGAATGTGATCCGTTGCAAGGGGGTTCTTTATTTCAGCCATAACCGCGACATGTCCTTACTCTTTGAATCGGCCGGAGTGCAGAAGAATCTCAAGGAAGCCGGTTACTGGTATGCTACGGCTCCGCGACCCGAACTGGAGATAATGATGATGCGCGACCCGGCCCTGCGTCGCGACTGGGATGAAGAATACGGCGACCGCATGATAAAACTCGTATTCATCGGCCGGGACCTCGACCGCGAAAAGCTCGCCGCCGAACTCGACGCCTGCCTCGCCTAACCCTATGGAGAGGAGGCGCTATGGAGCGGAGGCGTCCCCGCCTCCTAAAAAATCATTCCCACGGAGGCGGGGACGCCTCCGCTCC
>CAZXGU010000091.1:0-12459 GCA_964640375.1 uncultured Sangeribacter sp. | reverse complement strand
CTTTCCTTTGCAAATGCTATCCCTTCCATATTCGGCATGTTTATAATGTTATAAATCCATTGTTCAAAAACTGTCTGGCATCCCTTCTCGTTGTCCTTCTTTTCAAAATTTGGGCAAAATCTACAAAGAGGTTCAGGAATTTCTGCATGGCGCTTAAGTTTAGATTACAAAGATAATGATTTTTAGGATATCGTGAGAAAAACTGATAAAAGATTTGGTTATCTTTCTACAAATAAGTTTTTTCAAAATTGCATCATCTTTTTCGTACGCTTACTGGCGTATCAAATAGCAGCCTTTTGCATCGTCTAAGCTATCATCTGAAGTTCTCTATCCTTTATCCAAAATATACTTGAAAATTTGTCAATCCCGGGAATTAATCATAACTTAGCTTTCCAAACCTACTGAAAGAAGTAGATTTTCAATTTTCGGAAAATTATTTTTATCAACTTCAATGGTAGAGTAAAAATTTTGCAGATCAAATATGAAATATACTGTAGTAAGTTGGAATTGCAATGGTGGATTCCGTAAGAAATTTAGAGCCTTGTTTGAAAAATATCCAGGCGCGGATATTTATGTTATTCAAGAATGTGAAGATCCTTATTTTTACGACGATGAGGAGTACAAGAGATTATTTAATAATGGATTTCGTATAGGCTCTCGTTCAAAGGGGTTGGCGGTTTTCGCTCGCCCCGATGTAACATTACGGCGCCTTACTTGGCCGGAAGTAGGCGAGATGTCATTTGCGCCAGTCATTATTAACGAAGAATGGACTTTGGTTCCTGTTTGGACGCATGGAAAATATGTGGGAGAACTACATGATTTCCTCGACTTAAATATAGATAGCTATAACGATAAAACAGTCATGATAGGCGACTTCAACAGTTCGGTGGTCTTTGACAAATCAAATCCAAGGAGAAGCCACTCAATGTTTATCGACAGGATGGCGCAAACTGGACTCTTTCCACTGTATCATCACTTATCAGGTGAGGAACAGGGCCACGAGACCACTCCAACTTTCTATTTTCAGCGCAAGAAAGACCAGCCTTTCCATATTGATCACGTATTCGGAAGCCCCGAATTCGTAAAAGTGTGCTGTGTAGCTCCGACCGCGTCACACGATTACTGGCTCACTCTCTCAGACCATATTCCAATCCGTGTTGAACTTGATACAGTCCCTCAGCCAAAATATACTGTTACTCGTATTATAACTCCAGCAAATCAAGTTCCGAAACAAAAGGAGGAGAGACGGAGGCCTGTTATTCAAATCCGTATGCCCGATGGAAAACTGATTATCGATGAAAGATATAGTGAAGCTTTTCGTCAATTTGTACTAGCTATTGGATGGGAGCGCGTGTATGATATGAACTTTGACGTGTGGGGACAAGACTTGATAACGCAAAATAAGAAGAATGGCCATCACAAGGAGCTCGTTCCCGGATGGTATATCAATCTAAATATGAGAGCCACCACAGCTAAATCCTTAGTGCATCAGATTGCCAAAGCCTTGGGTGAGAATGTGGTTTGCACTTGGGCTTAGTAAAGATTACCCAGCTTATTGTCCCATCCTCTCTTTAATATATTCTACCATTTCGTCAGGGTTCTCGCAGCCGAGCATGTATTTGTCGCCGTTTTTCATGCGGATGAAGAAGCAGTCGGAGGCGCGGCCGTAATAGGCCATGTAGCGTCCTATGTCGGCTTCGCGGAACAATCCCCAATATCCCATGAAGCCTCCCGAACCGCAGATGCGTATCGCCCCCATTGTGGGTTGCATCAATTCTATGGAGGCAATGTCGGGGATGGCTAACTTGTGAGTCTTGAAGGGGCTTTTAATTATTATTTGATCTCCTTCGGCTTCAATCCATAATGGGGCATAGAATCCACTCATTACTAACAAAATGAGCAGCACCGCCACCAGGATGATGAAAGCCGCTGTTTCATCGCTTCCAAATGTGTAGCCCGCAAGCCCAGCCATTAATACCAGGATTGAGAGGGTGAGTATGGTTGAAAACTTACTGTATTTTACTTTAGACTTCATATTTTTTTTAAAGCTTCAATTAGCTGGTCGATCGTTATACCTAGCATCTTCATTTCCGAATCAAGCCGCGGAAGGGTGGTTTCAAAAAAATCTTGTCGCAATTGCTCCCTTACTTTCTGAGGGGCATCTTCGGAAAGAGAAAAACCCATGCCGCGTCGCGAGTAAATCACGCCGGCATTCTGCAAATCCTCCATGGCTTTAAGCACTGTTCGCGTATTCACCCCCAACTCAGCAGCCAATTCGCGCACAGAGGGAACCCGCGCTCCGGGCTCCCATCTGCCGTCGAGAATCAGATTGTAGGCATGATCCACTATCTGTCGGTAGATCGGCTTATTATCAGAAAACTCTATCATTATAACTTATCTCTCTGTTTAAAGTGTGGAGTTTTGAGCTTTAGGTTTTAAGACATCCCTAAATCCTCACTCCTCATTCGTTTAAAGGTTCTTCCTCTTGATTGCCCTATATGTGAGGCAGCCAGTCACAATTATCAAAACAACAATTACTGCAAGTAAGGATATAGAAAGAGCATCAGGATGAGCCATACTCTCCATCATCTCCTTCACAATCTGCTCGCCTACTTCATCCGGGTTGCAGCGAGTGCCATTCATGCCATCGTTTACTCCGGCAGAGAAGGCTTTGAGAGCCATCGACACCCCGATTATGCCTCCTATTATTCCGATAATCACATTCCCTACTACCACACCCACAATCCCGAAGAGCATCCGGTTCTGGCGGGAAGCCTCCACTCCATAGAGACAGGCCATGGAAATAAGTACGGCCCCGGTGGTGTTTATGGCCATCACCATTCCCCAATTAGTGAATTTCATCTGGTAAAGTTCCAAAAGGGAAGGGGTATTGATTGCCGGACAGGAAATATAAATCCAGCATGCTGCCAAGGGCAACCCATATACGATTATCGGGATGATGACGAGGTTATAGATGTAGTAGAAAGTTAGTTTTTCAGCTGCGCTCACTGGCATCAGACGTTCGATGATCCGGGTGTCGCCTCCCTTGGCAAAAATCAGAGGTCCGCAATAGAAGATTATCGGAAGAATCGACCATATACCCACTCCAATAGCTTTCTGAACCTCATCGGGAGCCGGAATCAGAGTTATAATGGAGCAAAACAGGGCTATGGCGAAATATATCAGCATCTCCCCCTTGAGTCGGGGCAGGTAATATAATGCGTAGGCCCATACCCTTTGAAAGGAGAAACCGGAAGATTTGGAAACGGACTCTATCATGACAATGGTTTTTTAAGCTGGTTTAACACATCATCGCTTTTGGGCGAATGTAAGGCGGAATAGAGGAGGCGCCAATCCACATTAGTCGGTTCCCCTTCGATTGCTGGAAGGATAGAATAGTAGCCTCCCAACTGATTTTCCGAGTATAAAGCCTCCGGATCGAGCGACCGGCTCTTTTCAAAAGCCAATCGTTCGGTGGCTTCCTGTTCGGTTCCTGCCCATAGGAGATTCCCTTTCTTCATTATCAAGGCCCCGTCGAAAAGATTCTCTAACTCCGAAACTGTGTGGGTCGAGACAATAAGGGTCTGATTCTGCGCAATGTTGGAAGCGATAAGAGTCTTAAGCACCTCCTTGCTCTCTATATCGAGGGCATTTGTAGGCTCGTCGAGAAGCAGAGTGTCAACCCCAAGGGCCAACGCGTAAGCCAACTGGGCTTTCTTCCGAGTCCCTAATGAGAGACTTTTCATCGGCTCGTCGCCCGTAAGACCAAAGGCATGGAGATTATCGCAGAAAGTCTTATGCGAGAAATTGGGATAGAAAGGGGAATGCATCTCGGCAAACTTCCGGATTGTCTTCAAGGGGAAAGAGGTATTCTCCTCTAATAGAAATGTATTCCCTTTCAGAGCCGGAGAATCAGAAGCCGGGTCAGCTCCATTGATAAGCACCGCGCCGTCGGTAGGGAGAGCCACTCCGGCCAACAGATGAAGCAGAGTGGTTTTTCCGGCGCCATTCTCCCCGGCAAGGAGGTGGATTCCCGGCTCAATGCGTCCATCGAGGTCGTGGAGCGCGGGAATCCCCTTCTTGGAATAGGAAAAAGTAAGTTTATTCAGTTCGATCATCTTATAGTGGATTTTGGAGGGAGAAATTATTCAGCCGGAGTCACGGTGTAGCCTGCCTTGCGGAGCTGTTCGAGCACGCCTCTTTCACCGGGAAGATGACCTGCACCGACCACAACCATCAGCGACTCCTTGGGCATCTCCTCTACAAGCTGTTTAACCCAGTTGTCGTTGCGTGTGTAAAGGATGCGCTCATATTCTTCCGGGTCGCTATCCTCTTCAATCATAGCCTTGAGAATGGCGTCAATGTCGTGGGCGAGGTAGGAGTTGGCAAGAGCAACAGCTCGTTCGTTTTCGGTGTCCATGTCTGCGATAGTCTTCATGAGGTCTTTAGCCTGTTTGGAGATTGGCGTGCCGTAAAGCATCTCAATCTGATAATCCATAGTTTCGAATCCGGCAACAGGTTTTCCGAGTTCCTTAGCTCTATCCTGCATTGTCTTGTCGAGACCCTGAAGGGGATTAAGTTCAGGGAAAATCTTCATTGCCATGGCAGCTGCAATCTGAGTGGAGAGCACGGCAGGTTTGAGGGGAGCAAACTGTGCCATTGGCACCATCTGCGGTTCCACTCCATTGAGTTGGGCTAAAGCCTGCTGAACAGAATCGAGCTGCACAGGAGAAAGCACTTTATCGAGCGTGCTGTCGGCCGGAGCCATCATATATTGCATCATCGCCATCTGGGCTTCCTGCGACATGCTTGCATCCATATCCAGTTCGCCATATAGCTTGTCGATGCTTTGGAGAGCTGCGGGGAGCTGTTTAAGAGAATCAAGCACGGAGAGGTTTGCGAAGTGGTGAGTGCCGAGGATATATGATACATGCTGGTCGCCGGGTTTCTCCACTTTCCAGAAAATCTGAGCCGAAACCGAAGAGGCGAAACCCATGATAGCTGTGAGTGCTAATAAAACAATCTTTTTCATAATCATTAAAGTTTAGAATGTTATAGAATTTTTTACTGTAATGAGCCGGAACCTGTTATAATCCGTAAGGATTTTGGTGCCATTAAAGCTCTATTTTATCGTTTGTTGTAGTGATGTACCGTTCTACAACACTGCAAAGGTAGATATTAAAATTGACATAGCAAAATCATTAACATTTATTAACAAATAAAATTATGTATCTCTCTAATTAGGCAGCGAATCATAATAATTGCCTTATAATCTATCTCTATACTCGGAGGGGGAAAGGCCGACAGTTTCACGAAAATATTTCGAGAAGAAAGAGGGGTTAGGGAAATTAAGGATTTCGCTGATTTGATACACTGCAAGATTCTTGGAACGCAACAAGACTTTTGCTTCCAGAATCACATAATGCTTAATCCATTCGCTCACAGACTTACCGCTGACATTTTTGACAATTCTTGATAAATGGCCCGGGGAAAGACATAACGCCGAAGAATAGAAGGCTACATCCCGATGGGAAGTGAAATTCTCCTTGACCTCCTTAATAAACTTATAATACAGCGCCACCTTCCGATCGCCTACGGATGGGGAATGAATCGTCTTATATAATCGGCCGATAGCTTCGGCAAGTTGAATTTCCAATGCTCTCAGATATGTGTAAACGATTTCCGGGCGGAGAGTAAAGGCAAGGTCGTCGATTTTTTGTTTCATCAAGCCATAGACAGTGCATATATCGTGGATAAAAGAGACATCGGGCGAGAAAATGAATGAATCGCCTATTATTCCCGGATTGTTAAGGGATTCAGAGAGCAACCCTTGCGGGATTGAAATCATGAAAAGCTTACTATCCGGTTTAGCATCGATAAATTCAATAATTGGTCCATCTTTAAAAAGCGCCACACACCCTTTTTCGATTTTTATCTCACGGTAGAAATCCTTCTTAAAAGAGAGCCATCCTTCGAGACAGACCACAATAAAATTCGATCGCAGTTTGAGGGGAGTGCTCAGAAATGCGAATTCCGATGGTGGAGTTTGTTCCGGATTGTGGAGATTATCATATAGCACTAATTCTCCAAGAGTGGAGACATTGCGGCTGATGCCCTGCAGCAACGAAGAATTGACCTCAGTGTAAACCTCTATATTCGATTTGCGATTTTTCATAAATTAGAACTGCAAATATACCAAAAATATGAGTAAAAAGATAATTTATGATTGAAATAGAACATAAAATCAACAATATTGATAACAATAGGGAGAGAGCGAATGAGTAATTTTGTGAAAATTTTTGATATAACGATGCGAACAACAGTCATTTTGTCGGCGGCATTGGTTTTAGCCATAATTATCACGGGCTGCCGAAAAAATCGGGAAAACAGCGAAAAAGAGAAAATAGCGAGCGTTTACACCTTCAATCCGGAGGGAGATTCGGAGTTTTCTTCTTCGAGCCATACCTCAGTGATAGAAGAGGGTCGGAGTGTGAACGTTGCGTTTAAGACAGGAGGTCAGATAAAGCGTCTCAATGTGGGCGAAGGAGCCTACGTTAATAAAGGACAGGTGTTGGGCTATCTTGACGATGTGGATTATAAATTCTCGCTCCAACAACTCGAAACTCAATATAAGCAACTTGCTTCGGAGGTGAAGCGAATTGAAGAGATGCATCGGTTGCAGAGTGTGTCTGACAATGATTATGAGAAGGCTCTTGCCGGCTTACAGCAGGTGAAGATTCAACTTGACATGACAAAGAATCAGCTTAGCTATACCAAGCTTGTGGCTCCGATTTCGGGTCATATAGTGGAGCGCTACATGGAAGAGGGGGAGATGGTAGGCTCGGGCACTCCCGTATTCAAGATAGTTGATAATTCCGGGCTTGAAGTGTCGGTTGCGCTGTCACCGGCAGTGTATGCTCAGAAGGATAAGATAGTGAAATGCACGGGGCAATCGTCGGTGACGGGCGACACGGAGATACCGCTTGAAATAATCAGTTTCATTCCCGAAGGAGATAACAATTCGCTCTTCCGGTTGCGTTTGAAAGTGCCGGAGACGTATAAAAATCGATTGCTACCGGGGATGAATATGCGGGTGGATATAGCCTATCAAAGCGGCATAAATGGAGGGGTGTATAAAATTCCGTCGCGAGCCCTGTTTGAACGCGACGGAAAAACTTTCGTATGGCTTGTTAATCCGCAAGATTCCACATTGTCGACATGCGAGGTAAAGGTTTCGGGTGCTCCTCAAGGGAATTATTCAATGGTGAGCGGTCTGAGCGACACGGATGAAATAGTGTCCGTCGGAGTGCATCATCTTTCGGATAAACAGAAAGTGAAGGTGATTGGAAAAGATAGCGAGATAGGAGGGGCGGCATTATGAAGCGAATCGCGGAATTTTTTATGAATCGCCGCACCCTCTTCTGGTCGGCGATGATAATCATACTTCTGGCGGGCATCATGTATTTTCTTCGGATGCCCAAGCTGGAAGATCCGGCGGTTGTGGTGAAGCAGGCCTCGGTGGTCATAATATATCCGGGAGCCGAAGCAGAGGTGATAGAAAGAGATGTTGTCAGCCAGCTGGAAGACCGTCTTCGCACTCTTCCTAATGTGTGGAAAATCAAAAGCGATGTTCGCAATGGCCAGGCTCTCATAGGCGTGGAGTTTCAGTTTGATGTGCCCAATGCCGAGATAGAACAGTATTATGATTTGGTGAGACGCAAAGTGGCAGATGCAGAGATGAGTCTGCCGCAGGGGTGCATGGCTCCCATCGTGATCGACGATATGATGGATGTATATGGCATCTTTTATGCAATCAGCGGCGACGGCTATGAAACCACCGAGATAGAAAGCTATGCCAAACGGATGCGGAGAGAGATAATGGGGGTGAAAGGGGTGAAGAGAGTTTCGATTGGAGGCGTGCAACGGGAAGTGATCGATATCACATTCACTCCGGCCATGATTCAGCACAACGGGCTGCTGCCTATGCTTGTGGCACAGACTCTCCAGGCCTCCACCCAGGTCATAAATGCCGGAAAGATAGATAATGGTCTCGATCGGATAGCGGTAAATGTTGAGGAGGGGGCTCTAAGCGAAGAGGAGATTTCAAACCTTCTCGTCACCATGCCCGACGGGAAAAAAGTAAGGATTGGAGATTTGGCAAATGTTTCGCGCCATCCCGTGGCTCCGCGTCAAGGCGACTTTTATATAGATAAGGAAACGACCGTAACTCTTTTAGTTGCGCTGGAGAAAGAAGCCGTGGTTCCCACGGTGGGGGCGGAGGTTGATAAAATAATGAATCAAGCCATTTCAGCCTTACCGGCGGGTTTGACCGTGAGTAAAGTTTTTTTCCAACCCGAACGTGTTGACAAGGCTATCTCTTCATTCATGGTCAACCTTTTGGAATCGATTATCATAGTCTTTATAGTGATACTTTTAGCCATGGGATGGAAGGCAGGCCTGATTATCGGTTTCGGTCTTATTCTGACAGTGGCACTTTCGTTTCCCATTCTATCGGTTTTGGGCACCACATTGCAACGCATCTCTTTGGGAGCCTTCATAGTGGCGATGGGTATGCTTGTGGATAATGCCGTGGTGATAATGGATGGGATAATCAACGACCGTAAGCGAGGGTTGCGTCGCGAGGCATATCTTTATAATATCGTGCGCAAAACAGCATGGCCGCTTTTAGGGGCAACCATTATCGCCGCCGTCACTTTCCTACCCATCTATCTCACCACCGGCACCGTGGGAGAATTTGCCGGCGACCTTTTCTTAGTGATCTGCGTAAGCCTTTTAGCAAGCTGGATATTGGCTATGATACAGGTGCCGGTATGCTCGGATGCCTGGTTAGACAGCGCAAAGGTCGCGATGAAAAAATCGGAGAAACCGGAGGATGCCGCTGATGACGAAAAAGATGGAGAGGGAGAGATAAAACTTAATTTTATCCAGCGCATGGTCAGGAAATTGGTTATAATCCTGATTCGGCATAAATGGATTTCCGTGGCCACGGCCGTAGTGATACTTGGTGTGTCGATATGGGGGTTGACTTCTGTGAGGAATATCTTTTTCCCCGACTTCGACTATGAGCAGTTTGTTGTGGAATGCACGTTTCCGATTGAGAGCAACCCCGATGCCATAAGAGAGAGGATGTTTCTTTTATCCGACAGCATAAAGGGGGAGAAAGGAGTGAAAACGGTGGCTATCAGCATGGGAGGCGCCCCGGGACGATATTGTCTTGTGAGGCCGATGCCCTCCGGGGGGGAGGAATATGCGGAATTTATAATCGACTGCGATGACTATAAGACAGTGCAACGTCTTTCCGACGAGTTGATAGCAAAAATAAGAAGAATAGCCCCGGAAGCCTATGTAAGAGCAAGGAGATATAATCTTTCCGTAGCCACCACCCATACAGTTGAAGTTGAATTTGCCGGTCCCGATGCCGACACCCTGCGTGCCTTAAGCAGCCAGGCAGAAGAGATAATGCGGAAATGCCGGTTTGTGGATCCATTGTCGGTGCAGAATAACTGGCTTGGAAAACAACGCACAGTCAGCCTTGCCTATTCTCCCTATTCAGCCACCAATGCCGGCATTAACCGAAGCGATGTGGGCAACGCCATGCTTGCGGCCGGCGACGGCTACACAATAGGGGTGGTCAACGACAACGACAAGATGGTGCCCATCAATATGATTATCAGAAACAACGACGGCCGCAAGATTGAGGATCTGAACTCCCTGCCGGTGTGGAAAATGCTGAACATATCGGTTTCCGACGACGATGTGAAAGGGATAATGAGGGGAGCGGTTCAGACTGAAGATGTGTCGAAGAAAATGTTTAATACGACGCTGCTCTCGGCAGTGGTCGATTCAATTCATTCCACTTGGAATGAAGGAATGATCCACCGGCTTAACGGACGCCGGGTGATAGAAGCCGAGTGTGACCCCGACTTTTCCACCCCTGATGCCACTCCGGCAAAGATTCTTGAAGAGATAACGCCTCAGATCGAAGCAATCCACCTGCCTGAAGGCTATTCAATGCGATTCGTAGGAGAAGGCGAGGCATCCGGAGAAGCGATAGAGAAAATCATGTCGTATCTTCCAATCATGCTTGCCATAGTGGTGATAGTGTTGCTATTATTGTTCAACAACTGGAAAAAGCTTGCCATCATCCTGCTCTGTTTCCCCTTTGTGCTTTGTGGGATTGTGCCGGCTCTGTTATTGACCGACACGCCGTTTACCTTCGTGGCCATTTTGGGTCTGATGGGCTTGATGGGAATGATAATAAAAAATGCAATTGTATTGGTAGATGAGATAACGAGGCTGACAATAGAAGAGAGGGTGGAATTATATCCGGCCATTGTGCGCGCCACTACTTCGCGTGTGATGCCCGTGTTTCTCGCTTCCTTCACCACCATTGCCGGTATGATTCCCCTTATCAGCGACCCGATGTATGGTTCTCTGGCCGTAACAATAATCGGAGGTCTGCTGCTCGGCACAGTAGCCACCCTCTTGCTTTTACCCACTCTTTATGCAGTTTTCTTTAAAGTGAAACAAAAATGAAAAGAACAATAATCATCTTATTGGCTGCTATAGCAGGTATTTCGCAAGCCAACGCGCTCGATCTGTCGCTTAACGATTGCCGACGCATGGCATTGGAGACAGATGAAAATATCCGAATTGCAGAAAATAATGTAGCCGAGGCGCGACTTGATAAGGAGATTGCACACACGGCTTATCTGCCTAATTTCTCGGGGAGCGCTAATGTGTTATATCAGGCTCCCGACACCAAGATGGGCGACATGATGACTATGCAATTACGAGGAGCATATATGGCAGGAATCAGTCTGACACAACCCATTTATACTGGAGGAAAGATCACAGCAGCAAATAAAATGGCGGCAGTAGGAAAGAAAATCAATGAGGAGCAGCTGAGAGCCGCGAAAATGGATGTTATTGCCGATGCGGAAAAAAGCTATTGGACCTATGTGGCAGTGCTGGCAAAGGTGGATATGATGGAATCTTATTTGGCAATGATAGATTCGATATATAATATATCGGAGATTTCGGTAAAAGCCGGGATGGCTCCGAAACAGTCGTTATTGCGCGTGGATACTCGCCGCAGCGAGATCATCTACCGACTCAAGCAGACGCGCGCCGGAGCCGATATTTGCCGATTGGCTCTTTGCCGAGCGATAGGAGCGAGCGACACCACGAAGATAAACCCTACTGAGCAGATACCTTTGGAGGAAGTGAAATTTTCAGGCTGCGGCTCGGTAATGAATCGCCCGGAGGTGGCGATGTTGGCACATAACATCGACATAAAGAAGCATGATATAACTATGGTGAGAGCCGATTTTCTGCCAACCGTGGGTATGCAGCTCGGTTGGTCGGCCTATGGAAATATAAAGGTAAAAAGCTTTGGGCAAGATGCAACGGGAAATTATGTTCCCATGACCATGACATCTAACTCCAACGGTTTTATGGGAATACTTTCTGTGCAGATTCCCATATTCCATTGGGGCGAGGGGAAGAAGAAAGTGAGGAAGGCTAAACTTGAGCTTGAAAATGCGCGTCTAACTTTGGAACGAAACAAAAGATTGATGCAACTTGAAGCGAATCAGAACTATAATAATCTTCTCACGGGAGAGGAACTTATAGTCTCGGCTCAGAAAGCGATGAATGAAGCCGACGAGAATCTGAGGGTGATGAAGCGACAGTTTGAAGTGGGCTATTCTACTCTCACCGATCTTCTTGATGCTCAATCGCAATGGCACACATCTTATTCCAACCTGATAGAGGCCCGCACGCAATACCGAATATATTATGTTGACTATCTTCGCTCAATTGGAGATCTGAAATAGAGGCAATATGAAAGCGGCTTATCCGGTGGGATAAGCCGCGTTCGCATTATATGGGTTTGTTGAGTTCTTATCAATATTCCTTCCAGGGGGTGATGCCGATTTCTTCGGCCGGCTTATTGATGAAAGCCTTAACGTAGGCACTCGCCAGGCGGCCGTTAGTGAGCAAAGGAATGTTATGGTCGATAGCCCAGCGACGGATGCGATAACCGTTGGTCAGCTCGCGGCGCGTATGGTTCTTCGGGATATTGATCACCATATCCACCTTATGACCCGAAATCAGATCCAACACATCAATTCCATCGCCTTTCTCATCAGGCCAGCTTGTAGCTATAGCCTTGATGCCATTCTGGTTGAGGAAAGCGGCAGTGCCGGCAGTGGCATAGATGGGATAACCATTCTCATCGAGCAGACGACATGCCTCAAGCATATCCACCTTGCCGCGAACATCGCCCGAACTTACTAACACACCCTTCTTTGGCACATGGTGCCCTACGGAAATCATGGCGTTGAGCAAAGCCTCGTCGAAATCTTTACCAAGGCAGCCAACCTCACCCGTCGAAGACATATCCACACCCAAAACCGGGTCGGCCTTATGCAGACG
>CAZXGU010000090.1:0-12655 GCA_964640375.1 uncultured Sangeribacter sp. | reverse complement strand
TATCATAGCCCAATATCTTGGATGCGATGACTATGAATCCCTTGTAAAAGATCTTGGGGAAGAGGCCGACATCTCCATGTTTACTCCCATCGATTGCATAGAGGTTCAAGACCTTGAGCGAGGTACACAGGTTAGAATTTCATATTCGCCAAACCGCGTTTTCTTCCTTACTTATCTCGGCGACTTCAAATTTATTGTCAATGAGGTGGAGGGGAGTCGAAACATCCATAAAGGCGATTTGCTCTCTATCACTCAGCTCGCCGTGGGGCATAGATTTGTGGTAGCCCACGTGGTCCGCGATGGAATAGACCTCGGAGCATACGAATCAGCAAAACATAAGGGACTGAAATCCGTTGAAATTATTTTGTGATTTCCTTTCCCTCTTTAGCAAAACGCCGTTCAATCTCCTTCCCAACTTCATTCAGTTCGAGGGTGGCGCGACGTGTGTAGCCGGTGTAGGCTTTCGAATAGGCCATTATTCTCCAAGCCTCGCGGTCGGTTATATTGGGAGAAGATTCTTTAAGAATTGCAAAAGCCTCGGTGATTGTTTCATCGGCGAGGGCACCATGGCGGCGAATTTCGGTAAGAAGTTGGGCTCCCGACGCCCCGGTGTCTTTCCTGAGCACTTGCAATCGGTCGAGACCACCAAGCAATTTGTTAAACTCCGGCTGTATCCTTTTGTCTAACGCCTCCGCTTTTTTTCTGGCATCATCGTGCAAATCGGCTTGTTCCTTTATTGCCGGAGTTTCCGGCGCTGCTGAGACTGGAGCCAAAGCTGTGGGAATACTTGAAGCCGATGGCCCTTCTTCCACGTTTAGGGGAGTTGGAGGAGATAAAACCTCCGGCGTGGCTACCTCTTCCGTTTTAGTTTCAGGCATAGGCTCATCTTTTTTGCCAATCAATCCGCTCCATAATCCTATCCAGATAACAAGGCCTATAACGACAGCGCACACGGCTATCAGACGAATAAATTTCCGTGAAGATAACCCCCGATTGGAAAGGACTTGCCGCAAGTCGTCGCATGTGGCATCCGGATTATAGCAAGTCTTCACAAACTGCTTCCAATTGCCAAATTTAAAGCCCGGCACATCTCTTTTAAGCATCTCGACCAACCGACCAATGGCGTGGAAATCAATTGCCGTTCTGCCTACATCCTTAACCGACAGCCCATATTTTTCTGGGTCTCCCGAAGTGTCGCCCAGAGCATCCGTGTAGCATTTGTCGAAATCAACAAGTATCAGATTGCTATTATTGGCTGTAATCATAATGTTGTCGGCCTTTATATCGCAATGCACCACATTATGACGATGCAGATATTCCACCACATTGACCAATTCGCTTAACATTCTTACGATATTCCCCTCATTCCTGAGCCAAGGATCGCGTTGTTTTACCATCTCGGCAAGTGTTAAGCCATCGATATAGTCAATCACGATATAATCCCGATGAAATTCGCGATATTCCGGAAGCGAAGGGTGGTGGAGGTTCACCCCGATATCATATTCTTTGTCGAGGGCGTCAAGGTATAGGGGTTTGGATCTGAATTCCTCCTTAAGTCTTTTCACAAAGACATCCCTGCGGTGCCACTTTGTGCGGTAGAGGTCGCAAGTGGAGCCACCGTCGGGTAACTTAATGGCATCATCAAAATCTATCTCCGACGTTGTCTTTGTGTTATACTCCCTTTCGTTATTGAGAAATCCAGACATATAAACAATTCAAGTTTTCAAAGCTGTGAAAATTTGACAATAGGAGTTTAGAAATATCATCTGGAAAGTACATAGCGTGTTTTCTCGTCGTCGATATCAATGGCAGATCGATCAACGCTATTGTATAATTTATCTAATGTTTTAAGCCACTCTTTATTTTCCTTACAGTCTTGGATTTCAGAAGTAGCCAACTCTGGGCTTTCAGCATCTTGGTGAGTAGAGATTTTTGTGCGTAAAACTCCTTTTACATTTTCTAAAATCTTATTAATAAGATTAGCATCAGCCCCTTTTTCTAATGTAACTGTTATCTGGGTCATCTTCACTATGAATTAGTTGGTTTGATTAACTGAACAAAATTAATAAAAGTTTATCTAATCACAAGTTTTCTTTTAAAAAGAAATTCTTACATAAGCTGATTCGTGGCAAATGGATGAAGTGGATGGACATTTAAAAATTTTTCTTATGTAAATTTGTAGCAACAAAGGAAAAAGACCCACGCTATGAGCCGGAGGGACACTGTAAATTTTATTTTCTTAATTTGGTATAGATGTTGGCTATATCAAAATTAAATTGTAAATTTGCGCGTCATCGGTCCTCCAAGAGAGGATTGCGCCGATGGTTCTTAAATATAGCGTTACTATAACGCTTCGATTCTGATGTCTTGGAACTTCGCAACTTCTCACAGCATCATCAGAAGGGAGCAAAAGTAGTGACACATTTATGTGTATATCTTCTCATGCGCCAGATTCTATGGGCACGAACGCATGAGAATATACATATAGCGTGGGTCTTCTACTTTGCTTGTTCTATGATGCAAGGCAATGCGAAGGCCTCAAGACGTGGAGCGAGCGAAGTGTTCGGCACCACGCTTTTTTTGTCTATCTACATAAACTTACTTAATCTAAAATGAACGGTTTCCCTTTTAAAAGAATCGGATATCTGCTCACATTCCTTACAATAGGATGCGGATACCTGGCGGCCACAAATCCAGAGGTGCCATGTGTGGTATTCTCCGGCAATGCTGACTCGGATATAAATATCGATCTTTCTAAATACAAAAGAATTACATTTCTCGAAGATTCCTTTATCATTTCCTCTCCTGAAAATGACGACTGCGAAGATATTTCTCTTGGCTATAGTGATTTTCATCACTTCTCTTTTCAAAACACCAATCCCACGGCTATGACAGAAGTTAAAGAAATAGAAAGTGTTGGAAAAACAGGGATATTTTATTCGGCGTCCGAAAAGATAATAAAGGCACAGTTCTCTGAGGAGAATATACTTTCTCTTACAATCCTTAATCCTGAGGGTCAGATTCTCCTTACCTCGGAATTGTCGGTAGCGCAACCTATATATGTGGGCAACCTGACACCGGGTGTCTATATCGCAGTCGCCACTGATGGCGATGCCCGATACACAATCAAATTCATTTTAGAATAACCACTAACATCAAAATATAATGAAAAGAAACCACATCACAGGGGCTTTATTCCTCTTTGCGCTCCTGCTTCTATCCTTCATTACTTTTGCAAAACAGGGGAAGGTGATTCAGATTTTCCGTAACGGGGAAGTCATAAAGCAATACCCACTTGAATATATCGACTATATAGAGGTTAATGATATAGACTCTACATCCGGCCGACTCCCCGGAGGATTCGACCTGCCGGAGAATCCTACTCAGGCAATGCTCGATTCGCTCGAAAAGATCTACGCCTTTGTTTCCGGTGACACAGATAGCCCGGCTATAATGAACTGGTATATTCCCTCATTCAGCTTAGGAATCCAGACTTTTCATCGTGCTCTGTTTAATCTTGAAGAAATACCCACGGATGAAACCAAATGGTTATGGTGGCACGACGATAACATCGGACCTCTCAACTTAGGTGAGATTTCCGACTCCTCTTTGCATGTTTTAGCGGCTTATCACACTCTGACTAAAGTGATTGAAGAGTGTAATAAATTCATCAATAAAGACTTTGGTCTGGAATTTATCGAAAACAAATATGAGCAATCGAGGGCGCTCCGGAAATATCAGGAAAGTGTGCGTCAGGCTAAAATCCTCAGAAGTGGAATGTATTTCTCCCTTATCAGCGAATTCGGCAATGTGCCTTATGCTGACGAGAATACTGAGCCAGGCTCTGTCGCCCCTCAACTTTCCTCAGATATGGCCACCGGGCGCCGACTTGTGACGCAAAGAGTGATCGATACGCTTGAGGACCTTGTGGCATGGTATAAAGCTAACGATCCTGACAACAAACCGGAATATGGACGGTTAGGACTCGATGCCGCAGAAGCACTATTGGTTAGGTTCTATCTCAATCATGAAGTATTCACAGGCACTCCCGCATGGGATAAATGTCTGCATCATGCCAAGGCTATTATTGCGCGCAGGGGACGGGGTGGCTTCAATAATTCCGGCCTTGCCATGAACTATTCCCAAAACTTCAGCTATAACAACCGCACGGCTGCCGACAATGAGATTATCTGGCGTCTCGCCACTATCGATTCCAAGGGAAAGAAAATCTATAATTGGGCAAATGGCTTTTTTATGCTTGTGGCCTTCACTGGCAACGATGGTTATCCCAATGCAAACGGTTCCATCTATAACACCACTCAGGGGTGGAAGTGTCTTACAGGTATCCGTCAACTTGTAGATGCCTTCGAATGGAACGCCGATTACACAGAAAGTCCTGACCAACGCACTGCCTGGTGGCGTACGGCAAAACATGGTTTTGCAGTCGATAATGATGTCATTTTAGGAGACGAATGGGGGAAGAATGGTTTTCTTCCCATCAAATTCACCAACTGGAACATCAACGACGACGGCAGCATCGATAGATCGGATATCCCGGCTCAGGACAATCCTTCATCTATTGATTATGGTGTGATTCGCCTTGCAGAGATATATCTTTCCGCCGCCGAGGCTATACTGAACGGTGGGGGAGGGTCAACGGCAGATGCATTGACTTATACCAACTTCGTGCGTGAACGAGCAGGGATGCCGGCTTATTCATCTCTTACTAAAGAGGAACTTCAAAAAGAGCGTCAGCGCGAACTCTACACAGAGAGTACGCGTCGAACCGACCTTATCCGTTACGGGAAATGGATTTCCGGATATAACTGGAATTGGAAAGGAAGGGTTAAGACGGGAACCGACTATGATCCGGCATTTATCGTGTATCCTCTTCCTGCATCGGTTGTTGAAGAATGTGGTTACGCCCAGAATCCGAAGCCGGCCGAACCTCTTCCCACTGATGACTACGAACTGTTCTATGACGACGAGATGATTTATCTTGTAGGTTCCCCTCAGGATATGGCCGAACCGACCATGAGTAACTTGGAAATCTTCAAGGATTACCGTATCTATAATACATCAAGAGGATCAAAAATATATGAAAAATGGATTGAACTCCCTCCGCATCCTGTATTTTATTTCTGTTCTACCCTGAAAAAAGATAATCAGGAGTTTTTCGGAGTAGCCGCTGAGGAGAAAGAGGTGAAATTTGATTATGCCGGTGAAGGGGAAATCAAGGCTGACCTTGTAAAAGGGAAAGGCATGATTAGTCTTCCTGATTTTGAGGGAGGGATAATAAAGATAACAGTCGATTTGAGGGATTCCTCAAATATGAGTGTCACCCTTGATGACACATCATATATCTATATTATTGGCAACATCACCGACCCGGTTTCGGGCCAGACCAACAACTGGCTGGCTCCGATCCGGTCTAACAGAGAATGGTATGATAAATATTTCCGTCTTAACAATGTGAAGGGGAAAGGAGAGATATATTCAGGACAATTCTATCTTGAGCCCAAGGAGTATTCATACGAAGGGGGAGCAGAGAATCTTGATAATTTCTCGCAATTCAGATTCTTCACCGACCTGCTCGGATGGAGCAGGGAAGCTTCAATCGGAGCATCCTGGGCCGACTTCACCGTTGTTTCGATAGCTGATGAAGTAGATGCCGGGTATTCGGGATATACACGCTCTGAAGGACTTGGAAACTGGGGCATATATTGCGAAGAAAGAATCCCGTTAACTATTGTGGTAGATCTGGAAAAAAATAAAATCTATGTGAAGAAAGGGTTCCATGAGATTAGCTTCTCAGATGGCGAACCTGTATTCGAGTGATATGTAATGATTTAAATAAATAAAACGGCAGCCCATAAGTTAGAAAATTAACTTCCGGACTGCCTTTTTATTTTATCCGTAATATCATTCCTCCCAGCTTACTTTGTCGGGCAGACGATTTCCTTTTTTATCAATATAAAAGTAATCTTCACCGAGTCTGACAAGACATTTCCCATTAATAAAGTATTCAGTCTGATCATACTTAACAGGAATAACCTCTTCAAAATCAGTATTCAAAAAACCATGCTTATCATCTATCCCAACCGGAATAAGTCCATCTTTAGCCCATCCTAAGGAATAATCTTTAAAATTATACTGAGAATAGGATTCCGGGAGATAATATCTTGTGCCATCATTTTCATCTATAATCCCATCCCCATATTTATCTGTACAGATATATTCTCCATTGCCGAGAGCGAAAAGCGACTCAAATTGAATAGGCAACTTTAATCTCCGCTGCTCTACATCATAAACTCCATATTTCCAGTCTTTTTTGACCATTATGTAGCCATCGCCATTTTCAAAATCAATAATGTTAACTCCCTGATATTCTACCGGCAGCACAATCCCCTCTCCAGGTTTATAAAGGCCGCTTCTCCATCCTTCGTCATCATCCGTTTTGTTGCTTACGACATAGAAATTGTTATAATATTTCTCTGGTTCCACATAATCGAATAGGCACGGTACTAATAAATTCCCCTTAGAATCCATCAATCCCTGCTTGCCATCCTTCTCAATCTCCTTTAAACCGTTGGCCGGTTTTTGGATTCCTTCTCCTTCATAATATTCCGCTTCTTCTTCATCATCATCAATTTGACTGGTCTGTGCCCATCCCAAAGAATAATTGGCCATCAGCATCATTATTATAAGAGAGAGGTTGAAATAATTTCTTTTCATAATCATTGTTGGTCTAAATGGTTGTAAAATCCATCAAGAATCGTCACACATCTAATTTTGTAAATCTTTTACAAATATAATAGACTTTGCTACATTCGCGCACATCTATTTTGTCCAAATATTAATTTTCTTTCAAAAAGAGAGGAAACAGAAGTTTTTCTTACCTACTTTCGTTTCCTTTCAAATCCTATTACCTCTTCGTTAACCGTTTCGATTTTACCAATTTGTGCTTCTGACTCTTCCTCAATGCTATCTATTTATTGTAGGAAAGAAAAATAGCGGTAATTATGGGAATTACCGCTACGAGAATATGGTTAGGATTAATGCTTTTATCAGGACAACTTGAGTGAGAAATAACGATAGGCGTCATCTAACATAGAATAAGCTATTAAAACCATCATTCCCCAGGTAAATAAAAGGGCTATCCAGGAAAAGAATGTTTTGCCCTTTCTATTCCTCCAATCCTTAAGACCCAATTGAAAAGAAAAAAGTAAGAATAACATCGCCAGATTAATAATGTAAGCCAAGATATTGCCTATACTAATGTGGAAATAGTGGATTATCCCACCACCGATAGCAAATACTACGACATCAGCAACTATAGTTGATAACGGGCTTAATCCTTCGCTATTTCCTTCCTTAGTACTATCTGAGGGTGAATGGGCAGCATTGCTTTCTTGAGAATGATCTCTCACTTCTTGCTTCTCTACAGTTTCAGACGGGGTTTTAGAAGTTTGAGAGATGGAAGAAGTCATCTCACGGTTTAAGCGAGCAAAAATAGTTGATACTATATCTTCTTTTGACAATGGGATAATGACGGTTGCATTTCGTCCTACTTTCATTCTCTGTTCAGGTGAGAAGGGGAATCTATCACCAAGCAGATTGATACTCTTTAATCCCTTTTCACTTCGTCTTTTGCCTAGATCATACAAACACTCCTCAGATCTTGGAGACAGCCATAATAACATGTTGGGAGCAATCTCTATTTGAGAATCAATCGGAGTATCAGAAGATACCTCTAGAACATCCACATCGACATTCCTGCCTTCAAACCTATTCAGGAAAGCCTTTGTTGCCTCAATATCAGCAGGACTTGCTGCTATAATAATCTTATCTTTCATTTTTATTTATCTTATCTTGTCCCAGAAAATAATTTACCCAAAGTATCTCCAACTGTATTTATCAAACTCTCCATCTGAGCCTGTCTCTCAGCTTCCTTTCTTTTTCTAATTGCTTCTTGTCGTTCTGCATCGGCAATTCTATCAAGTTTTCTACTCAAAGCTTTGCCCCTTTCATCTCCGAGAGAAGCTGCTGTGCGAATAAGTTCCTGTGCATCTTTGCTCATTCCTCCCATCCTTATCATAATATCCCCTAAATTTGCCATGGCAACTGGGAGATTTTGTGATGCTGCTAAGCGAAACCATTCTAATGCTTTTGTTTCATCTTGCTTAACCTCCAATCCATCGGCATACATACAACCAAGAGCATTTTGAGCAGGTGCAAAACCTTCTTCCGCAGCTTCGGAATAATATTCGTAAGCATTTTCGTAATCCCCCATAATCTCGGCATAAAGTCCAATCCAATAGGATGCTCTGAAATCCCCTTCCTTACGACATTGCTTGAATATCTCCATCGCCTTTTCTTGACTACCTGGAGTAGAATCATTAAGTGTAAGGTAACCAAGTCGAAGTTTGGAAGGGATGAAACCTTGACTCAAAGATACTTCATACAATCGCTTCGCCTCTTCCATATCACCGGACTCAATTTCATCCGATTCATTAAATACTGCCAAATAGTAGCATGCTTCTGAATCCTCAGGATCTTCTCTTACAGCACGTTCAAGCAATGCAAAAGCTCTGTCAATATCTTTTACCACGCTATCTCCATGCAAATACTTCATAGCTCTTTTAACCATCATTGAAGATGGTTCTTCCGGTAGCAACATTTCTGCAATTCTATCGCTGAGGTGACGACCAAACACATTTTCCAATCTGGTTTGTTCGTCAATTTCTGACATGTTATCTTGCTTATGCACTGACACATCAGTCCCGATTGAGGATGCAACATCTTTATTCCCATAGACTTGTTGTTGATTTTCTAAGTCTGGGGCATCACATAGTCCAGCTACAGACTGGCCGGATGCGATTGCATTCATCATACTATCTTCCCATCCGGCATTGGCATCGATTAACTCATACTTTTTCCATTTTTTCGGGAGAACCACTCCCTCCTCATTTATGAATAAGTATGTTGCTACATCGCTAAACCCAGACTCATATTTTGTCAGTAATTTAAAATGCTCCTCTTGCAAAAATTCTTGATTTACAACAGCGATGTACACCGGACTTTTATATACACATTTATAGGCTTTATCCGGCTGAGGCATGTCTCTCAAATTAAAAAGCACCTTCTTCCCTCGTGCTTCCATTTCTTGACAGATCAAGTCTCCAAGATAGGAATCATTCTCAGTGCAAAAAATTGTAATGTCGTATTTCATGATTTATAAGTTTTAGTTCTTTCGTTTCATCCAACCAGACGAACAATGACTACATTTATTCCCACATCCATATCTACCTCGATGAGAGGTCATGCAATTTGCACACACTCTGAATCCGCAACTGTCACAGACGTGCCAAATTGAAGAATTGAGCAAGTATTCACGACCACACCACATACATTTTACTAAAGACATCCTTCAAAAAGTTTTTTAAAATTATCTTTGACTATACTTTCAAAAATTTCCCTTGGAGAGATATCCATTAAAAAACATAGCCTATCCCGGTAATATGACTTCATTGAATGGTGCAAATAATGGCGAGTTATAGGAACATCACTACCCCACAACAATCTTTTGGATACTTTGCTTTCGATTAATAATTTCATCTCATTCTCATCCACAAAAGCTAAGTCCGCCCAAACATTTTCATATCTCTGCATCAACTCAATAGTTTGATTGAATGGCCGACTGTGAGCCAAAATAAAGATTTGAGAAATATTCGAAGCTATTTTCTTCTCCCATATACCTGCCTGAGAATAGTCGTTTCCACCAGTATGAATCAACAAAGGAAGATTATTTTCTTTTGCCAAATCAATTACCACCTCAAAATAACCATTATCTTTTGTCCAAAAGTTAGGATGAAGATCGGGATGGATCTTTATACAACGCCACTGTAAACCACTATTAAAAAAATCATTCAGGGCATTTTGATTTGAGAGTAAACGTGGGGTAATCCATAATACTGGAAACGCACGTTCACTGTCATATATGCTTAGATATTCCAATTCTCTAAGCACCTTTGAATAATTCTCCTCACAAATGGTTGTTGACGACACTGCATATTTTTCTATTCCAAGAGAGTCAGTAAGATTAATTAACATCTGGGGAGAAGTATAACTCCCAAAGAATTGCCCCACATGAATATGCGAATCACAAACCTTCATCCTCTTTTTTCCATTTCTCCTGATATTCCTCTACAAGACGTTTGTTAAGAAATGCGACCTTACAGAAATGGTCATTTATCTTGAACATGTCACCATTGCTTTCATTAAAGTTCCTTACTAAGCAACGTGCACAGTAATCACGTGCCTCGCATTGAATACACTTAGGGAAATGGCCTTCAGTCACTGCTCTTATTTCTTTCGCCACTGGTGAATTGTCCCAAATATATTTTAATGAATGCTCATACACATTTCCAAGTGGTTTAGATTGCCAACCTGCACAAGCAAAAACATCGCCATTTTCTCCAATACAACAATCATTTATCGCCGCCCCGCATAGGGGCATCTTCTTAAAACGTTCAATATCCAATGATCTAAGATCAGATACAGACATCGTTTCATCCATATATGTGCGATAATCCGGATCATTTTCAATTATCTCTCGAAGTAAGGACTCAGTTTCTTCAATAGAAAGACGGTGAGCAAGGTTATCGGTTTCCAAATCGGCTTGCGCCATCATGATAAAATCGGTATTCACCTTGCATCTTAAAGATTGGGCATACCTAATCACATCCTTATACCCTTCTCGATTGGCCTTCATAACAGGACATGAAATCATTACCGGAACATCTGCCTCCACCAATTTCTCTATGGCTCGCTTTGTTCTTGCAAAGGATCCTTTTATAGTGGTGATGTAATCGTGAATTTCAGGGTCCATGCTGTATAAAGATACTTGAACAGCTGAAACATTCGCTTCTTTAATTACAGGTATCTGATCATCGCGTAAGGCCATTAGATTGGATAATAGAGAGATGACCATATCTTTTTTGCGACAATACCTTATAATCTCCAAAATATCTTTATGCATAAGCATCTCCCCGCCCGAGAGTGTGACATGAAGGCCTTGGTTTTCCGCAAATTCATCTATGATAGACTTCACCTTTTCAAGAGGCATGTCTATGCCTTCATCCTTCTTTGTATTGTTCAGATAGCAATGTATGCAACGCTCATTACAACGACCCGTTAGTTCAAATTGTATTCCATTCAATCTTGGATGTCGCTGAGTTGCTTCCAACATCATATTTTGTGTATCTTCTTCAGGTATATCCTTAGTTTCCTGGGTGAAGTTATTTACCATTGTTTTTGGATTCTCCATATCATATGAGAAATCCAGATCGAGAGAATTAAGTTCCACCTCCGAACTTCCAGCAACTAAGAATTTTGTCTTTACTAAATCTTCGACAAAATTCAAGAATTCTGCTTTTAAATCTTCGCGGCTTACACTTTCTCCATAGAGTTCTTGAAGATTATCAATAATAGTCTCCACATCTTTAGGCTCTCTTGATATTTCACAAAGGAAGTCGGCACCAATATCATTATAGACTCTATCGAAGCGTGTTAATTGATTGGTAATATATCCCTTATTAAAAAAGAAGCGTATAAATGTATTTTTTGACTGTCGGATTAACATGAAGGACGATTGTTAAAATAATTTTTAGCATTATTTGCAAAGTCTATACACATCTCCTGTTTATCGAATGCTTGCACTATATTTTCAGGAGAAATACCTACCGTGCAGCTTCCATCAAGATTACGAAATATATAAAACATTATTCCTTCATATTCTTGTATCAGAATGCCTTTTGTTCCGTTAACAAACTCTTCTAAAAAGGGATTTCTATTAAATATCTCTTCCATATTTATATTTTTCTTTAGTGATTTTATTTTTCCTCCACCACCACTCCTTGTCCGTGGAGCGTACGAAATCTCAATTTAGGAGCTTACTTCACAACTTCTGCATCCAGAGTTTCTGGTCTTAGTCGGACATCCGGCTGCATAAGAGCCTGCAGGAACATTCTTAGCCTCAAGAACTACTTTCTTAAAAGTCTTCATATCTTGTTTCTAATTTCTGGTTATAGGATTACTTTCGTGGGAGAATCCATTTATCCATTATATTTTCTATCCGTTAATAGGGATCATTCAAGCCAAATTAGTCCATACATAGACACAAAAAAAGAGTGAGCCATCTTTAAGACAACTCCCTCCTGCGGATTTCTGGACTACCGAACCAAGAAAATTGCACTGTACAGATACTCACTCTCAGTCTGGAATATACTCATCTTGGGGATGCAACTACACCCCCTTTATATAAAAGACTAAGAAAGAGCGTTTCCCTATATGCCATCTTGGTGAAAGTGTCCAGTTTTCAGGAGGTGACCGTAAAAACGCATAGTCAATATGTCGGTGGAAAGACTTGATTTCGCTTAAATCATATGCTTCCCACTCTCAACAGCGCAAAGTTAAGAATTTTTTTCGGATTTTATCCTTTTTATCCCTTTTTTCTTGGATTCATTCGAGATATCAGTTTGAAGTCCCAAAGTTATAAAAGAAATTCTATTATTCGGCAGTCCATTTCATCCATTTGCGATTTAGACCCCGTCTCATAAATTTTTAGGAGCCTCCGGGTCGCATCCTTGAGGGG
>CAZXGU010000089.1:0-12680 GCA_964640375.1 uncultured Sangeribacter sp. | reverse complement strand
AAGAAAAAAGCTCGAATCCCTTCGAGCCAGTTCCTTCAATTAAAACAACAATAACAACTTTTCAGAACGCTTATAGCAGTAATATCTTTATATTGTAGGGCTCTTAGGAGCCTTTGTGATTATCAGCGTTTGATATTATAACATTGATAATGTAAAAATGGTTTAAATAGATAAAAATTTTTTAATTGGTTATTGCATGAGGTCGAGGTAGATGTCGAGGGCGGCTCGGATATCTGATGGGGGGACGTTGCCGTCGATTACGGGAGATCCGATGGCAGAGAGGAGGATGAATGTGATTTTACCGTCGGTGTTCTTCTTGTCGTGGGCCATGAGGGATAGGAGCTCGTCGGTGTCGTCGCAACGAATCGGCAGCGTAGGGAAGAGCTGGGAGAGAATTTTGTTGCGGTATTGATGAATAAGCATGGAATCGGTGCGCAGACGGATGTGGCTTAGGATGAGAGCTACCAAGATGCCATGTGCCACGGCTGCCCCGTGTGGCACGGGTTTGTTTTGGAGAAGTAGGAGCGTTTCGAAAGCGTGTCCGGCAGTGTGCCCGAAATTGAGAATCTTCCTTAGTCCGGCTTCGCGAGGGTCTTCCTTCACAATCCGGGCCTTTTCTTTGACGGCAAAAGAGAGCAATTCCTCCAATGGGAAATTCTTATCTCTGAGATTCAGACCTTTATTTTGCGATTCGAGAAGGATTCGGGTGTAGTCTTTTGAAGAGGATATCATGGTCATCTTCACTATCTCGGCAAATCCTGAAGCGAGCTGTGAATCTGGGAGAGTTGAAAAGGGAGCGGTTGATAGAATAACCTGCAGAGCGGGTGCGAATGCTCCGATTTCATTTTTGAGACCATTGAAATCGACTCCGGTTTTACCTCCCACCGCGGCATCAACAGCGGCCAACAGTGTGGTAGGGGCATTGATGAAATTGATTCCGCGTTTGAAACATGCCGCTCCAAAACCTCCGAGGTCAGTGACCACGCCTCCACCAAGGTTGATGAGCAGAGATTTTCTTGACCCTCCTTCAGAGGCCAAGGTTTGCCAAAGGAGCGAGAGGGAATCAAGATTCTTATATTCTTCTCCGGGAGGGAGGATTATTCTTACGGGATTATACTTTTCCAAGAATCCTGCGACAAGAGGGAAGACATCACGCTCCACATTGGTGTCGGAGAGGATGAAGAGACGGTCGTGATCAATGGCATCCACGGCCTTTGCGAGAGCCGCGTCTAAATCAGGGGATTCGATTATTACTTGTTCATTCATAGGAATCGTGTTAAAGAGAAAGCAGACAGCCTAAGACCCCGTCTCATAAAAATTTTAGGGCCTCCGGGGTCTATGGGCCACCTGCTTGCGAAATTAATAAAAAATCCTTTATATACAAAATCACCACGAGGAGAGATGGGAAGATTGGGGGCGAAGGGAGGTTCTTCTTTCAGAGCGGCTTCTAATTGTTGGCAGGGGAAGCTCGTGGAAAATGATATGCAGTCCGATTGCGCGAGTCATAAGCAAATCATCATGACATCCCTCGATAGCACCGAAGCTTCCATTCTGCCTTCGTTCGTAGCTAAGAAATTCATCCAGACAGTCGGGATCTCTTTCCACATACAGACTCTCGCGTATCACCTTTACCAAAGTTGCGATAATCAGAGGTTTTGTAGCGATATTTGTGTGAAATCCGAATTTTGTGGGATATCCCATCCTTACATCCTCTTCGCTTTGGCGACGGGCATAGAGATTGGGGTAGATATCCCGAAGACGGTTTAAGAGGAAAGCTGATTGGTCGCCGTCGGTGTTCCGCGAAGGGTCGCGAGTTTCGAGCGAATTGCTTTCAATCACGAGCAGGGCGTCATCATAGATAGATGCAGCCAAAGCCGCTCGCCATGCCAGGAGGTCGAAATCGGTGTGCCCTCGCCATTGCGCCACCACTTCGGGACCCTCCCCTCGCATCATGGGTTCACGGTCGAAAATCACAATCACCGACCAGTCTGATTTTTCGGAGCGTCCGCCCACATCCACCACTGCCACATATCTATTGTCGATGCGGACGGAGGAGTCGGAGGAGGGCACTTTCCAGATTTTCCAAGCCCCTTTCCCCGTGTAGAATTCCACCTCCTTGAGTTGTTGCCTTCTGAAACCGTCGTCGGGAATAATTCCGCTTTGAGGTTTAAGCGGAGAATCTATTTCACCGACAAAAAGAGGGTTACGGCAATTTGCGCGAAGTTCCTCCACCTTATATTTATCGAACACTCTTGCCCCCGAATGCACAAAAGCCTCCACATCGTCGGAAGGATATTCAGCCGCCATCAGGGCATGTTCGGAATATTTGGAGCGCTCTGCCATATACCAGGCAATTCCTTCGAGTGTGGCGCCCTTTTCCCAGAGCCACCAGAGATAGGCTCCGGGCTGCTCACGATCTGATGGTGCACCTTCCGAATCCTTATTGGCGAGGATTTGCTCGGCAAAGGCGCGGATGTCAGGAATCTCAAGAGAATATTGGTCAATGTCGAACCATGAGATGAAAAGAGGTTTAAATTGGGATGTGCCTCTTTTGGCAGCCTCATATTCTCGATGAAAGAAATTTCCGGTTCCGTTGGCTGTGGATTCATACACAATCATTGTTAAAGGTTGGAGCAAGACTCCGGCACATGCGGCGCGAGCAATCCTTTCGGGCGACTTTCCAGCCGTGGCTCTCCATATACCCACTTCAGAGCAATGCACGAGATTATAATCTCCGCCTCGACATGAGTCAGGGCGTTCGGCCGACCCGACTTTAATCTTGCATTTCCTTTGAGGCACGCGAGTGATGGCCCTCGATCTGCCCACTCCCTCTGTCTTGGATTCCTTTTCTCCATGTTGCTCATCCTCTTCATACAGGAGATCGAGAGGGTAAGACTCCATGAGGCGGTCGAACATATCTTTTATTTCATCAGTGGCCGAAGCCTGATGAGCAATAATGAGAGAGTTCAAACCTTTCTCATGCACGAGTTGAAGCCATATCATATATAATTGGATGCAAGTAGAGCCACCCCATTGTCGGGCCTTCAGCAGCAGAAGGCGTATGGGAAGACCGGCGGTTCGAGCCTCTTCAAGCTTGGAAACAAGGATTCGCTGGGGGCGGTTGAGCACAAATAATTTATCGTCGCCTCCCCCTTTCGACTTGATATAAGCATATTTTGCAGCCCAATAAGGGAAGTCGTGAAGGATTCTTTTGCGTTCAAAAGCCGAATCCGAAAGGGAGTTAAGACCTGAAATGGATTTCATCGTAATCGGGAGCCATAAATTCACGCCTCCTCTTGCGAAGGAGAACCTTGCTCCTGGTGCCCCTTCTCCTGTGATGGGATTAAAAGGCGCATTGTTCATTGCTCGGCGGCGATGATTTTCAATAACGAGTTTTTCAACATTCATTTTTTCATCTTATTGCGCCTGAAACGGCAGATTATTACTTTGGCCGACTTAGATGTGAGATAAAACTTAGGGGCCGGAGAATTGACTGCATGGAATGTGGCTTCATAAATAGAAGAATCAGGATGTTTGCGGCGGTAAGCGATGAAGCGATTGAAAATCTCCCGAAACATCTCCTGTCGCATCGGAGTCATGAAGCAAAGGGATATCCCTCTTAATATCATTCCCATCACTTCGGATGCTCTTCGTTCGCTCACCCAGAATCGACTGGAAGGGGAGGCGGCTGCCATGCTATAAAGCTCATCCATTGTCACCACACCCGAATTGGCTATTGCGCTTCGATATGCACGCCACAGCTCTTCATCTCTTGCCGGACCAAACTCCGACACTGAACCGATTTTTTTCATAATGTAAAAAAGTAATAGCAATATTTAAGTTTCAGATTTTAACAATCTCGATTGCAAAGTTAATATAAATATTTAACAATGCAAATAAAATATTTAGCAATTGTAAATATTTAAGGAACGGATAGCTAAATATAATTCTAACTTTGCAGCGTAAACAAAAAACAAAACATAAAAAACAGATATGGAAAAAAGAGAAAAGATAGAAGATCTTGAATTTATCGGAGTCGGAAACCAAGAATCATCCCTTCCGGAAGGAGAGGAGGTCAATTCCGAAAAGCCGGAGAATGGAGAGAGGGAAATGGAGAGTGAACAACCTCTGAAGGAAAAGGATGAAGATCGGGCGGAGGCTATGGCGGAAGGAGTAGCCGACAAAGATGAGCCTGTCGCATCTAAAGAGGAGAAACGCCAAACGAGTCTTGAACAACTCTTCGGACAATATCCTGAAACTAAAGCTCTGCTGAGTGAAGATAAAGATTTCGGCATCGACGATAGTCTAAAAAACTTCATGGCCACCGTAGAAGGATTTGCCCGGGGAGGGAGATTATCAAAAGAGGAGGTTGACTCTGCGCTGACGATGCTTTTTAATATTTCCTCATCGGGGAGAAGAGGTTCGCTAACCCTTGATATGATGGAAGTGGTGATGAAGGGTCTCAGTTACGACCGTCGCCTTGCAGAGGAGGTTCATGCCGCCGAACTCCGCGGTCGCAATGCCAATATAGAGGCGAAGATGAAGAATAGCACCGGGAGCGACGGAGTGCCACATCTTGAAAGTCGAGGTTCAGGGTCGCAGAACAGAAACAGAGGAATCTTCTCTTTGGCTGAAAGAGCAAGATAAAAACATTTCAATCAGGCTAAGATAAGGATGGATTTCCAATCGGGCTGCAATAAAAACAGCTTTACCCAATAACCAAAAACTTAAAAATTAAATCATTAAAACTTAAAAGATGAAACAGACAAAAGGAACATCAGGCGTGGCGGATCATTTTCCGGGCCAGGCCACCACAGTGACAGGTATTTCAGAGATGACCGGAGGAATCGGAGCCGGTAATTTCCTGGAGAGTGATATCGATGAAGAACTGTTCAGATTCAATTCCGACGACACTCCGTTGATGAATCTGATGCTCAAGGCCAAGCGAGTGAAGGTGAACAGTCCGGAGGTGGAACATTATATGATAGATGAGCCTCGCAGCATGATCACTGTGTCGGAGGATATGAATCTTCAGTCGGCCTCTCAGGCGGTTTTGCCTCTTGACCCTCCCGATCAGAATCTTGCACGACGTTACAGCACATTGTTGGTGAAGGGAGTGGATGGATATGATGCAACGGGTCAGTTCCTCACCGTGGGTCAGAGCCTGATGCTGATTGTGGTGGATCGCGACAACTCCAGCAACTGTCCGATAGTGCGCGCAGTTAATGGGAAAAAGAATAATCCCGAAGATGAGTATAGCATCATTCCGCGCATTCCGGCAGGCACAAAAATCGTTATCCTTGCCAATTCTCTCTATGAGACTCAGAAAGAGGTTGATCCGGATTTGATTGTGCCTCAGCCCAAGAAGGTTTATCTTCAGAAACGAGGGATGAACCAGGTGGTGAGTGATTATTTTGATTCTCAGAAGAAGCGCATTCCCTTCTCCAAGGCAGTCTTGGCAGAACAGGCGATTGCCAATTTCAAGGTAAGAGGAAACCGCACACTCTGGGCGGGACGTGCCGGGAAATTCAAGATTGATGTGCCGAGCATGGGTTATCAACATGTGTATTGCACAGAGGGTTTGAGATGGCAGTTCAAGCGTGAGCTCATGCACAAAGGCCGCTGGACAGTGGAAGATGTGATAGCCATGGCCAAGATGTTCTTCACAGGAGAAGATGTGCCGAAATCGGCATTGCTATTGGCCGGGAAGAATCTGTTGGAGCAGATTCAATGTATAGATTTCAGCAAGCATCCTGAGATTCAGATCTCAACTAAGACTAACTCTTTGGGATGGTCGGTGACAAATTTCCACACCGTATTTGGCGATATCGAGATCAAACGCGAGCCAACGCTCGACCGTCTGGGCTGGAGCAACAGCGGCGCGTTGATTGGAGAAGACCGATTGGTTCATTATGTTTACAGCGCCGAACACAGTTTCTCCGACCGCATGGAGGGCCAGGAGGCCACCCGTAGCGGAATCCTTATCTGGGATGCTTTGGCATTGAAGGGAAGTTGCCATATCTGGATCGACGGTGACAGCGAACATTCGAGCGGCACAGCCTTGGGAATAAAGCTTTGGAGTAGCGAAGAGGCTCCCGAGGATGCAAAAGATGGAGATGTATATTATCTCACCTGTGATTGCCCCGGCATTTCGGCCAAGGCAAGAAGCGGTCAGATGTGGAGAGTGAGTGTAGAGGAGAATGATGAGGGCGATTTGGTGAATGTGTGGAAACTCTACACAGGAGATATCGTCGTGGATTAATAAAAAATAAATAGATGAAAGCAACCTATGGAGTTATGGGGATGATGGAATGGATAGCCCTCATCCCGACAGGCCACAACACGATAAGGGTGCGTTTCAGCGGCGGGAGTCTTTCGGGCTACGGTGTGACTCCCGCCACCTTCACCACCGGTTCGCCTGTGATGATGGATATGATTGAACGCAGTTCCTTTTATAAAAATGGGAAAATCAGGCTCATTAATAAAACAGATGAGGCTGAGAAAGAGAAGGGTTCCTCTTGTGAAACGCCTCCGGCCTCTAATGCCCCGGTGAACTCGGAGACAGGGAAAGTGATGTTTAAAAAGGAGAGGAAATGAATGTGAAGATAGAGGATATAGTCGAGTCGGTTTTGATCCGGCTCGACGAATCGCCCGAACTCCTCGACGATGCAATTGAATATGGTTCGGAATCCTTTGACCTTCGCTCGATGGTTCGCAGTCTTTTGATAGAGGAGGCAGAGATGGTTATAGCCACAGCCGAGAATGAAGATTTCGGGGAATGGTTGGCTATTTCAGAATCGGCTTTAGAAATCAAGGGCAATGGATATGAAGCCAAGCAAATTCTCCCGCTGCCTTCTGATTTTATGCGATTGGTTTTTCTGAAGATGAGCGATTGGGATGAGGTCTCGACTCGGCTTCTGCCAAGTCATGGGGCTGTTGCGAGTCTGCTCAGGCATTGGTCGAGGCATAGAAGGGAAGGGTTTAAATCGAATGGAATGGCACTGACTTATAAGGATGGTCGGCGTGCACTTGAGATATTCGGGAGCCGGGCGGGAAGTTATGTGGAATCAGGAGGCTATATTCCTCAACCGACAATGGAGGATGATTATCTGATTTTTCCACCTTCGCTTCGGGACCGACTGATTGAGAGAATTGTAGAAACAATAAAAAAGATAAGAGGATGAAAGACTTGACCACTAAAGAGAAGATATCCTACGGCTTGGCAGTGGGGACGATGATATGCGGGCTGGTCCTGCTCTTCATGAGTTTCTTTGTTCCGCCGGAGGGAGAGATCAATTCATCGGTGCTATATGCTTTCGGAGAGATATCTCTGTTTGTAGGCTCGGTGCTGGGATTGTCGGTTCATGTGAATGCTCTCCGTGGAGGGCGCGATATAATGGGTAAGTTTAACGGATTAAAAACGAATGAAGATGAGAAAGATAGATAAGATAATATTGCATTGTAGCGCCACTCCTGAGGGACGACCGGTGACAGTGGAGCAGATAAGGATGTGGCATCGGCAGCGAGGTTTTCGCACGATTGGTTATCATTATGTGGTGTATCTCGACGGGACGGTTCATGCCGGGCGACCGGTGAATGAGATTGGAGCCCACTGCCTCGGACAGAATGCCAATTCGATCGGGGTGTGTTATATCGGAGGGCTTGAGGCCAAGAGCCTCTTGCCAAAGGATACGCGCACGGAAGCTCAAAAGAAGACACTCCGGGAGCTCGTGGCCAAGCTTCAGAAGGAATATCCTGGGGCCACTATTCATGGGCACAAGGAATTTGCCAATAAGGCTTGCCCCTGCTTTGAAATCAAGGATTTATGATTGCGGCATAGCCGCAGGCGGAAACGGCTTCGCGAGAGTGAAATCTTGCGAAGCCGCTTATTATATATATTTGCAGAAGCCCTTAAGGCCTTAGGATTTGGCGTTCCCTTCGGGGCTGCCCACTGATGGAACAGCAAATTCATCGGCAATAAGTTCGCCTACGATATCCTCATTGAGAGGAAGGGCTTTTTCACTCGGGTGACGAGCCATAGATACAGCCATATCGACGAAAATAGATAATTTTTCGCGAGAGAAATTCTCTTTTAGTCTTTCCTCAAGTCTTGCTTTGATGGCCTGGGAATAATCTTTGCGCTGAATATCGCGCATATCGTTTTCATCCTCTTCGAACACTTCGGGGAAGGTTCTCACCAACATGGTCACCGCATCGAGCGATGAACGGCGGTCGGGATGCTTGTCGATAAGTTCAATAACGATAGCTCTTGCACCCTCTATATCTTTCTTTTCTATTGCTTTCTGAAGTTTTGATTTCATAGTTTATACCGGATTTGATTTTAATGTTTTAACGCCGAAATCAGGGAGAAGGTTTATTTGTGTAAAAAAAGACGATGTGTCAGAATTAAAACAATTCCGACACATCGTCGATGATTTTAATAACTTTCTAATTTTAATCCACTGTCATCTCACCGACAATCGGAGTGGTGAGATAGTTCTTGATTTCATCGGTGGAGAGGCCTGAGCCAAGAAGATACATAAGCTTGGTCACGGCAGCTTCCGCGGTGATATCATATCCGGAAATGACACCTGCCTTTGCAAGCATATCGCCGGTGTAATAACGTTTCTGTTCATCGCCACCATTCAGACACTGTGTCACGTTGAAAATAATCAGACCCTTTGAAACGGCATCTGTCAATGCGTCCAGGAACCATTTTTCAGTGGGGGCGTTACCGGCACCGAATGTGCGGAGCACAACGGCTTTAATTCCGGGTGTGGCAAGCTGAGCCTTCACAACATCTTCCGTGATGCCGGGATAGAGCCACAGCACGAGAAGATTAGGGTTCATTGCATAGAACGGGTCGAGGGGAAGTTGAGTGTCGTGACGCATCAGATAGGGTTTTGCATATTCAATATGCAGATCGATGGTTCCGAGAGCAGGATAGTTGAAGCTCTTGAAAGCGTCGAAACCGGTTGATGTGAACTTAGTGGAACGGCATCCGCGAACTATATAGTCCTGGAATGAAATAACCACTTCCTGAATCATCGGGTCGCCGTTCTCATCCTTGGCGGCTGCAACTTCGACCGCAGAAATAAGGTTCTCTGTTCCATCTTCACGAGTATCGCCGATCGGGAGCTGTGAGCCTGTGATGACAACCGGTTTGCGAAGATTACGGAGCATGAATGAAAGTGCAGATGCTGTGTAGGCCATTGTATCCGTTCCGTGAAGGACAACGAATCCGTCGAAGTTATCGTAGTTGTCGGCGATATCTTTTACGATCTGACCCCAATACTGAGGATTCATGTTGGATGAATCGATAGGTTGCGGGAACTGCACGCTCTCAATATCATAACCCAATTGGCCGATCTTGGGAACATTATCCATAAGGTGGGAGAAGTCAAAAGGCTGCAGACCGTTGGGAGTTTCTACCATACCGATTGTTCCACCGGTATATATAATACGAATTCTTGGTTTCTGTGTTGTTTCCATGTTTTTCATAAAGATTTAAGTTGCGAAAGCTCACATAGGGGTTAAGGGTTAACCTCAGTTTAAGCTTGCGAAAGATGATTAATAATAATTTTTTGACATACCAAATACGAAGTGACGGCTACGGATTATTACGAAGATGAATACTATCGCAGTAGCTATGCCGACAAAGACGAACGGGAAGAGAGTGGAGGTGGTGTGAAATATCTTCTCACCGGCGCTGATGATTACAGGCACGAGAGAGATGGCCACATAGTTTGCCACCTGAAGGTAGGCAAGTGAAAGGGTTGACTTTTTATCGGATGTCACTACTTCAGTTGCCTTGGTGTAGAAGATAGGCTGAGCAATACCGTTGCCAAGACCGCAGAGGGCTGCGGCGATGATATAGACTGCCACGGATTTCTGAACAAAAACGAAGAGCACGAAGCTGAGCAGAAGCATGGCGGCAGCAGCAATGAAGGTGCCTTTCTTGAAGAATTTCATCACCGGAGTTAGGGCGATACCAACCACAAACATTGCAAAATAGAATGTTGAAGTCATTGTGGAAGCCTGCTCAGATGAGATCCAGTCGAAGTTAGGAAGATAATAAGAAGGGATACAGGTTGCGAACACAAAGAAGAAATAAGCGAGGAGCAACCATATTGTACGCCCGATATAGAATCCTCCTTTTACGGTCTGACCCTTGGTTGAGAATCCGTCGGCATCAACAGCGGGGATTACGGGAGCTGCAGCAGTTTTGGTTGTTGCAGCGGCAGATTTCTGGGTTGTGGCAGCCGTTTTCCCGTCGGTTTTATCGTCAGATGCGGAGGCATCAGTGGTGGCCGGGGCATCCTGGTAGTCTGATTTAGGAATCTTATTCAGGAAAGGAATAAGAACGAGGGAGAGCAATGGAATCAGATAAACGAAGAATGCACGGTGCCAGGTGTGTTCAAGATTACCTGCAACAAGGAATCCCACTGCAAAGGTGGCGAGCACGAGGGCTACGTTACCGATAGCGGAGATTATACCCATCTGTTTCATTCTGTATTTGCCGGTAAAGACATCGGCGATAAGACCGGTAGAGAATGGGAGGATAAGACCGCAACCTGCGCCAAGCAAACAACTGAGCCAGATAAGAGCGGTAAGCGAATTAGTGAATAGCGACAGAGCGCCGGCCACGATATAAATCACAGTACCGAGAGTGATTACCAAAACTTTATGTTTGGATTCGGAAAGTTTACCCGAAAGAAGCACGAAGGGGATGATAATCAAATTGGGGAGCACTGTCAGCATCTGAATCTTAAGGTCGGTCGCGTCGGTGAATATGTGACGCAGACTCCCTTCAATAGGTGTCACAGCGAGCCCCGGAAGATCGACGGCAAGCGAAAGTGACCATATAGCGAGGACCACCATCATTGAGATGGTGCCTTTTCCTGTTTTTACTTGCATAAGAAATTGATTTAAATAATTGTGGAATCCGTTAATTAATCGGTGATTGTTACGCGGTCGCCATTGAAGACACCGAGACCGAGCTTATTCATGATTGCCTTGACAGCAGCCTGTGCTTTTACAGAGTTGCCGGCTTCATCCAATGGAGGTGCAAAGGCCGCAATACCCATCACGCCCGGCATCACACCGAGAACGCCACCACCGACACCACTCTTGGCAGGAATGCCTGATGTGTAAAGCCAATCACCGGTGTGCTGATAGAAACCGACGGTTGAGATAAGGCTTGTGATCTTTGGAGCCAAATCCTTGTCGAACACCTGTTGCTTGGTTACAGGGTTAAGACCTCCGTTAGCGATAGTGCCGGCACACACGGCCAACTGTTGGCTGGTCACACCCACTGAACACTGGCGTGTATAGAGGTCAAGGCTCATGGGCACATCGTCATAAATACGGTTGTAGTCTTTCAGCAGCCATGCGATGGAACGGTTGTTGAAGTTGGTGTCAGATTCAGAGCGGTAAAGCTCATCGAGCACCTGTGATTCCGATCCGCAGAGTGCGGTAAAATTGTTGATAATAGCTTCCCATTTACCCCAGGAATCACCCTTGGGTTCAACCATTGAACAGGCTGTTATCGCGCCTGCATTTACGAGGGGAGTTGAGGGATGATCGTTTTCAAGAAGAATTGCGAAAATGGAATTGAAGGGGAGACCTGTGGCGTCGGCTCCAATCTGGTCGAGCACGGCTTTTGCCCCATGTTGTTTCAAGATAAGGATTGCGGTGAGCACCTTTGAGATTGACTCCACACCGAATTTATAGTCGGTGTCGCCAACATTAATCACGGTGCCGTCGAGAAGCGTGACGCTTATGCCAAACAGGTTTGGATCGATATTGGCAAGAAAAGGAATGTAATCGGCGTTATGTCCTCCTTGTATATTCTTGCATTCAGCATACGCCTCTTCAACCGCTGCCCGGATTTGGGCTTTAGTAATTGTCTTGTCCATGTTTTTATAAGTATTAATTTAAGATATAAAGGGGTAAGGAATCGGTTCCCCCTGAAATAATCAATCAGCTTTTAAGCCTTTCTATAGTTAGAACATCATATCTGTAAAAAGGTTTATAAATTCACTTTTAATTTTTATTTTGAATAAATTTAGTTAATGAACTCATTTAAACTTTTTACCGAATGTTAAAAATGAGTTTATTTGTTATTCTTTCATTAACCTTTGCGCTTCTTTTTTGGCGCTTCCCCCTCTCTCATCAGCACCAACCGAAAGGTTGCTGCCTCTTCGAGTGGAAGAATCACCTAAAAAATAAGCTGCAAATGTTAACGAATTAAAAGTTTAAATGAGTTCAATGACTCCTAATTCGGGTGGGGGATAAACCGCTATAAAAAAAAGCGGCCGCCCAGAGGCGACCGCCATTATATAGAAGGTAATGATATTATGCGGAGTGCATAAAATTATTTCGATTCAAATTAGAGCTGCGGACCAGCAGAAACGAGAGCCTTGCCTGCAGGGTTGAACTCGAATTTCTTGAAGTTCTTGATGAACATCTCAGCAAGCTTAGTTGCTTTCTCAGTCCATTCTTCGGGGTTAGCGTAAGTGTCGCGAGGATCAAGGATCTTGGGATCTACGCCGGGAAGTTCGGTGGGAACTGTGAAGTCGAAGATAGGAATCTGTTTTGTAGGAGCCTTAAGGATGCTGCCGTCGAGGATAGCGTCGATGATGCCACGAGTATCCTTGATAGAGATACGCTTGCCAGTA
>CAZXGU010000088.1:0-12781 GCA_964640375.1 uncultured Sangeribacter sp. | reverse complement strand
TCGGATGCTTTCATCTCTCCTCCGTTTTTAGGGTTTGTGGGAATAGGGATTCAAGAAGGTCTAATTGTGCATTGTACCTATCATAAAAGCCAATAGGGTTATCTTCTCTATGCAACTTGGTTTCTATCTCGGCATATTCCTCTCTGATTTTCTCCTTTTCCACTATCTCATAGCGTTCGGAGAGCCATTTTAGCATACACTCTGCTTCGGGTTGGAAGTCAGTGTCGCCATCGTAAACATCGGCTACATACTCCCTCGCGAGGGTTTCAATTTCTTTTTCCGTCATATTGTTAAATCTATTTTAAAGTAATCTTCCAAAAACACTTTCGTGTTTATTGCGGTTTCGGGGAATAGACCGCCACCGATAAGGTTTTCAAATTCCGCATAAGACTTGCAGAATAAATTATGGAATACAAGGTTATAAGCATTGCCGAATTTTGCAACCGACGTACTTCTCGGATGCGGTGCATCCATCCATTTTTGTGCGCTTTTAATGAGTTGCTTTAAGAGTTTGGGATATTCCTTGTAGTTCCTTTTACCATTGTCTGCTTGTAGCGGACATCCGATGCAACCCAGCCGACGTTCAACGTGGAAATCCCCTTGCTCGTCATAATAAAGCGGGTGGCACTTAATACCGCGCTCTACGATAAACTCCGCGACGTCCTCGTTAGTCCATTCAAGTATCGGCAAATACACTCTTGCATCGCCATTCCCATACTCACGGCATATCTCAGGCTCATCGTAACGCTTTTCTCTCGCTACGCTTTCTTTGCGTCTTATGCCTTGTATTGCTCGGTCGAGAACTTTATATTCTTTCAGCTCCTCACAGCAAAATCTCGCGCGTCTTGTCGGACATCCTTTCTTTTCTACCAACTCAAAGAAACTTATCTTAGAAGCAAGTACCTCAACTCCCTTATCCTTGCAATGCTTGATTGTGCCGGGCGGGTCGATTGTCGTATTCTTATAGATTGCCCGATAAGGGATTCCAGACATCTTTGTCAGCTCAAGGATAACGTCTGAATCCTTACCTCCCGAATACGACACTTCAACAGGTTCTCCATTATGCGGAATGGATTGAAGCAGGTGTATTGCGAAATCTATTTTCTTCTGGAGTTGGGGAGTCATTCTTTATTCAGATTATTGGTGAAATTAGGGCAGTGGTAGCCGTGGAATAAGTGGCATGGATTGATCCATGTGTTTTCTCCCGCCGGTTCTTTATGCTTGTCGCAGTTAATGCCATCGCGGTTTAGATGTTTGCACTCTTTCGGATCTTGGTTAGGCATGGTTATTGGGTTTTGGTGGTTCGGGGATGGGCATCCAATGGGTTACGAAGCCAATGCTTTCGCAATCCCACCAAGTCCATTCGCTATCGCCTCTAAATTTCTTGCGGAAGGCAACAAAGTGGTCGAATATACCTTCATTATACTCTACCAGTACAAGAAATTCCTTTGCAAGGGATAGAGAAACACCTGTATCGTATACTTCGTGGCTTTCTTCGGGCAACTCATCCTCCACACTTCTCCACTGCCCTCTAAGAGCATCCTTTGCGCCTGCAAGGTAGGCATCTACAAATCCTTGTTTAGCTTCCGGCCACGGGGCTTTCAATGCCTTGGCAAATGCTACTTCTGCATATTCTTTTGCTTTCTGTTCGATTGTTTTCATTGGTTGTTATTTTTGGTTTCTACTTCTTCCCAATCCGATTCCATTATCACATATCCGCATTTGGAGCAGAAGTGAATATAAGTCCAGAACGGGAGTGTATGCTCTACTTTCGCGTCTTCGATGCTTCCGCATTCGGGGCATCGGATTTTTACTTTGTGGTAGTCGGCCATATCCTCTCTCCTAATTTGATTTTGAATACTTCTCGGTCAGCAGGTGCACCCCATTCGGGATTGCCGTAGCCTATAGAAGTTCCTTTAAACTCAATTGACATGGTGACGTTTGTATATCCTCGGTGGAAACAGACATCATCGTAGTCTTGCCAACGGATACCCAGTTCGGTTCTTATATTGTCCGACTTAACAATAGCATGTAGAATCGTTTCCTCATCATTCTCAAAATATTGCTTAAGATCTATCCAATCGCCTTTTTGGATCAATCGGGAGCAATAGAACATTGTAATATCAGGATATTCTTCCGGCTTCTCCAGGCTCTCTATCATATCCCACCATTGCCGTTTAAGGACAAGGTGGAGGGTTCGCTTTTTCATATTCAAAACAGTCTTGGTTGGTTTAGGCAATCTATTATTCTTTTTCTGGCCGCATTGTAATAATGCTTGTCGATCTCTATTCCAAGAAGGGGGTGGCCGAGTTTATCACAGGCTATGGCGATGCTTCCGCTTCCAAGATGGGTGTCGAGTATTCGCCATCCTTCCTGCGCGTATTGGGTCAGAAGCCAGACATAAAGGGCAACAGGTTTCTGTGTGGGGTGAATGCGTTTCTCGTTGAGCTTTTTGTTACCCTGCATTATCCGGCCTTCCTTCATTGATTTTCCCTGACACATTCCATTCCACATGAAGGGGAAGAGCCGTACAGAAGAGAAAAGGTTGGTAGCTGCTATTTCGCAGTCGGAGAAAGAAGAGTTTCCGTTGCATTTGTCCCATACAATACGGCCGGGGGCAAATATGTAATCGAAGTAATTGCAACCCCAGACGATGTAGTAATTTGCAACACGTTCCAGCTCTCTGAAGTATTCTTCTCCCGGCACCTCCCATTTATTTGACTTGGCATAGATCCTTTTCACCCCAATTTTGCTTTCCCGGCATCCGTAGAATTGGCGGCGTTCGGGCCCGGAAAAATAGGGAGGGTCAACAATGGCGAGGTCAAAGCACTTGTCGGGCATTTCCCGAAGTATTTCCATGCAGTCGCCAAGATGAAGGGTTATATGGCCGAGGGATTCCATCTTCGGTATATTTAGATTTCATGGATCCTGATTCCGTGGAGCCAGAGCATCAGCTTGCGCTTGATGATGTATTCCTTTGTCCGGACGCCCTTGGTGTCTTCGACCACGGTGTTGCCTTCTGCGTCGGTATAGACGAAGTCGGCGATATAACGGCAGGGATGCTCGACGACAACGCGGACGGGATTGCCTTTGAGGTCTTTGCCGGCAGAGGCCCATTGGGTTGGAATAAGCTCGTAGGAGACTTGCTCGCGGAGGTTGGAGATTAGACCGGCACGTTGCCATAGCTGGAGGGTAGTGGCACGGTTGTGTTCCTTCCGGGAGGCGTGGCCGCCCGTGGGGCGGTTGCCGTATTTGTTTTTTGTTTTGCTCCTCCCGATTGGCAGGGAGGAGGAGCGGAGGCGGATTGGCTTCATTGTTCTTTATCTTCTGGATTAGGGTTTTTATCTTCTGAATTAGAGTAAGGGAGGGGTTCGCTGTAGGTGTAGGAACCTATGGGAGGCACCGAGGGCTGTGGGTCGTCGTAGTCGGAATATGCGAGGGAGAACTCACGCGGAATGTAATGGCGGATGGGTACCACTTTTGATTCCTCCACTTCCGAGAGGAAAAGTTTCTCTACTGTTTCTGCATCGGGGTCTTCGGCGAGAAGGCGGCGGTTTTCGTTGAGCTGACAGAGACGCAGCCAATAGAGGATGATGCAGTTGGCACGGGCGCATGAAGAGGTGTGTACAAGAAAATCCTGATCATATTCCCTTTTATCCTCTTTCCCCGGACGGTTAAGGGTGATGGAGGTGATGTGGGTGTTGATTTGATAGAAGCGGTAGTTTTTGGTTTTGTCTTTTTCTTCATCCTTGTTATCGCAGGCTTCATCTTCTTCATGATGGGGAACCTCCTCATCATCTTCATGCAGGGCAAGAGCTTCATTTCCGTGAGTGGACGAGCACTCTTCAGGGAGGATGAATCCGGGGTCGGTTAGGATGGTTATGTAATCGACGACCTTTATTTCGGCAATAGCGAACGTGCCTTCAAAATTGAGCTCGATGTAGTCGGCAATGATGAGGAGGGCTGTGCTGACCGACTTGGCGTAGAGAATAAAGGAATGGGCTTTTCCACGGATAAGAGCCTTGGCACGGAAAGGGTGAAGGCCGTATCCTTTTGTTTCCTTTGCCAGGCGGCATTGGTTGGAGACCCTGATTCTTTTGATTTCACCGGCGGCGAGTGAGAAGCGGATTGATTCGAGGGTGTGCTGGTCGATGAATGTGCCTCGGTTGAAGAGACGTTCTGAGCGTTCGATTTCGACAGTTTCCCCGGTATCGCTGTCCACGACGGTTTGGGTGTAGATGCGGTTGACATCTTCTGCCACATATTTATTGAGCATGGAAGCCGGGTCGGAGGTATAGAAGGAGATCTCTGAGCGGCGAGTTGGGATGGTTGTTTTCATGAGAGGACTTTATTAGGGGTTTTATTGATGATGCAGCCGGGGATGCAGCGGATAATGTCTCCGGAGAGGAGGGAGCGTTTTGGACGTGGATTGAAGGCCGGGTCTGAATCAGGCGTGAGAAAGCGGTTGATATTATAAGTTATGGCAGAATGGATAGCGTGGGAGAGGGCTATCTTCTTTGCCTGACGCGGCAGGGGGCAGTCCTGTCCGCTCCAGGAATATATCACGTCTTCATCGTAGCGGTCGGGCATTGGGAATTGCTTTGAGAGCTCGGGGGCGATGAATCTTCTCAGCCGTCGCAGTTCGGGGCGGAGGTAGAGTCCATGGTGAGGGGTTGCGAGGATGGTGTTTTGCATACTTGCGTTTCCGCGCAGGAAGAGGTGGATGTCGGAGAGGGCGTCGCGGATTAGTTGGAGCTGCTCTTCGGAACATTCGATTACCCAGCGGCGGGAGGGATCGGGATTGGTTCTTTCCATAAGATTGGTTTTTGGAACCGTCGGCAGGGGACGGTTGGGTTAACAGTGGTTGCCGGTGAGGGGCTCGAACCCTCGTCTTCGCGGAGGTTCTCAGTCTCCGCGTGCTTTACCATTAAGCTAACCGGCAGGTTTCGGCCTTATGCCCTTCCCAGGGGTTGGGGCCTGAATCAAATTATCAACTGTGTGGCGGCCTTGCCCTTCTCGCGGAGTATGGGGCCTTCCGTTTTATGCTTAAAGCATTAACCTAACTTTTCAAGTACGAACGCTAAATCATTCTTACACAAAAGGTAAAAATGAAACACGGCGCTGCTCTCTTGCAGACTCCCCTCGGAGGGTGTTGGCCGTGGAACTAACCAAAATTATGAATCATTAAATCAAATGAAAAAAGAATACATGTTTGTTTTTGAGTATCCCTCATGCCGACCGGCTCACCTCACGGCGTTTCGGGGCATGGGCGGTAGAGAATATTGTTTTATGATATTTTCGGGAGAGGTAGCGGTTGATAGCCCAAGCGGCTAAGGCGCAGAGGGCACCGAGAAACTTGGAGCGGAGGAAGTCGGCCAGCCAAGTTGGTGAATTGTCGTCGGGCTGAGAGAATATGGCGAAGAGCGCCACGGAGAAGAGGATGTAGAGGAGGAGGGTGAGAAGTATGTGAAAGGCTTTCATTGCTGATTGGTTTTGGAGGTTATTTATTGGGTTGAAGATTGCAGCGAGGGGAGGGGTCGTATTCCACGTATCGCTTTGTGTGTCGGCAGTAGAGGCCGTTGAGGGAGCGGATGGAATGAGAGCAGTCGTGGCATTGGGGAGGAGGCTGGTTCTTGCGGATTGGTTTCATATTCTTCTTGTGGCGAGATAGGTTTCGGCACGGATGTCGATTTCGTCAGTGGTCATCACTTTGGTTCCGAGCTGCCATTCTTCTATTTCGGATTTTTTGAATGCGAGCTGCCCGCGGTCGTTCTTGTAATGGGGGATTCGGCGGTCGGCGGCGAGGTGACGGATGTGGCTTTCGGATTTTCCGAGGAAGAAGGCCACTTCGCGGACGTTGAGGACGTCGCGGATGGTTGTGGAGAGGAGGGCTTCAATTCTTTCGAGCCTTTTAGCTATTTCATTCATAAGGATTGGATTTTTCGTTGTTGTGCTTACTATTGCTTTCTGATCGGGAGAGGAAGACTATTCCTATACCGATTAGGAAGAGGGAGGCGAAGAAGGCTGCTATCACCGGGTCGATGCAGAGGGTGATAATCAGGAGGGCGAGAATGCCGGCTGCGATGCAGGAGTAGCCGATGAGGGTGGAGGTTGGCATAATAAAATGGTGTTACGCGATTCGGGTGACTGTAATGGTACCTTTTTCGCGGTCGGTTTTGGTGGTTAGGGATTTCTGGTTTCGGATAGCATTGACGTTGCTTGTGGCCGTGCGGATGGCAAACATCTTTTCAATGGGGAAGGATGCTGATTGCTCGATTTCAAGAGACTTGAGGGTGGCGAGCGCAGAAAGATTGTGGGCGTTATTTTTCATAATTTGTGAGTTATTTAGTAACTTAGTGATGCAAAATTAAAAAAGAATGTTTGTATTACGAAATATTTCGTGAAATATTTCGTGTTAAAGAATGTTAATGTAATAGATATGAATGATATACAAAAACTTAGGGATTTGTTAGGATATACGCAAGAAGAGCTTAGTGAGAGGCTTGGTGTATCGTCTCGAACAATACAAAACTGGGAACAAGGAAAAAAAATCCCAAAAACTAAGATAGACATGTTAAGGAAATTAGCTTCTAATTTTCCGGATCATAATTTTTCATTTTTTGACGCATCAGATAGCCCGGGAGCAGGATTAATGAATGACGTCTCTGGAATTTCATCAAAGGATCTTCAATCTATTCTTGAAGAGATGCGGAGCCAACGAGAAGAATTTATCTCTGAACTGAAAAGGAAGGATAAGCAGATTGATGCTTTATTGGAGATTTTGAAAAAAGGGGAGTAGTTAATCCGATAGTTTCATGAAGCGATATTTTGTTTTTATATTTTTAGGGTTTGTGCTGGTGTCCTGTAAGCAGAAACCGACTCCGGAGAATGTAAGAGAGGTGTATATTTGTACCAGTTCGGGTGCAAAGGCTTACCATGCAAGGGAGGATTGCCTGGGATTAGCAAATTGTTCGGGTGACGTGAAGAAGGTGGATAAGGAGGAGGTAAGTTTTACAAGGAATCCCTGTTCAATGTGTATTAGCAAAACCGATAATGAGAAGGAGGAGGAGACTGGAGGAATAGGGAAATATGTATATTTAGATGAGTGTAAAGAGATTCATATCGACAGAAAGTGTCCGATACTTTTGGAAGAAAGGGCAGATAGGGTATTAAGTAATGAAATTCCGTATAATGTTGCGTCTTATTGCTTGCAGTGTGTTAGTGATGAGGATTATGACAGATTAATGGGGATGCAATAAAAAATCTAATATGAGAGGGATGAAACGAATAGGTATAATTTTAATGATGCTTGTCTTCATTCAGCAATTACATGCGGAATGGTTGTTTTTGGGGGAAGAGGATCAGGAAGTAGAATACATAAGCTCTGAGATAGAAAAAGGACCAAATCCGGGAGAACATATTGTTTGGATGCGGAGTATTCGGGAAAGTCCTCAAACAATTCAGGATATAACATACTGGGAGTCCAGATATTGTTTTGTGATTAACAAAACGTGTACGAAAATGGGCGTAAGTAGTATCGAATTCTACGATAAAAATGGGAATATTATTTATGAAGGCGAATTGGAGCCTGTTAAAATGGATTCCCAAAGTCCGGATTCCTTTTTGGGTGAAATGATGGAGCTGGTAAAAACAACGTTAAAAGAAGGTAGAACCTCTATTTCTTATGGCATTGAGAAAATAGAAGAGATACCTCCTGAGAAAGTAAACGGTATTTATGATATACTTAGTGAAGGAAAAAATCTACAGTTGAGTCGCAAAGAATTTAGTGATTGGTTTACAAAACACGGGGAGGAGGGGAGAATCAACCGTAAGGTTATTTATTTTGTATTTAAGGAGCTTGGAGCGGACATTGGCGATTCTTATATGGATTTCTATGAGTGGTTAAAATGGCCGGATTCAGAGACAGAACCGAAGATAAATCCGAATTCATATTATATTGCGGAGGTAACAGCTAATAGGTTAACGATAAGAAATGGACCGGGAACAAATTATGCTTCTGATGGGACATTGAGTAAGGGAGAGGAGGTGATTGTGGCAGGCACGGATCTTTTTTCTGAGGGCTTCTGCATGGTCATGACTCTTGATGGGAAAAAGTTTGGTTATGTTTCCTCGAAATATCTTGAGGTGGTGGATGAACTTCAGGAGAATGTAGGAGGTGTTTTGCAGGAAGCAGGGGAGCTGACGGAGTTAAGGAATGAAAGTGAGATTCAGATCCGCAATGATGTTAACCAGGCCATAACCGTGCAAATAAATGGGAAGGCTCATAATATTGCTTCCGGCCAAACTATTACTGTTAAAGGTGTGCGCCCGGGAAAGGTAAGTATGATAGGGACATCTAAAGGATTAAAACCCTATTATGGCACTGATACTGTAAAGGGAGGGTATGTGTACCGGTGGACTTTCTATGCGAAGACAAAGTAATAATTGTAAATTATTAGTGAAGTTAGTTTTTATGAGCGAAGAGAGCATAGGATATAAGGGATGGTTTGACGAGAACGAATTTGAGGGTTTATCAATGGGTGAAAGATTGAGGGATTATGGTGTGATGCGGTTCGGGGAGGATGGATATGCGGAGGTAATGGCGGAATGTGGGTTTGATTACCTCAATATGCTCCAGAGAATCAAGAGGGAGCGACCCGGTGATTTTTACAGATACTTCCATGACCTCCTCCATCGGCGCGAGCTGGATGCGTTCAGGAGGAGGTATCTGGAAGACGAACGTGATTATTGAATTAACTTAATATTGAGATATGAATAGGATTGTATGTTTGCTTGTGGCCGTAATGATTGCCTTATCGGGATCCGTGGCCGACGGTAAGAAAAGGAGTAAGAGAAAATCGGGTGGAGGTAAGCCCACGACAGGTTATGTGTATATCTGCACCGGTCCGGGTGCGTATGCCTATCACAGCAACCCTTATTGTTCGGGACTGAACCGGTGCAGCTATACTGTCAAGAAGGTGCCTAAATCATCTGTGAGCAACAGGCGAGCTTGCCAGAAGTGTTATTGACGCGGTGAGATCAGAGGAGCCGGGGGATATTGTTGACGGCAGCCTGTTTCTTGGAATCGACGATCTTTGCATAGATTTCGGTTGTGTGGAGGTTTTTATGTCCGAGCAGTTTGCTTACGGTGTAGATATCGGTTCCGAGTGTGAGCATCATGACGGCGAATGTGTGACGACCGGAATGGAAGGTTATGTGCTTTTCGATGCCGGCGCGTCGTGCCCATTCCTGGAGGGAATAATTGGTATATTGAGGAGCCTTTATTTTCGGGAAAATCTTATCTTTTGCATCGGCATTCCCGCGCTCCCCTAAAAGCTCTAATGCCTGCGGATTGATGTCGAGGTATTCCTGACCTCCGGTTTTCTTTTGGCGGAAGACTAAGCGCGGTTGGCCATCGGACTGTTGGAGTTCACCCCATGTCAGCTTTTCAACGTCGGAGCGGCGAAGGCCGGTGAAACATGAGAATAGGAAGGCTTTTTTTATAGTTTCATCGTCACATCTGGTTTTGACGAGAGTCTTAACCTCCTCCATAGAAAGGTATTCACGTTTGCTTTCCTCCGTTGGAGGAAGTTTTATCCCTCTCATGGGATCTTCAACAATTATTCCATCTTCGAGAGCCTGATTCAGAAGAGTGCGTAGTTTTGAGAAATAAAGATGGCAGGAATTGGCGCTTAAATTCCCTGTAGGGGATTTAGTGTTGCCTTTGGTAACAGCGAATGCATCATTCTGAAGAAATTTCAAAAATCCTTTTAGCCATGCGGAATCAATTTGGTCGAATGTAATGTTTTGCCGTTTCTCGTAAGCCTTCAATCGATTTAGGACACTTTGCCATACCACATAATTTCCCAATGATGCTTTCTTTTTTCGTTCGTCCATTACAGAGACAAAGTAGTCAAAGAAGAGGATTTTCTTTTTTGTCTTTTTCTTAAGACCAAATTCCCCAAGCTGGATGTCGAGAATTTTCTTTTGCTTTATAGAATTGGCAAGAGTAAGTGTTTCCCGATTGCGTTGCTTGTCGTCTTTGGATTTTTCCGGAATAAGGTAGAGGCGAAGGAATTCATAGTTGCGTTTACCGTTTATATAGATGTCGAGGTAAAGCGACTCGTTTCCGTTGGCAAGCTTCTTGGTGCGAAGCCTTACGGGTTCTTTTTGTGCAGATGCCATTTGGTTAGAATTTGATAAGTGACAAATGATGTAGTTATTTTGCAATTTTATTTACTCGCGTCAGAAAGAAGATTCGGGTAACAAAATAGTAACACAAAGATAGCATTTTCTCAACATTTACACAACATTCAGATAGATATTTTTAAAGAGGCAAAATAGTCGCGAATGCGTTGGTAATAAGCTAAATGTGTGGGTTTATGTGTTGTTGCAATGCAATAATGAATTAATAAGAATGGGGAAGTAGAGAGTATAATAATTTTATTCTGCAAAGTTAATACTTTTCCTGTTAAAGTGAATCATGATTAGGGCTCAAAAAAATCTCCGCTTCCTTTAGCATTTGCAGGAAGCGGAGATTATTTCTTTTAGAATAGTATTAATTATCAAACAATCAATACCAGATTGCCGTGGGCATTGTAACGGTATTTGTGAGAGACAAGAGTGTCGTCGTTGCGAACCTCAAAAACGCAATCTTCAGGATTTACTATTAATCCGGCATTTGCGACAGCAATACGCACTGCCTCTTCCACTGAATGATACCCCGTGTTGGTGGATTGATAAAGACGGGAATCTTCAGGACCCCAAATTGTTACGGAAACCGGATCTTGCGGTTTCAATGAATCAAATGTTTCCATAGTATTTTGTTTTTAATATCTACTATAAAAACATTTGATATTTGAAAAGGTTGAATCCCTTTAACACAGACTCTCCTATATATTTTTTATCCGGGTTAAAGCCCCCATCTCCTAAATATTTTAAACCAGTCGTCGTTGCTGGAAGAATTTGCGTGTGAAAAGGAGATAGATTATTGTGCCTGCCACTTGCATAGCAGCTGTTACCCAGAATGCGGCTGAGAAGGAGATGTATTCAGCTATGAATCCGCCTAAGAGAATGCCGATTCCCATTCCCAAATCCCATGAAATGAGAATAGATGAATTAGCTGTTCCACGCTGGTCGTTTCTTGCCACTTTTATAAACATATTCAGGAATGCAGGATACATCCGTCCATTTCCCAATCCTATCAGTAAAGCTGAAAAATAATAGGTCCATTCATTAATTGCCAATGCAAAGAGCAGGAAGCCAAGTGTGGAAAGAGCCACACCTTGGGCACAGTTTTGTGTCAATTTATCTTTGCGGAGAGCTTTTCTTCCCGTGAGACGTGATAAAACCAGACCTGCAGAGAGGATAGCAAAAAAGATACCGGTGCCATCAGTGATTCCCAGCTCCTTCTGACCGTATATAGCCACATAGTTGCTCAGAACGCCCCAGCAGAGCCCAAAAAGAGATATATTAAGAGCCATAAGCCATGCTCGCGTGAGGAAGAAATGATCAAGGTCGAGTTTAGGCTTATTTTTCACAGTTTCGCGTTTCCGCAGCTTTACGGATGTGGAGCATATAAATCCAATCAGCGCTATGCCTAAAGAGAGCCAGAAGAGCAAGGGGAAATTGCCTGTGGCATTATAAATATATATTCCGGCAGAGGGCGCTATAGCCATTGCCAAGTTATTGCTAAGTCCGTAGAAGCCAATTCCCTCATTCCTGCGGGAAGATGGAAGCACATCTATTGCCACAGTGGAATTTGCCACGGTTGCTGCCCCAAATGGAAGGCCGTGAAAGGTTCTTATAATAGCGAACATCAGCAGCGTGCCTGCCCCGATGTAGCCGCTGAAACAGAGGATGAAGAAGAAAAAACATAACATCAACACCTTCTTGCGGTCAAAGCTATCCACGATGAATCCGCTGAACGGACGCACAAGAAAAGTTGCAATAACATAACCCGACAGCACCAGCCCGATAGTGTCTTTATCGGCTTTGAACTGTTCGTCAAGATAAATCGGGAGCAGGGGAGTGAGAAGATAAAAGGCGAAGAAAAGCATAAAATTGCTTATCATAACCTTGATATAGTTGCTGTTCCAAAGTTTCTCGGATTTATTTTCATTCTTCGTTGCAGCAGATTGGGTAGAATTAGTGTTTTCTTTTTGCATTTTAATGTGATTTTAATCACCCGATAACTGATCTCCGAAACTTTGCGGAGAAAATCTGAATGCAAAATTAGCCAATTCTTTTTTCAAGAGCAAACAAAAAAGAGGGTCCCGGCCATTGTGGCCGGAACCCTACCCAATATAAAATTGAAAATTAGAGGTTGGGATATATACAATAGTTATCTTTTGATATCGGGTTGAATCAATCTGAAATGAGCGAGTTAATCCTCATTCTGCGAAGCTGCATATTCCTTGAGGAGTTTCTCCTGCACATCGCCGGGCACGAGTTCGTAGGACGCGAATTCCATGGTGAAGCCGCTTCGGCCTCCGGTGATTGAGCTGAGAGATGTGGAATAAGAAGCCATTTCCTTCAAAGGCACTTTCGCATTAATCTTTTCCAGACCATGTTCCGACTCCATTCCCATGATTATACCACGGCGACCCTGGAGATCGCTCATCACATCGCCCATGGAATCGCTCGGAGTCAACACTTCCACATCATAGATCGGTTCAAGGATCTTCGGATTAGCCTCGCGGAATGCTTGCGAGAAAGCGTTACGACCTGCAAGACGGAAAGAAATTTCATTTGAGTCAACCGGGTGCATCTTGCCGTCATA
>CAZXGU010000087.1:0-12813 GCA_964640375.1 uncultured Sangeribacter sp. | reverse complement strand
AAACAATGCTATCGCGACAAAAACGGAGCTGAGGTCGAGGCCTCGCTCCGTTTTTTTATCATTTATCTCACTGAAACCAGTGTAATACTTTTCTCATTCATATTGTTTTACCCATTCTTTGATTTCATTGTCCGACTTACCATTCATAAGCAGGCCTTTACCAAACGAAAGATTGGGATATTTTAGCTAATGTATCACATACATAGAATTTTTAATTCTTTAAAACATACTATCTTAACATAATTTAACTCTTCCAATTCATAAAAACACGGGGGTTCAGTCTATCTTTGTATTTTAAAATAATTAAATATTTCCAAGGCCCATGTGTTGACAACATATTATAAAACCATAGCCACAATTGGTCTTATTTGGATTTGACTCACTTATTCAGGATCAAATGTTTTTATTTATATATAATAGTCCCAATAGCATGAAACATAAGACTGGAATCTTATTCTTGTTAACACTTCTATTCTGCACAATACCGGTATTAGCAGAAGAGAATGAATACACCCTAAAATATCGCTTTAATCAAGAAACCTTGACCGCTTCCGTAATCGGATATGAAGGAACTCCTGTAAATGTGATAATACCCCAAGAGATTGAAGATGAAGAGGGGAAAAAATACATAGTGGATGAAGTTGGGGATAATTGTTTCTGGGAGTGTTCAACCTTACAGACACTAAGGATGAGTGATAAAATAAAAAGACTTGGTGTCTATTCTTTTGGCAACTGTGATAAACTTTCTGATCTGGATTTATCTGCGGAACTAACAACAATCGGAGCCTCTGCGTTTTATTTTTGCCGCTCACTTAAGACCTTAGACCTTCCGCAATCATTAAATATGATAGATGGTTGGGCTTTTTATAGATCGGGGTTAGAAGAAATATCCATTCCGGAGTCGATCAAAAAAATGGGTGATTATTGTTTCTTTGACAATTACTATTTGAAAAAAGTAATTTTACCTGAAGGCCTTACTGTAATCCCAAAATGTACATTTGCTAATTGCAACGAGTTAAAAGAAATTAATCTCCCGTTGTCACTTAAATCGATTAAAGAAAGAGGCTTCTCTTATTGCACTTCCCTAACTCGCTTGGAATTGCCAACCTATTTAATCGAAATAGAAACGGAAGCGTTTTTAAATTGTGCCTCCATTCAATCAATAGTATTCAACGAATCTTTGGAGAAGATAGGAGAGGAGACCTTTAGAAACTGTGAATCAATAGAATCTGTTTCTCTACCCGAATCCCTTATCTCTATAGGAAATAATGCTTTTACCGACTGTAAATCTCTTCAGTCGGTGACATTGCCGTGTTCTTTACAATCAGTCGGAGATAAAGTGTTTACTGGATGTCCCCTCTCCAAAATAGAATATAACACAATTGACCCTATTACAGCTCATAGTAATCTCTTTGACGAGGCTACTTATAAGGAGGCTCTGTTTGTAGATACGGATAATAATAGAGAAATTTTTATGAAAATTGTGCCCTGGTGCTATTTTTATAATCATGATTCTAATCCAGATTTAATATACAAATTTTCAAACGATCAAGCCACTGTCACAGGTTTTGTCACCAATCCGTTTGTTCATGAGATTAATATTCCTGAAACAGTAACAGATAATGAAGGGAACCTATGTAACGTGACTAAGATCGGACCAAACGCTTTTCAAGGCGCATCATTCATCACTTCGATTACGATTCCATCTACAGTAACCATTATAGGAGAAAGCGCCTTTGCGCAATGTACATCTTTGCACACCATATCTTTACCGGCATCTTTGTTACGAATAGAGACACGAGCCTTTTCAAATTGCGACTCTTTAAAAAACATACATTTACCGGAAAATTTAGAACATATAGGAGAATTCGCCTTTTTACAATGTGTGTCTTTAAAAGAAATTACATTGCCGGAATCTCTAAATTCCCTTAAAGAAGGGGCGTTTTCATCTTGCCGTGGTCTGGAAAAAATTGATATCCCTAAGTCTATCACTGTTATTGAAAAATTCCTATTTGCCGGATGTAATGCCTTAACTAAGGTTACCCTTCCGGCAAATCTGACCAAAATAGATACTTATGCCTTTTTAATTGCCATCTAAAAAGCATTACATTTCCCGATTCCTTGGAATCAATTGGCACATGCGCTTTCCAAAGCAGCTATAACACATTAGAGGTGGTTTTGCCCCCATCGGTAAAAGAGATTGGGAATGAGGCATTCGATTGTATTCTGATTTCTTTGACTATTCCTTCTTCTGTTGAAAGAATAGGACGTGAAGCCTTTGATTCTTATCATATTCGTAACGTTACTTATTTGAGTGATTCTCCACTTTCTTGCAATGAAAATATATTTAACCAAAATGCTTTTGAGAATGCAACTTTATCCATTCCGGAAGGAACAATGGATAATTTCATAGCCACTTCTCCATGGAATCTATTCAAAAATATTATTGAAATTGGCGGTGAGGATAATTCTTTTAAATTAAAATATCAGTATTTTGATGAAGGAAAAGCATCTGTTTCAGGATATGAAGGGAATCCGGTAAACGTGATAGTACCTAAAGAGATAGAAAGAGAAGATGGTGAAAGATACGTTGTTACATCAATTCAGGCACGTGCCTTTCAAGACTGTAAATCGCTTAAAACCGTTACTTTGCCTGAAGGACTTATTGATATTGAAGGCTATGCTTTCCATAACTGCACTTCGCTTTTGAAGGTTGATTTATCGAAATCGCTTGAGACGATCTCTGACGGAGCCTTTTATGGATGTTCTTCCCTTGAGGAAATAGATCTGCCAACTTCACTTAAGACAATTTGGTTTTCTGCATTTAGAGATTGTTCTTCTATTAAGGAGGTAGTTTTACCTAAGACACTTAATAAACTGGGTGGCTATGTATTTAGTGGGTGCACCTCATTGTCTTTAGTGGTTTTTCCTGATACTCTTGAAATATTAGAAGGAAAAGTTTTTGAGAATTGTCCGTTAAAAAGGATTTGTTATAATGCTACCACTCCCGTAGAAGGTCGTCCTTATGTCTTTGATAATACCACATACATAACCTGTATTTTAGAAATTCCCGAAGCAGGTAAGACAAATTTCATGCATACAATGCCATGGTGTTATTTCTTTAGTCAAGAAATAGAAGACGACATCTACTACACTTATCAGTATGACCAGGCAGAAGTTTATACCTACAACCGGAATAAAGGATTAGAAATAATTGAAATTCCTTCGTTTATCGAGGATCAAACCGGACAAACATTCCCGGTTACAAGCATAGGGAAATATGCCTTTGAAGATGCTCCCTCTTTAAAAAAAATCACTTTACCTGATACTCTTGATAGAATTAAGGAGCTTTCTTTCTGCGGGTGTAAAGATCTTTCTGTGGTCAACCTACCAAATTCTCTATCTGTAATAGAATATGGCACTTTTATTGACTGTGTTTCATTAAAAGAGATTATTCTTCCTAAATCCTTAGTCCATATAGGGCAATTCGTTTTTTCCGGGTGTGATTTAGAAAAAATAACATATCTTTCTACCCAGCCGATTACCACCTCAATAGACGTCTTCTCCTCTGATGTCTATTCCTCTGCAACCCTTGAAATCCCCAAAGGTTCTCGTGAAGTCTTCATGACGACAACTCCATGGAATCTATTCAAAAATATTGCGGAAATTGAAGAGAACGACCCTGATCCCGTTCCGAGTGAAGATTATCATCTTTTAACTGTAAGTATCACCAACGGTTTTACTGCAAAACTAAGAGTGAATCATGGAGAGAAGGCTGTGGTGGCTTTAGAGCTTGATGAATGGTGGGAACCCGAAGAAGTGAAATTCAATGGAGCACCATTAGACATAACAGAGGCGGAGATTCAAACTCCTGAGATGATCCAACACTCTACACTCGAAATAACACCTCGTTTCAAAGGAGAAGTCAATATTCTTGACGCCACTACCGGCATAGATGCAATTGAAAGTAATGGTGTGGAAGTGATGATTAAAAATTCTTCTACAGTGCTGGTAAAGGGTCTCATGGAGAATGATGAAATCACAATCTATTCAGAGGCCGGACATATTATCAGAACCATAACAGCCACTTTCCCCACGATAACCATTGAAAACCTTGTGCCGGGATGTGTATATTTTATTCGTATTAATAACCAAGCTACAAAGCTTATATTGTAATGGATTAAAAATCCTATCGTCAATTATCGCAGACATTGCCGGAAAAATACTAAAAAAATGCTATCGCGACAAAAACGGAGCTGAGGTCGAGGCCTCGCTCCGTTTTTTTATCATTTATCTCACTGAAACCAGTGTAATACTTTTCTCATTCATATTGTTTTACCCATTCTTTGATTTCATTGTCCGACTTACCATTCATAAGCAGACCATTGCCAAATGTGAGGTTTGGATATTGTTCCTTAAGCTCCTTCTCGCTGTTGGCGATATCGCTGCCTCCGGAGGTCATGAAAGGTATGATGGTCTTTCCTTGCAGATTATTATTTTCGATGAATGTGTTGATGATTGTGGGATGAGTATTCCACCAGTTGGGATAACCGAGGTAAACCACTGAATAGGCCGACAAATCAACTACTGAATCCTTCAAAGCCGGGCGCGAAGAACGGTCGTGCATCTCCACTGAACTACGGCTCAAACTGTCGGTCCAGTCAAGATCTTCCGGAGTATAGAGCTTTTCAGGCACGATTTCATAAATCTCAGCTCCCGTAATTTCTGCAACGCGCTTAGCAGCCGCCTCGGTAGTACCCGTAGCCGAGAAATAGCATACAATTGCGTTCTGGTTTTTACTCTCCTTTTCCATAGTTTCAGATTTTTTGTTTTGGCTGCACGACGATAGCGAAACCACAACCCCGCAAAAAGCCATCAATAAAATTTTAAGAATTTTCATATAATACGATTTTATTATCACTAATATATTTCTTTACTTGGGTCTTAGAAATATATTTCCTTCTCAGTTGGCTTAGGATTATCAAGAAACATTACATAGTAAATCGGCATATACGTCACTTTACCAATAGTCTTGACCTCTCTTTCGTTTGAAAGAACCACTCCTGAATCTATATTATATTCAGGATTCTCTAATAGTCTGTTCAATGCACTATGAACAGTATAGTCTTTACCAGATTTTACCTCCACTGGCATTACAGATATCCGTGAATGATTATCAATAAGGAAATCCACTTCTCCTTTCTGACGATTATCATAATAAAAAAGGCGGTGATCATGTGCCTTAAGTTCTTGTGCCACCACACTCTCATAGACTGATCCCAGGTTAATACTTTTATAATCGTTCAACACCGGTTGAATATTATTTCCGTATAACTGACCGGTTAATAACCCTATATCATTCAGATAAAGCTTCAGGAGGTTTTTCCTCATAGATTCAGCCAATGGATAACGAGGATTGGTGATAGCGTTGACATCCAATGCTGTGCCTGAGGAAATTAGATACTCAAACTCATCCTGATAATTATCAAATCTATCTCCCTTCTTGTCGCGTATATCTTTAACCACGATTCTTTTCTTTTTATTTTCCATTTGTGATGGAATCATATCGTAGATTCGGCGAATAAGCAAAGCCTTACCGTTATCATTTTCATACTTAGAAGCATCATCCCCATACAAAATCCTTATGGCGTCCTGAACTTCTCTAACCCTAAGGATATTATGGGTTGCAAGATATTCATTTACTGCATCAGGCATTCCTCCAACAAGCAAATAACGTTTAAATAGATTTAGCAGATGGTTATGGAGACCTTCCTCTAATCCCTCTCCGTTTTCAAACTTTTTTCGCATTGCGGCCACTGCCTCTTCTCCAACTCCATTAGCGTGTAGAAATTCTTCAAAATCCAACGGATACATTTTCTTTAATATGATACTTCCTATGGGTATGGAGGTAGTGGTTCGTAATGCTAAACCTAATAAACTGCCACTGGCAATATACCTAAAGCGATGATCCTCTCGTAGGAATTTCAGTAATGTCAGATACTGTGGATAATGCTGGATTTCATCAAGTAATATTAAGGTATCTGAAAAATTTCCCAACTTATTTCCATACACACTCCCCAGAGCCAGATAGAAATCTTCTACCGAATGCACGTTCTTAAACAACTGCGGCCCCTCATCATCTTTTACAAAGTTTAACTCTATGAAATTCTTATAATGAGACGTACCAACAGCACGAATTATATACGACTTACCTATTTGTCGTGCACCCTCAATAATCATTATTTTATCAGAATTAGACGAGAGATGATCCTCTATTTCTTTAGCAATTTTCCTCTTTAACATAGTCCAGAAGTTTTAGAAAGCAAAAATACTAATTTATAATGATTTAAACAAGCCCAACTACACTTTTCAAAAGATTTCGACCCTCTAAAACTACACTTTTCAAAAGATTTCGACCCTTCAAAACTACACTTTTCAAAAGATTTTGACTATCAAAAACTACACTTTTCAAAAGATTTTAACCCTCCAAAACTACACTTTTCAAAAGAGAATACACTTTGATGCACTATCAATAGGTGGAGGTGTGTATAATTATATTGTTTAAATTTAAGTTTAAAGGGTGCTCGCATAAGGAAAAAGAACATTCCCAGTACGGTCACAGAACTCTTAATTTAATAATGATCAAACTAAAAGCCAAGCTTTTTAGAATCTCTTCAGAAAGATTCTAAAAAATAGTCTCTTTCTGGGATAATTCCAAAAACGAAAGTTTTCAATTCCAAAAGCCAATTATATTTGTAAAAAGAGTTCTGTGAATCCTCAGGGATGTTTCTTTTAAATTCTGCGAGCAAAAAGTAGAAACCAACAAATTGTGAGTTTTTAATACCCCTAAGAAACTTGAATCATTCAATCTTTATTAATTTATCTCTTCATTAAATGGATTGGTGCATTTCTATTCAGTGAGTTGGCACATTTTCATTTTAAAGTAGATGTGTCATATAAACAGGCAAGTAAAGAATATAATCTTCCTCTTTCAAGTTTCCGGGATGTAACACAAAGGCTTGATTAAGCTCTCTATTATATTTCCTCATTGCTTTCTCTAAAGAAGTTAAGACATATCTATTTCCTGATTTCACTTCGATGAAGTTAATATTGTGTTGATTGGTTATATTGCTTTTAGGCACTAAGAAATCCAACTCCATTCTATTATCCTTTTCTTCCCGGTCTGGGTTAGAATAAAAGAAAAGTTTATGCATATTGGCAGCCAACATCTGAGCTACAATATTCTCCATAAACATACCATTATTTATTGCCAACTTACCCAAAATAATCTTCCTATACACCTCATTTTTTTCTTCTATGCTCGAAAATGCCAGGGCATAAAGCAAGCCTGTATCTCCCATATAACACTTTAGAAGGGTTCTATCAGCATTAATTTCAAGTCCCACGCTCGGCTCAGTACTATTAAAACAAAGATTAACAAAACGAGCATCTTGAAGCCAAGTAAAAGGCTCCACATATTCCCTCATTCGAGCTGTCTCGGAGAGAGCAGACAAACGAAATCTTTTCTCATGTTTGGATAGCTGAGAAGGAATCGAGTCAAAGATGCTTTCTACTTTGAAGGTATATGCCCCTGCGTGTTTAGCAATATCTCCTCGGTACAATGTCAAAATTGTTTGCTTTTCTTTATCTGCAATGTTAAAATCTCTTGTTGAGATATATGCTTTTACCACCTGAGGCATTCCTCCTATCACCATATACTCTTTGAATAGTTGTAATGCCTTTCTATGGAATGCATCTGGTAGAGTCAATCTATGGGCATAACACTCTTTTATAAAATCTACCAATTTATCCTCACCCACTGCCCAAAGATATTCTTCAAAATCCATAGGAAACATGTCAAGATGCTCCTCTTCGGAAGGGATGACAATATTTTTTGTATTTTTTCTAATTGACATTAGTGAACCCGTTTCAATATAATCATATCTTCCATCAGCCACCAGGTATTTAATTGCGGCTCTAACTTTAGGACATTCCTGAACTTCATCGAATATAATCAAAGAATTCCGCTCGTAAAGAGTAGTCTTATAAAGTAGTTGAAGATATGTAAACAATCGATCCCTATCATGAAGAGTATTAAGTATTAATTTAAGGTTTTCTTCTGATATGTCATTAAAGTCGACTTTGATATAAGACTTATAATGAGTCTTACCAAATTCTTCCACGATATAACTTTTTCCAACTCGTCTTGCGCCTTTAACCAAGAGGGCAGTAGCACCATTACGATTCTTCCACTCTACTAACTTATTGTATATCTTTCGTTTCATATAAATATTCACGTTTTCAAGACCAAACCATTGCCCTTTTCTCACGTTTTCAAGACTAAACCATTGCCCTTTTCTCACGTTTTCAAGGGTTATTGGTGCAAATTTATATTATTTAATCTGAATAAACAAATAAATATCTCTCTCCATTCGGTGAGTTGGGAAGTTTTAATTAGGTGGAGGCTCAGATGTGCAGCTTCTCCGAAGCTGATAGCACCTCTTTTCAGCAAATACCCCGGCACGGTTGAGGTGCCTTTCGGCCCATCAACCTTATGCCGGGGTTCGTTATGGTCTGTCCTCTTCGAGGACATTAGTTTTCTTGCTACTGTTTCCCTGCTACTGTTTCCCTGCTACTGTTTCCCTGCTACTGTTTCCCTGCTACAGTTTCCCTGCTACAGTTTTCTTGCTGCAGTTTTCTTGGTATAGTTTGCTTACTACGCCATTTTATTTCTTTACATCGTAGCCTTGGTCGCGGAGATAATCGAGGATGCGGTAGTCGAGGACGTGACGATAGTAGTCGAGGATGTGGCTTACCCAGTCGTTGGTGGTGGTGCCTCCCGAACGATGAGCATTGTATTCCTTTACAATTTCATCATATTTTTCCAATTCATCGACCATCTTCTCTCTATCTTGATTATAACAGTTTTTCGAAACCATTACAGAAATAGGTTTCTTAGGCTTCAAATCAGGATGCTCGCGAGGCACACCTATTGCCAAGCCGCAAACTACAAACACACCCTTCGGCAATTTAAGCATCTCAGCAACCTTCGCAGGATCAACCGTGCGCAGATAGCCTATACAGTTTGAACCTAAACCAAGAGCCTCGGCAGCTACAACTGCGCTCATCATCGCCAAAGAAGCATCTATTGTGCCGAGCAACACACCATCCATCGTGTTTTCCAATTCAGGCCAATCCAAACCCTTCTTTTCGGCCAATGCACGTATCTGATTGAAGTCGGAAAGGAATACAAGGAAACGATTGCAAGTCTTGATCTGCTTCTGGCCGGTCAGTTCATATAGTTGCTCCTTTAGAGTCTGGTCGTCAATATCAATCACCGAATATTGTTGGCCATTATATGAATTTGGGCAATTGCGGATAGCATCATAGATAAATTCCATCTGCTCATCAGTGATGGGTTCTCTCTCATATCGACGCACGCTTGTGCGGTCGAGCAAAGTTTGCTTTACGTCTAACATCTTTTTCTTTTTATATTTTGGGTTTTATCATCTCCTATAGAGCTCATTCAAACTTTCACCAACGGTTAAAATGAGTTCATAAACGAAACTAAATAGGTTACTGCAAAAAAGCAGAAAGAGTCGGAGCTTTCACCTTCCGACTCTTTATAAGGCCCACATCAAAGTATTGTGACGAAACTCCGACTGACAGGATTTGAGGACTTGCAAATCTTTGTAATCCGCCTGCGACCGAGGTCAACACCCCGAAGGATGTGGGGCCCGCCATCAACCTACAAGTTAGTCTCGGTATTCGTTTAAATTTGATGAGTTTCCCAATTTTCTTTGATGTGGTAAATCTTCATCTCCTTTTATTACAACACAAAGATAAAGCATATAGTTTGATTATGCAAGACCCTAAGCAAAAATTTTCCGAAAAATTATCTTACATACCTTAGCTTTCTTGCCGCCGGGTCCACAACTATTCCCGAAGCCTTCCCATTCACAGGTTGTCCCTGCAAATCATATAGCAGTGTCTTCTCCTCTTCGGGTTTCATCTCCAAATCCAAGATTCCTGTGGTATCATCATTGATAAATTGGAAATTGCGCCATTCCGCAGCTGTCTTATAAGCCTGCGTAGATTGCAATGGCACTTGCAGACTGGCCGCGGCATAGGTGTAGTCATGGAAACCATTTGCACCTAAAGATGGAGGGGTTACACCATCCGCTACCACTGTTTTTATATGAGGCATATTATTAAAGGCTCTCGCCCCAATCGAGGTTACTGACGAGGGAAGATGAACCACCTCAGCATAATAATTAGAATTGAAAGCATCAGCCCCAATGGTTGTCACTCCTTGCGGCAAAACTATATTTTCTAAACGGGCCCCTTCAAATGCGGATACTCCAATAGTCTTCAGCTGAGTTGGGAAATGGAATTCCTTCAACATTCCACATTCACCGAAAGCGTCCTCACCAATGCTGGTGACATTATCGGAAAGCGTGATCCATTCCAACTCATAGCATTGGAAAAATGTACGTTTTGGAACAGTGGTCAAATTGGGCGACCACTCTACCTGATTCAGTTTGTCGCAACGTTCCAACAATCCCTCGCCCAGCGACCCAATCGAGGTCGGCATTTTAAACCAAGTCAACACTACGCAACCGAACAAAGCATCATTGCCTATCTTAGTCACACTATTTGGAAACTCTATGGCAGTCATCAAATGATTATCCGCAAAGGCGCGCTCCCCTATCGTCTTCATCGTGGCGGGAAGTCGGAAATATTCAACCTCAGTATTGCAGAATCCCTCCTTCCCTATCTCAACAAGCTTTGCCGGCAATTCAACGAGCTTGGGCAGTTTGGTGCAATAAAAACCATGGTCTGCCACTTTCTCAAGCGTTGAGGGCCAATTGATAGTCTCAAGTTCCCCGCAATATGCGAATGCCCCTTCCCCTACGCTCACAAGATTCTTTGGAAGGCTTACCTCCGAGAGCTTCAGACACATGGAAAAACACCAAGGAGCTATGGTCGTCACCTTTGAAGGAATAGTTACAGAACGCAATTCAAAGCAATTGCTGAACGCTCCCTCCTGGATTTCTGTCACCGACGACGGAATCGTCACGCTCTTTAACTTTGACAGATCCGAAAGGGCATAAGCCCCAATCTGAGTCACCGGATAAGAGACACCATTCACAGTGATTTTAGATGGAATCGTAAGTGAAGTGGCCGTCTTTTTAATGGTGTTCTCAACACGAGCGAAATTCTTGGTTTTGTTGTAAGCATACTTGAAGTTGGCATCGGAATATTCTGCTCCCGACGCTATTCCCCATACGGATGCAAGAAGCAAAAAAAGAAGTAGTTTAGTTTTCATTTATTCAAATTTATTTTAGATAAGCCCAGAACTCTGCGATGCATCATATTTGTGACTGCAAAATTACCGCTTTTTTATTTCCTCACGATTTGGTTTGTCGCATTTTTAAAATCATTGGTCGCATTTATAGATTACCACCCTTGCTTTTTACTAAATTTACGCCAACAAAACATAGGAAATGATTGGTAAGATACTCAACTCTAAAAAGGGAACAGCCAAAAGGAATCAATTGAGCTGCATCATCATCGATGATGATGCAGGCGCACTATTAGATATGGCAAAATTGGTGGCTCGCACTCCCGAGCTATCACTCCGTGCTTCGTTTCCTTCGGTTGAGAAAGCGAAGGAATGGCTGGGACATAACTCTATAGATCTCATATTCTTTAATATTGAGATGCAGGGGTTATCAAGTATAGATATAGCTATCCTTCAACAAGAGAAGACCCACATCATCTTCACTTCAGCCCATTCAGAATATGCTGTTCAATCGTATGAGCTCGGCGCGATTGACTATCTTCTCAAACCCATTTCGGCGTTGCGCTTCTCAAAAGCAGTGGAACGTGCTCTTTCTGCCATTCCTCAAGCGGAGTCTATAACAGTGCGCACCGACCGACATAACATCCGCCTTAATCCTTCTGAGATTGTTTATATTGAAGGGATGAAAGACTATGTCAAGATTCACTGCATCGACCGCCGCATCATCTCGCGTGTCACGATCAAGGCACTTCTTGACATTCTTCCGGAAGCAGATTTTATCAGAATCCACAAGTCGTATATAGTGAACTTGAAACACGTCACTACATTCGACAACTCCACAGTGGAGATGGCTCCTCATTGTTCGCAACTTTCAGGTCCAATCCTTACGGCAATATTACCTCTCGGTGCCTCCTATCGCAGTGAATTTGAAAAAAGATGGAGATAAGAATAGGAATATAAGTACTGAGTAAAAATTCACTTGTCTTCAGAGGGGAGAGAGCAAGAAAATAAAAGGAGCTGTGACAATTACAGCTCCTTTTTATCTTCATTTCGAGGAAGCGAATTACTTCTTCACTTTGTCCACGATAGCCTTGAAGGCTTCGGGATTATTCATAGCGAGGTCGGCGAGCACCTTGCGGTTGATCTCGATACCGGCTTTATGAATGAGGCCCATGAGCTTAGAGTAAGAAAGATCCTCCATGCGGGCAGCAGCGTTGATTCTCTGAATCCAGAGAGCGCGGAAGTTGCGCTTTTTCTGCTTACGGTCGCGATAAGCGTAGGTCAGACCCTTTTCCCAGGTGTTCTTAGCAACGGTCCATACATTGCGACGGCTTCCGTAATAACCGCGGGTGAGTTTAAGAATCTTTTTTCTTTTTGCTCTTGAGGCAACGTGATTTACTGATCTTGGCATCTTTTTTTGATTTTTTGAATGTCAGCGGCATAATATTTATTCTGCACTTGCAGGGCTGCACATTCGGTTAATAAAAAAATTTGTAAAAGTAACTGAG
>CAZXGU010000086.1:4650-12820 GCA_964640375.1 uncultured Sangeribacter sp. | reverse complement strand
ATACTTTTAAACTAACCTAACATCATGAAACGATTTACTTTTCATCTATTATAACGCAAGGGAGAGAAAAAAGTTCGGGAAAACTAAAAATTATTTGATTTTTTTATCCTCTTCCTCCACACATTATGCTATCCCTAACAATTCGATGTCGAAGATGAGAGTGGAACCACCGGGGATGCCGGGCTGATTCATCTTCCCGTAGGCTTGCTCGGCAGGGATATATACCTCCCAACGGTCGCCGACATGCATCTGCTGAAGGGCGATTATCCAGCCTGGAATAAGGTCGCGCAAACGGAAAGCCGGGGCCACCCCTCCACGGCTACTGTCGAAAGTCTTGCCGTTGATGGTCTTCCCGACGTAATGGGCCGTAACTACGCTTCCACGGTTGGGCGTCGGGCCTCCTTTCCCTTTCTTTATCTCCTTGTAATATATCCCCTTATCGAGAGGTTTCACTCCCGGTTCCTGCGCTTTGGCCTGAAGCCATGCACGGTTCTTTTCTATATATTCCTGTTTTGCCATAATCCTATTCTTTATTCATTGTCAACGTTACCCGTAAAGGAGAGTTAACCATTTACTGTAAAACGAATGATTTCCGACTTAAATTGTGCCCACACCCGACGGCCCAGAGGGCAAAATTTTCTCTATATTTCTCTCTTTCTTAAATTTATGGTCTAAAAACTTGCATTTTAAATAATTTTTTGTAAATTTGCACATTGTAATGGATGTTAGTTAAAATCAGCTCTTTACAATTAGTAATAAATTCTACAAACCTTTTAAGTGTAAATCAGCTCGATCATTACAATTTTGAAAAGCTGCCGAGTTAAGATTATTAGCCGGGATTAATTATCCTTTTTAATAATAGACATTCAATCTCTCGTTAAGGTCCATTCCCATCAATGATGAGTTGCCTTTATCTGAATCCGTCGCGCTCATAGGGCGAGGCCGATAATATTCCCAAAACAAACGACTAATCAATAATACTTTTTAATTATGAAACTATCTGCTACTTTAAAGACAGTGATTACAGCCACAGCGCTATTTGTGGCGGCGAATGCCTACGCCGCACCCGTGGCGTATGACCCGGTGATCACAAAGACAAGCCCTGCGGATTTGATGACCCTGCACACTCCGCAACCTCAAATTGAATTTCAATGCACATTGAATGGGATTAACGGTATGATCTTGTGGAATACTACAATTCCAATCAAGAATGCCGCAGGTGTAGAAATTAGTTCGGCAACTTTCCAATATGCCACTGACTGGTACGATCCGACTATGGACGACTATAATATCGGCACTCTTGCAGATGGTGGTGAACTTTCTCCCGGCTCATACTATCTCGATTTCCCGGCAAATTGCTTATACGATAATAACAACAGTCCGGGAGATGCCAGCGTAACCAACAACGCCTTCACTCTCCCATTTAAAATCCTGAACACTGGAGGCATATCCTACTTCGAGGTCTATAACATTGATCCCTCTTCGCATGAAATACCCAGCGACTTAGACGAATGGGCCTTCACAATATCTTTCCAAAATCTGGATTATGAGCTTTCAATTGTTGAGGATGTGGTAAATGACCCTGAAAAAGGTCCCTATCTAAGTTATACAAATGAGGACTCTGAAGAACAGAAAATTTACCCGGAGAGTTTTGCACCCTCTACTGACACTCAATATGAGAACAAGATCTTTAGAATAACCTTCGAGAAGATGAATACCCGTCCCAACGGCACTTATACTTTCGTACTTCCCGAAGGGACTCTTTCTGGCAATGATGGTCAAAGCCTCAATGATGAGTTTACCCGCCAATATGAATGGTACGGCTATCTCGACCCCAATGCAGAAGGGGAATTGGCCATAGTAACCGCTGTGATCTCTCAGAGCGAGAATGGAACGGAGATCGACTATAACCTTATGGACAGCGAGACCAAGATTGCTCTGATTGATCCCGAGGCAATACTTAAGGTTAGAGTGAATCCGACCAGCACTGAGGCTTTGGATTTTGCAATACTTGACGTCACTGGGAAAGAGGAAGAAGATTATGCCACTGCAGAAGCTGTATGGACCACCTACGACATTCTGCCTGCGGCATCCGGAAATGGCCTCTTCGAAAAGAATATCTACAGTATTGACGGATATAAACTCTATGAGGATCGCGACTATGTGCTCAAAGTTGTGGGTTATGCCACTTATATAAATCCTGGTTCCAAGGTAGAGTTCGAGAACAGTCCTGTTTATTCAGCAGTGTTCTCCGGAGCCACTGCCGCAATCAAATTCAGCGATGTCAACATTGAATCAATCGAGCCGGCACCCGGAAGCGTATTGAATAGAGGCGACAATCTTGTAATCACCTTCACCGCTCCGGTCACTCTTACAGGAGGCGAGGGCAAATCCGGCTTCAGCAGAGGAAACGCCGGTTGGGTGGATTTCACATCCATGACTTCTAATGCAGAAAAAACCGTATGGACTCTTGCAGTGCCCAATTCAGAAATTAACAATGCCGTTGGTCCCAACAGCATCGAAGCCCGCATTTGGGGTACCGACGAAAGCGGCAATATCATCCGCGCTCCAAAATATGATGTGGTCTATGATCCTGACTTGCTCGCTTATAATGAGACTGTTGAGTCAGACAACTACCTCGTGTTAAAGTACACCGCCTACGGTGCATGCAAAGTGGTTACAGCCGTACCCTCAGGAGAAGACAACCCGGTTGAATCTCTCTCTTCGATTGCATTCTCTTCCAACACTTCCGACATCAACTATTCCAATTATGTGACAGAGAATCCAAAAATCTACAATGATAATGATGAAGAAGTGGCTGAATTAGTTGTGGCAGATTGGGAAGCAACCCAAACTTCCGGGACAGAACCGAACATCCGCAACTTAGAAATAACTATGCCCGTAAAACCAACAATTACGACTCCCGGCACATATACTGTTGATATCCCCTGGAACCTCTTCACAATAGGCACAGAGAGCAACAGCACCACCAATGCCCCTGCCACCCTTACCATCGTAATCCCGGAAACTACTGTGATTTCCATTTCACCCTCCGGCGAGGAAGACCCGGTTGCGAAATTGAGCACCATCTATTTCTTTACCGAAGATAAGAAGGAAATAAACTTCAATACATCTGTTACCACCAATCCTGTGATCCTTGACTCCGAAGGCACAGAAGTGGCACAAGTGAAGATTGATTCCTTGAGCGTTTCACAAACTTCCGACAGCGACACTGAAGATGGATATCCCATTGAACTCACAATGACAGTTGAGCCTGAAATTGCCACCAACGGCACTTATACTCTGGCTCTTCCCTTCAATTTCTTCACTGTAGGCACCGCTCCCGACACTTCAGTCAATGCCGCTCATACCTATACTATCGTGGTTGACACTGCGACAGGCGTTGAATCTATCGTTTCAGCAACTCCGACAGTGACTCGCAACGACAGTGGCCTTACCGTCAAAGGCATCAATGATGGTGATGAAATTGCAGTATTCGATGTTGCCGGCACTTGCGTGGCAAAGATTATCGCCAACGGCAATAGCGCTGAAATAAGCTGCCAGCCCGGCATCTATATCGTCACTATTAATGGTAAAGATGCTGTAAAAGCAATCCGTTGAGTAAAAATATCAACCTAATGAGTGAAACCTGCGGATCGCCTCCGCAGGTTTTAATAAATATAGTCCGACTGCTTCCGATAGCAGAGGCATAAACTATCCTTATCATTTATTATTCATTATTCATTTTTCCTTAAATATAATATGGGAAACTTATACTCTTATTTCCGCTCTGCAGCAATCATGTTGTGCATGGTGGCTGCAATGAGGGGCGCATTAGGAAACGCTGCTTACGCAGAAGCTATTCCAATCACCGAAGTGAATCAGGTGCTGGAGGGGGGTGTGACTTACTCCTACAAGGCTTTTGACGATGTAACCGCACAATACACACCCATTGCCGATGGCACTCTCCGCATGGAAGGTTTCCAAGGATTCCAAGTTTTCAAAGAGTGTATTATTCCAGGTTCACAATATTCCGGAGAGATTCTCAACCTGAAGGCGTTGGATAACGGAGGAATGGTCCGCACGTTTAGCGTAAAAAAAGATGAGACTGTATATTTCAAAGGATGGCCATTGGGAGATGGAGAGATAACACTCTTCATGGAAGGCGTGGATGTGGCCCCTCTGAAGATTCAAAGCATGGATCCGACACCGGGCACGATGGTGGATTTCACCAACTATCAGATGATGACGATTACATTCAACCAAAATATAAAGCTTAGCAACCGGAATGCCGTTATCTCATTTGAAAACCGCCTCACCGGTCAGAGGCAAGATCTGATAAGTCGGGCCACAGCCACAGGCACCACCCTGTCGATGGGAATATATAGCTTTTTGAAGCCTTGCATCGCCTCGGGCTCCCTAAAGCCCGACGACCCATTCACTATCTCCATATTGGGTCTCACCTCAGAATATGGCGCTCCCTACGAGGAAGCCGAATCCGACGGAACAATCGTATTTAATTTTATCTGCGGTTCAATCCCTGTGGCTCCGGTAGAGACATATTGTCCGGATCCTTTCCTCTCCTATTGGCCGGAAGACACTCCGGAAGGAATACTCAAGATTACATTCGAGGGAAACCTTGGCACTTCACCAAATACGAAAGCTGAGCTCAGCTGGGGTAACTTGGAAGGTGAAGAGGGTGAATATTACGTTGAGGAACTGCCTGTAAAAATCGATGGCAACGTTCTCTCGGTTGACTTTACGGGCAAGCTCCGCACTCCTGCCACCATGACCCCCCTATTCCCAAATTCAGACTATTCCATAATCGGAATCAATGTGCAAGGGGTTGTGGATGAGTATGGCGCTCCTGTCACCTCCAACGCTGCGGGCTCGGTAGGCTCCTTCAGCTTCGCTCCCACCTTTGAAGTGCTTGAACGCACTTCCATTGTCGCTGAGTTCGAACCTGCACCGGGTGCCGACATCAACCTTGCTGCCAACCTCAACGTTAGGATAACCGGCACCAAAGGCATCTCTTTCGACGGTTTCCAAATCGAATATACAGACAAGAACACCGGCGACACTGCCATAGTCACTGTGCCTATGAGCGATGTGAACGTCACTCCCGACGGCGATGACGCCACCGAATATGCTTTCTCTATGCCGGAGGTTGTGATTGACAATGCCTCCAACGCCGTCGTCACTCTCAGTAATCTCGTTACTTCCGACGGCTACAACCACGAACACGATATCCGCGCTGCCTACGGAGGCTTCGTAGTAACGTATGCTGATCCCGCCAACGGCACTGAATTGGCTACCCTCAACGAAGGAGAGACTATCACAATCCAAACAAACATCACCGAGAAATACCCGGCAATGTATGTGGAATATAAAATCATCGACCTTGACCCGGCACAGGATGAGGAGGAGATAATCAAATCTTCTTCATGGATGAATCTTCAGGAGAATGGATCATTCCAATCTGAAGTGGTGGGCAATTACAAGTTTATCTACGGCAAAGATTATAAGGTGGTCTTCACTGCATGGGAGAATGAGCTGACCCACAACAATACTCCCGAACTTACTCTTGGCTCCGACTATGTGATTTGGAAAGGTCTCACTCCTCCCTTTATTTACAGCTCGAATGAACTTGATACTATTCTCCCGAGTCCGGAAAACGAGCTTCCCTCCGATACCAGACAACTTACTGTTAACTTCACCGGTATTGTCAATCTCGGAAAGACCTCAGGGAGTAATCTCGACACGGGTATAGTCACTGATAGTGGCCTCGAAGCTTTCAGGGTTGTCACACCCATCGACCCCGTGGTTGTGAATGGCACTAACTACGCCAGCTCATGGATTCTCGTCTTCCCCGACAATTACATCGCCAATGCCGAAAAACCGATCTCAATTTCTTTCAAGGCTTGGGACGAGGAAGGCCGACAGCTGAAAGGGAATGAAGGGCGTGAAGAAAACTCGTTTTTCAGAATCACATTCTTTCCTGCCGGTATGAATGCGGACGATCCAACCACTGAAGTTAAAGTCATCGACATTGACGCTCCCGAATATACAGTCTATACTCTCAATGGGATATGTCTGCTCCGCCATGCCACTCCCAATGAATTGCGGGCTCTCCCGGCTGGCATCTACATTGTCAATGGCATCAAGATGGTTATCGAGTGATTACTGACCTAAAAATATCAATTAAAAAACAATCTCATGACGTGGTCATGAGATTGTTTTTTAATTGTAAGAGGGTGAGTTTATACTCCGTCTTTAAAATTTTCAAGAGACGGGGGCTTACTTATTCATCGATAACCTCACACCCTCAGGGGTAACAGTCAGAATCGTAGAAGCTCCCTCCACAAGCGGGAGATTTTCTCTTACATGCCCGACGGGGAAATCGAACGCTACAGGGATACCTCCTACCCCTTCCCTCTCAATAAAGGCATGAATCATCTCTTCCATCTTAGAGAAATTTTTGTCGGCGCGATACTCGGTGAAACGTCCTATAATCAAACCTCTGATCTTGTCAAATCCACCGGAAAAAAGAATGCGATAGAGCATCCTCTCCACAGCATATATCGCTTCCGAAATATCCTCGATAAAGAGAATCATATCTTCATGGATAACGTCATAATCTGTTCCGAACAGTCCGTTAATCACAGCTAAGTTGCCACCAGCCAAACGTCCCTCAGCACAGCCGCAGAGATTATATTTATGGGGATTCGCGTTATATTCAATCGGGAAGTCACCACGAAGAATCTTCATCAATGCCTTCACGCTTATATCGTTTGGTCCCTCTTCAGTGAGATGTTTGGCCATAGGGGAATGAATGGAAGCCACGCCGGCATTGAAGAGCATGGCGTGAAGAGCTGAGATATCTGAATACCCGATCAGCCACTTTGGATCTCGGCGAAGCAGGTCGCCTGGAATATGACGAAGCAAATGCACCGCGCCATACCCTCCTCTGGAACACAATATGGCTCGAATAGACCTATCCTCCCATGCCGATAGGAAATCTCTTAGGCGTTGCTCCTCGGCAGCGGCATAGCTACCACTTGCGGGTCCTTTTGCCCATGGCATCACGACAGGTTCGAAGCCTTCAGAAATCAGAAACTCTGCGGCTCCGTCGATATATTCCGGTTTTACGGGCGAGGAGGGAGAGAGAATGGCGATGCGATCGCCTTTTTTTAGATTATCGGGAAAAATCATATAATTGGCGGACGCACCGGGGTGCGTCCCTACGGATGGATTAATATTCTGGCGGACGAACCGGGGGTGCGTCCCTACGGAGGGATTAATAACTGATTACGGGTATGCCTGCCTCTCTGACTTTATCGGCAATCTTAGACAACTCCTCTTTAGCAACCTTCTGCAGTTTCTCTTCGGGAGTGGAGCGATCGAGACTATAAAGCATCACTTCGCGAGGTGCAATAGCTTTGTACGCCTCAATCAGGGCGTCCACCTCCTCCGGAGTGGTGTTATCGATATGTTTTCCGTTATGCTCACCGCGAAGAAGCATGGTCTGAATCACGCCTGTCCCTGAGAATTGCTTCAAGGCCTCGACCACACGTTCGACAGTGAAATCCTTCGACGCCGGAGCGTCTATAAGGCGCATTGTGGGATCGATAGCCGAATCGAGTTTCAGAATATTATTATCCACCTTCTTAAGAGCCTCAGCCACGGCAGGGTCGAAGATACGTGTGGAATTTGTCAGCACCGACACTTTCGCTTCAGGATAGAAACGGTTGCGCAATTCTATTGTATCATCTATAATTCCGGCAAAATCGGGATGAAGGGTTGGCTCGCCGTTGCCGGAGAAAGTTATCACATCCAGAGGGTCGCCGGCTTGGTGCATGGCTGAGAGTTTATTTTCAAGATCCTCCTTTACTTTCTCCCGGGTCGGCAAGCCGGATTTTCCCGCTCCTTGTGAATTATATCCTGCCTCACAATAGATGCAATCGAAGGAACAGACCTTTCCGTCGGAAGGCATTAGATTCACTCCCAACGACACCCCGAGGCGTCGGCTATGGATGGGACCGAATATTGTGGAATGAAATAATATTGTCTGATCTTTTCCCATTATAATTATTATTTATTGGGGTAACTTAAGTAGCTGTTCAATAGGCTACATTAAAATAACTTGTATCCCACCCCGTCTATTTCCCCG
>CAZXGU010000086.1:0-4640 GCA_964640375.1 uncultured Sangeribacter sp. | reverse complement strand
TTTGAGGTCGGGGAGAGCGGTGAGATCCTGGAGAGGGGTTAGATTATCAATGTCGTTACCCAACAGACGGTCGCGAATCTGCGATAATAGGGGGTCGTCGAGCTGGAAGAAGGAGAGCTGATAGCCGCTGCGCGATTCCCCGAGCCCCTTCATTTTCTTTCCAGAAGCCTGTTTGGAGTCGGTATCTGCTCCTGATTCTGCGGCAGCTGATTCGAGGCGCGTTAGAACCTGATTGGAGCGCTTCACAATCGAGGGAGGCATACCTGCCAATTTAGCCACATGGATTCCGAAGCTATGGGCCGAACCTCCCTTTTCAAGCTTACGCATAAATATCACCTTCCCTCCGGCCTCTTTCACCGACACATTATAATTCGCTATACGCTTGAAACTCTTCTCCATCTCATTGAGTTCATGATAATGGGTAGCAAAAAGAGTTTTGGGGCGGAAACGGCCGTTTTCATGGATATGCTCCACGATTGCCCAGGCGATTGAGATGCCGTCGTAGGTTGAAGTTCCACGACCAAGTTCATCAAATAGAATAAGCGACCGCGCACTCATATTGTTTAGGATAGCTGCAGCCTCATTCATCTCCACCATGAAAGTGGATTCACCTGAAGAGATATTGTCGCTTGCCCCCACACGGGTGAAAATCTTATCCACCATTCCTATTGCAGCTCCTTCCGCCGGGACAAAAGAACCTATCTGGGCCATCAGAGAGATGAGGGCCGTCTGCCTCAATAGTGCCGACTTACCACTCATATTCGGACCGGTAATCATCATTATCTGCTGGCGGTCGGAATCGAGCTCGATGCTGTTGGAGATATAGGGTTCGCCGGGAGGGAGCCGGCGTTCGATAACGGGATGTCGCCCCTCGCGGATAGAGATACGCATTGAATCGTTCACCTCCGGGCGCACATATCCATACTGCTCGGCAGCCTCGGCAAAGGAGTGGAGGCAGTCGATACGGGCAACCACTGCGGCATTGCTCTGTATATCTCGGATATAGCGCGCAGTCCCCTCCACAAGTTCATTGAAGATACGGGCCTCTATGGTAGCTATCTTCTCCTCCGCTCCCATAATCTTATCCTCATATTCCTTGAGTTCCTGAGTGATGTAACGCTCAGCATTTACCAAGGTCTGCTTGCGTATCCATGTGGGTGGCACTTTATCCTTATGCGTATTCCTCACCTCGATATAATAACCGAACACATTATTGAATGAAATTTTTAGCGAAGGGATACCCGTGGCTTCGCTTTCACGGTCGCGGATAGCATTGAGAGCATCTCGGCTATGTGCATGAAGCGAACGGAGTTCATCGAGCTCTATATCCACTCCCCACGCGATCGCCCCGGGACGCCCCGTAACAGCCGGAGCATCTTCACTTATCACCTTCCCTATCGTAGCGCTAAGCTGACTCACATCAGCCATTTCGCGGGCGAACGACTTGAGCAAATCGGAATCGCTCTCCTCCAAAGCGCGTTTTATGTCGGCGCAACCGTCGAGGGCGTCGCGCAACCGAAGGAAGTCGCGCGGAGGGATTCTTTTCGCCGAGACTTTTCCTCCGAGACGCTCAAGGTCGCCTATCCCGCGCAGGGCTGTCTGCACACGTTCGCGACAAGCCGGATCGCGGAAAAAATATTCCACTCCATCATGCCGACTTCTTATCTCCTCAATGGAAAGGAGTGGGAAAGAGACCCATTTTTTCAGCAGACGCGCTCCCATAGGTGTGAGGGTCTTGTCGATTACTGAGAGAAGCGACATTCCCCCCTCCGAGAGAGGATAGAGAAGCTCTAAGTTGCGCACCGTAAACTTGTCGAGGTGCATATAGAGGTCGCGGTCAATGCGACCGAGAGTGGTGATATGGGATATATCGGTGTGTTGAGTGAGGTCGAGATAATGCAGCAGCGAACCGGCCGCTATTACCGCCTCCGGCATTCCGTCGAGTCCGAAACCTTTCAGACCCGAAGTGCCAAACTGACGAACGAGGCGAGTTTCCGCTGCATCTGTGGTATAGACCCAGTCGTCGAGTTCGAAAGTGGCACAACGATAGCTGAAATTCTCTTCGCAGAAAGCTCGAGTGCCATGCATACGAAGCAACTCTTTAGGAGCGATGTTGCTCAAAAGCTTATCTATATAAGCAGTTTCGCCCCGAGCACATAGAAATTCGCCTGTGGAGAGATCGAGGAAAGCCACTCCGATAGCGTTTTTGCCAATATGCACACCTGCCAAATAATTATTTTCACGGGCAGAGAGGGAATTGTCGTTGAGGTTCACACCAGGCGTGACAAGCTCGGTTATTCCGCGTTTCACCAATTTCTTAGTGAGTTTCGGGTCTTCGAGCTGTTCGCAGATAGCCACTCTCTTGCCGGCTCTCACCAACTTGGGAAGGTAAGAATCGAGGGCATGATGAGGGAAACCGGCCAATTCCACGTAAGCCGCCTTGCCGTTGGCACGGCGCGTGAGCGTGATACCGAGAATCTCCGAAGCGGCCACAGCATCCTCGGAGAATGTTTCATAGAAGTCGCCCACACGGAAAAGGAGAATTGCATCAGGATGCTTCTTCTTCATTTGGGCATATTGAGCCATCAAAGGGGTTTCGGCTATCTTAGACATGGGTTAAATCAATCAATTAATGAGGGAAAATCTTGAGCATCCACACCGCCATGCCTACATATATCAGCAGACCCACAACATCATTGGTGATCTGTATAAAGGGACCAGTGGCAAGGGCAGGATTCACTTTAAGCTTTTCAAGGGTGAGAGGCACGAGAGTGCCGAAGACGGTTGCGAAAATCACTACACAGAAGAGGGAGGCCGAAACCGCAAAACTCAAGGCATAGTCTCCCGGCTGGGTAAGCATCGTATAACCCAACACCACGGCCGAAATCACAATTGCATTGAGGAGCGCAATCCTGAGACCCTTCCAAATCTGCGACCAGAATTCATTTAATTCGAGTCGGCCGTTGGCCAGACCTTGCACCACGATAGCCGAAGCCTGCACCCCGACATTACCTCCCGTTCCGCCGATAAGGGGAATGAAGAAAGCGAGGGCTGTCACGGCAGCCAGCTGCGCTTCAAACCCACTGAGGATAACCGAATTGACCAGACCGCCAATAATACCGATCAATAGCCAGGGGAGACGCGCCTTGGTCTGAGCCCATATAGAGTCGTCGGCATCGATATCAGAGGAGATACCTGATGCAAGCTGATAGTCGCGTTCGCTCTGTTCGCGCACTTCATCCATCACGTCATCGACCGTGATCTGGCCCACAAGACGGCCGATACTATCCACAACCGGCATAGCCACAAGGTCGTATTTCTCGAAGTCGATGGCCACTTCATCAATAGGCATATCCGCCTTCACCGACACCGGGTCGGTCTCCATCACGTGCTTAATCTTCGACACCGAAGGATGGGTTATCATCTTCTTCAGAGGCAACACACCTTTGAGGCGGTCGTCGTCGTCAACGACATACACATAATATATATCATCGAGATCTTCTGCTTGATGCCTCATCTCCTTGAGGCAGTCGGGCATAGAAAGGTTTTCATTAACCTTAATATATTCTGTGCCCATCAAACCGCCGGCGGTGTCTTCGTCATATTGGAGAAGGTCGACGATATCGCCGGCCTGCTCCATATCCTCGATGTTCTGAATCACCTCCTCGCGGTCCTCTTCATCGAGTTCCTGGATAAGATCGACAGCATCATCGGTGTCGAGGAGGTCGATGAAATGAGAGATTTGCTCAGGATCCATCCCTTCGAGGAGCTTCTTACGGTCTTCCTCATCGAGTTCCATGAGCACATCGGCCTGCTGGTCTTTATTCTCTATAAGATTGAACACCCATTCGGCCTGTCGCAGATTGAGGCTCTGAAACAATTCCGCGATATCGGCCGGGTGAAGGTCGGCCAATTCTTTCTTGATTGCTTCCTCATCATGGTTCTCAATCAGATTCTCAATTCTTTCTATATCCTGATCTGTAAAATCCTTCACAACTTAATCATTTAATAGTTTTATAATGCCGCCGGCACACCCGGCAGAGAGGGAGAGGGAGTATGAACACTAATCTTATAGAAAGCGTCAATACTTGAATGAGGAGCCTCCTAAGAATTCGCGGAGTAGAGAAGTTGGAGGCACTTGTTCGTCGGGCACGGGTTCAAAATAATGGAGGAATCTAAGGAGACGGTAGGCCTGTGCATACTCACGCGCCGTGTGAGGCACATCGCGGAGCAACGGTTCGGCATAATCCTTCATCACCCCAATTTCAAAAATAAGAGAGGAATTAAACATTGCATCTGCATTCTCCTGGAAGGGGAAAATCCACTTCTCCTCCCCTCTTCTGACGCTTGGCCATCGGCGGATAGTGTCGAGAGCCGAAGTGTGGCGGTATTTATAATCCCGGACAATGCGACGGAGCAAGCGATTGTCGGATGTGGAAATCCAGTTGTGGTCGTCGATTCGCAACGTGGTGAGCGCCGACACATATACCTTATATATATTCTCTTGCGGAATTGAAGCGGTGAGCTCAGGATTCAGGCCGTGGATACCCTCAATCAAAAGCACGTCGTTGGCTTCAAGACGAAGGGGCTTCTCCTTCTCAATGCGGCATCCATGTTCGAAACTATATGTCGGCAGATTT
>CAZXGU010000085.1:0-12920 GCA_964640375.1 uncultured Sangeribacter sp. | reverse complement strand
GGAGATAAGCGTACTGAGCATTTTTACAAAATGACTAAAGAAGATTATTATGCCATACATATCAATTGAGAGCGGAAAATTGACCGCAGAACAGAAAAAAGAACTTATTGAAAGCATATTTACAATTGCGTAGGCTTCATTGTTGGCCGCACGAAAAGCTACAAAGTCAACATTTGAAAAGTCTAAAATTCTTTCATCTATTCATTAGGCTTTGAATGTCTATATTGACCGGTTCATCGTTTACAGTAAAAGATAGCTTGCAATCTGAAAATTTCTTGAGTTTAGTGAATTCAAGCACAAAGATATCGCCATCGCTTCCTCTTTCTACTTTTACGTTCTTTACAGTATAAACTTTTCCATTATTGTATAGTTTCCAGTCTCTTATTACAGTAGTCTGAGTGAGCTCCGAGAACGGGATCTCTATTTTCACAGTTGTTTTTCCATGATTATTGTTTAAACCCCTGAATTGGGGAGCCGCAATTGTATTCCCTATTGCAAGTAAAGCAAATACAATTGAAAAGATTAATATCTTCATATCTTTAAAGTGTTAGTATCTGGCGCAAAGTTACAGCAAATAAAAATAAAAACTCTCAAACTAAGTTGAGAGTTTATACTTTTTCTATTATACGCTTGATTTAATTGGATTGATTATTTTTGCACTGGGATGGGGAATTTAGAGAATAGAACTTGTACTGCTTTTGTGATTCCGGAAAGAGTCTGGAGTTGGCTATCTCCATTGTCAAGGAGAGTCGCAACTGAAGCAGTATAAACTGGTTTTTCATCTTTAATATCTACAAGATCTATTGTCAGGACACCTTCTTTATATATTGACGGTACCCATTGTGTATAGGTAGTGGTTTGTGGCCAATAGTAAGCTCGGGGATAGATAAAGACCGGCACAACCCCATTGTAAGCAGGTCCGGGAGGAGGCACACCAGGGCCGCCTGGTCTGGGTAATGGAGGAGCTATAACGGCGGGTGGAGGAACATAGGGACCCGTCTGGATGGTCTGCGTAATAGGAACTTCAGTCAATCCCTTTTTTACTGTCAATCCAATGTTGACAAGCAGATTGGAATTGGGATCTTCCGAAAATCCGCGTTCAACCATCTGTTCTCTGATTGCGGCTGCTATATTATAATAGGAAACCATTGACATCCCTGGAGGAAGGTCGCCATCGTTGGGTGTGACGATTCGGAAGGTGTGGTATGAACTTAGATTGGCTCCAACGTACGACTCGCTATTTATGAGTGTGTAAGAGGAGCATCCCGTTAAGGCCACCAATAGAACCGTCAGGGTAAAGAAGAAGCCAAGTGTTTTTTTCATAGTAAAATAATGTTATAGTTTGATAAATAAACAAAACGAATAAGTTGAAGGTTCATATTCATCAACTTATTCGTTTATCTTCCTGCAAATAGTGACGTCTTAAAATGTCTTTGCTTTCCTGCGCTTCAAACGTCTCTTAGATTAAAATCGAGAGCATGTATGACATTGCATATCTTCTCCCCTATCTCCGGTTTTTCAAGAGCTTCCAAAGTCTCGCTCTTTGTTCCCATAAAGATTATCTGTGAAGATTTATATGGTTCAGGAAGTTTATAGCCCGACAATTCCAACCATCTCACAGTCTCAGAATTGGGTAGATATTCCGGCTTAGCTTTGAAAGAAAGCAAAACATCAGTTAGGCATAAATCCTTATCTCCTATCTTAAATTCCGAATAAACCATTGGGAAATTGCCATTTTCAGGAACATGTTGCTTAATCTGCTCCCTTAAAGAAGCAATCATATTTTCTACTTTTACACGTAGCTCTTTTTCATTCATTGCGATGTTTTAGTGCAAAGTTAATTAAAATACTTAGATTAACCATCCTAATGATTTTACAAATGTATTATTCAATTTATTTTACTAACTTTTCATACACTCTCTAATTATTTCTATATGAATAATAATGGTCCAAAGTGAAATGCACCCCTAAAGTTTACATTAAACTTTAGGGGTGCATTTCATTGGAAATTATTGGAAGTATTTAAACTGATTTATCGAAAACAAAATTAGAGAATAATTAAAAAATAGCTCTCAAACTAAGTTGAGAATTGTATTTTTTAACTCTATTCGATTATATTTTTTAACCGACAATAAGTTGGGGTCTTAGATGCAATGTTAAGAGCTGTTACACCAGCATTATCACAATTCCGGGAAGGTTATTAAGGATATGCATACCGATGCTCCAACCAAATCCCATGTTTACACGTAGATAAGAGCATGAACAACCGGCAAAAAATGGTGCCAAACTAACAATAAGGGCGTATGGCAACAACATCCAGGAGAGCGTGCTGAAGGCAATTAAATGGACTAATCCAAATGCAATTGAGGTTATCCACATTGCCGGCACTTGCCAACGCGATTTCTTTTCACTCCAAAAATTATTAGTGGTGGTATAATAAATTAAGGTAAAAAAGACAATTGCCATGCAAATGCAGATTAGCCATGTAGATAAAGTGGCAGTTTTATTGTGAGAGAAGGCAGGGAATAAACCTATGCAAGCACAACTTACGGCCACAGCATAACGCTTAAACGATAATCCGAAACGAAATAAGAATTCCTCAAAAACCGGAGCCATCAAAGCTATAATCAACAAACCTCTGACGATGCTCCCGGATGCTTTAGTGACCGTTGGGTCTCCTCCAAAGTCGGTCAATTCCTTAGGGTTGATTCCTAAATGATCATATATTGCCATGGAAAGACCCATCAAAATCATCACGATAACTCGCGATATAACCCAAAACAAAACAGCATAGCCCACCATCCATTTCTTTGAATGGTTTTCGTAGTCACGATTACGGGATAAAATAAATTTCATATCTTGGACTCTAAAAAATAAGATAGTTTTCATTGCTATTCAACTGTCAATGTCATATTGTTCAGATTGAAATGCAACCGTTTGAAAAGGCAAAGAGCATCTATGCCTACTAAACCGTCAAATTCTCGTTGGTCATCCTCTGTAACATAGACTTCAGGGAGAGTAACGGTATGGCCGTCGAGAGTCAACTTAAAATCATTTAAATTATAGCCCTCTGTTATACGGATGCCTCCCGCTCCCCCTTTATGCTCTGTGACGGATTTGCCATTTGCTTTGATTTCTTTTTCATATCGTGAATAATAATTTTTACCAAACGAGGCATATTCAGCATCTCCAGTGTCAATAACAGCTTCGATATCGCCATTATTAAACGCTCCTACTAATTGAAGACTATTGGAAATGTACATATTCGGAGAAATCTCTGCTTGGGAAGAAGGAGACGATGTCACTATAATCTCTCTTTCAGGAAAGTTAATGGTAAATTCTTTAAGCACTTGCATCACCTGTATGCCAAGAATAATATTCATGTGTTTGGCATATTGGTCTATCTCCTCATTTCCTGTGCTTATTGTGATGACATAGAACGGTACATTTCTGATGATTATATTTCCAATTTTGACTTCCTCTGCCAGCCCAAGCCAACCATCTTGATTATCCACTCCCGAAGCAGAAACGGATACGTCAAGTGGTTTAATACCATATTCCACCGCAAGAGCATCGCTTATTATATTCACCCCCGCTCCGGTATCGAAAGTGAATGAAATCGGTTTCCCATTAAGTGAAGAACTTCGAAACTTCATATAACAACTATTGCTACTTGGCGTATGGATTGAATCGATGTAAAATTCAACACGTGGGATTACATTCTCAGGCAAAATAAGTTTATTCATTGAGTACTGAGAAAAAGCTGCGTATTGTTTTGCAAAGTTTGATAAAGATTCGATTGTAATGCTATCAAGGTGTTGACTGGTTGCTGCAACGATATTATTTAATAACTCGGCTGCTTCGGCATTACGTCCGAGTTTGGAGAGGTCGTTAGCCATGAAATGGGACATTATTATTAGATTATCCAATCCAAGGCTATCGCTATGATTCTTCAATAGCTCATCGAAAGCTTTCACAGATTCTTCGGGTTGATTAAATTTTGTGGCAGAAAAAGCATGTCCAATCAAACCCATGAACGAAGACAAAGAGTCGGAAGGAAGCTCTGACAAATGACGTTGAAGATTGAACCATTGTTCTGAATTGACATCTGCTGCAATAATTTCATCGGCCGATTTAGCATAGAGATTACCACAAAAAATGAAGCAGATTAGTATAACAAATATGTTTACAAGACATTTCATTGGGAACTTTATTATTTTTTTGCAAAGTTACAACTAATAAAAATAAAACCTCTCAAACTAAGTTGAGAGTCGTTAATATTATTCGTTAGTGTTTTGCAGTGTGTCTTGTTCTATGACAGCGTACAGGCTTTGCCGACATTCGCTACATGCCCACTCGCGATTGTTTTGAATTTCTTAGCCTGCTCAAATATGTGGGAGTAATATTAAGGAAAGAAGCAATATCTTTGAGAGAAAAAATGGAGAAAATGTCTTTGTGTTTTTCAACAATTTCATCGTAACGTTGCTGAGCAGATTTAATGTGCATATCGATATATCTGTCGTAAATGGTATCGAATAGTGCAACATTAGTTTCTGCAACGACTCTGTATAATTCTGCATCCGATTTCATCAAAGAACCAATTTCCCGTGCAGAGACACAATAGATTTCACAAGGAGTAACCGCTCCTATTGAGACGCGTGACCTTTTGCCGAATAGAGAAAAAGGAAAATCAGCGACAAACTCTCCCTCAAACTCCAACCCGACAACACTCTCGGTACCATCAGGTGCATACACTACATATTTGAGAGCCCCAGACTTAATATAGCCCAAATATTTAGCAACAGTGCCTTCCTCGGCAAACAGTTCTCCCTTTTCATAATGGCGCAACATCCCTTTATCGACACAAAGGTTGCGCCAAAAATTAGAGTCGATGTTTTCGTAATATGTATTGAACTTAGATGTCTTCACTATATTTGTTTTTGGAATCCGGCGCATACGCAAATTTGATACCAGAAATATTGATTAAGAATCGCTGAAGGCCAATGGGGGGGTACAGTTAGCAACAGTTTTAGATGTGTCAATATCGGAGTTAGCGTGTTATAACCGATTTCTTGCCGTCGATAATGTATATGCCGGGAGGGAGATGCTCAGTAGAGAATGAGGAGAACTTCCGGCCTGTGAGATCGTAGATTGAACTGTCGGTGCGTGAGTTGGTTGGTTTGGCATAGACATTGGTCACGCCGGCTGATTCTATAGCTGATTTTGACAGGAGGAACTTCAAGGGGATTTTAACACGCTGTTGCCAGAACCATTCGTTATGTCCCGCTCCCTGAGCATCGAATACATATAGGCAGTTATTGGCCTCGGTATATCCTTTGTCGCGTACTATTTCGCGGGCGATTAGTTCATATTTGATATAGCCTGCATCCCAATCCTTTGTGCCCTGATCCATATAAAGCCTGTGTTCTCCATCGGTGGGGATGTGGTCGCTCAAATAAGCGAGGATGGCATTGGCGCATACCTCGTCATCGTTCATAGAATAGTCTGGATTTAGATTAAGCGAGCCGATCCAATGAGTTGACATGCAGGCAGCTCCGCCAAACGTCTGAGGATATTCACACAGCAAATACATAGATGCGAGTGCCCCCATGCTTGACCCCATGGAAAAGGTGGTGGCCATCCCCGGAGATGTTTTATACAAGTCGTCCACAAGGGGTTTTAGTTCGGTGGCTACAAATGCTGCCTCCTCGTTGCCCAAAAATATGTCATTACAGGTGTCATATATAAAGGTATCTGCTATATGGTCAGGAGATATGTAGTCAAGCGCGTTCTCAGGAAAGTAATCATTGGGACGTAACCCCTCAGCCCCTCTGTTGTTAATCCCCACGATGATCGGCATCACAAAGTCGGGGTCACTTTTCAACTGATAACAAGCCTTATCGATACCCCAGGGAACACCGGCAAACGTAAATTTGGCGTCAAAGAGATTCTGCCCGTCATGTGCATAGACAACGGGATATGTTTTGTCAGCCAAGGGATCGTAATCGGCCGGTGTCCAAACGTCCACGATAACTTTACCGCCGAGGTTCTGAGATGCAACCGACATCCGTGTGATTTTTCCATAGGCCGAAACAGGCGCAGAAGAACTTATCACTTCATATTCAGGCAACGAGGCTTGGGCTGCCGACAATGGCAACATCGCAACCATAACGATTGATAATTTGACGACATTCATACGTTAAACTTCATGTATAGATTTATGAGAGGTTTCCATCTTTTATCAGCAAGCAAAGTTAGCAATTTTTTTATAAACTGAAAAATATCCTCTCATAGCCACTAATATCAACCAAGTTTGAAAGCAATGTTAAGCAAAATATCTTATTCTAAGTTGAGAGTCGAGGTTTTAAATAATCTTTTTTCTATCGAGAAAAATTTGTAAATTTGTGGTAAAAATTGAAACTCTATGAATATTTGGATTTTTTTGCCACTTATGGGGGCTATTATCGGAGGCATAATTGGTAATCGTGCATATAAGAATTATCAGAAAAGGCATAAATAAGTCGGTTCTATATCATTATAATATCATCTACGCAATGAAAAGGATTTGGTTACTTATTTCTTTATTTTTTGCTCTCGGAGTCAATGCACAGACTCTTGAAAAAATGAACTGGTTCAATGAACCCACCAAATGGAATATTGATGGAAACACTCTTTCCATGATAGTTACTCCTCAGAGTGATTATTGGAGAATCTCTCATTATGGTTTCACTGTTGATGATGCTCCATTCTATTATGCGGAATATGGAGGGGAATTTGAAGCCAAAGTAAAAATTTCCGGCGACTACAAGGCTCGATTTGATCAGGCAGGTCTGATGCTAAGAATTGATAATGAAAATTATATTAAGGCAGGTATAGAATTTGTTGACGGGAAGTATAATATCTCTTCTGTAGTCACCCACCACACCTCCGACTGGAGCGTGATAACTCTCGACAAACCGGTTTCATTCATTTGGATAAAAGCCGTTCGGAGGTTGGATGCTGTGGAGATATTCTATTCTTTCGACGATAAGGAATATGTAATGATGCGAAACGCATGGATGCAGGATAATATTCCAATGAAAGTCGGAGTGATGGGAGCCTGCCCTGACGGATCCGGTTTTAACGCTAAATTTGAAAATTTTCAAGTTAAGCATCTACCCGATCAACGTCGCCTTCAATGGTTAAAAAATAATGCAGAGTAATTCTAACTACTCTATAATAGGAAAGAGAAGACGGAAAATGGTCAGGATATACTGACCATTTTTTATTTTGGTCGTGGAATTAAGCCTATATGTCTAATAATATTTAAGTGTATAAAAATAATTCTCTAATTTTGCATAAAACAATATGTTCTTACGAACTTAGATCCCGTTTTACAAATTTTTTGAAGGGGCTTACAATCTTAACTAAAGTTTTATGAAAAAATTCTTACGTTTACTTTGTGCCTTGGCAATAATGGTGCCGGCATCTGTTTTAGGTCAGTCTTATCAGATAAACGATGGAGTGTTGAAATATGTGATCGACACCAAAACAAAGGAGGCAGCAGTGATGGAATGTCTTAAGCCTTCACAAACAAAAGAGATAGTCATTCTCGATGAAATTCTTTTTCAAGAAACAGGAAAGACCTATAAGGTCACTTCAATATGGTCGTCAGCTTTTGAAAAATGTAAGTTAAAATCGGTAAGATTTCCTGTAGGATTAAAAGAAATCGAGGCCAATGCATTCGCTGATTGTCCCAACTTTTATAAAGGAAAGGACTTCGAGATTCCCTCAGGGGTGACAACCATAGGAATGGATGCGTTCAATGGATGTAAATTCACCTCCCTCACTCTCCCCTCCTCTCTTACGAAAGTGGATGAAGGCGCATTCGAGAATACATCAATAGTCTCGATTAAGATAAAGAAACCTAAAAGCTCGCTGCAGTTAGATTTCAGAGTGTTCAGAGGATGCAAAAAATTAACTTCGGTTTCCATTCCGGAAGGAGTGACAAAGTTGGGCCAAGCTATATTTGCTGATTGCACTGCTTTAACCTCTGTTTCTATTCCCTCAACCATTGTGACTATATCATCCATGGGATTCGAGGACTGTACAGCTTTGAAAACCGTCAAATTATCAGAGGGCAACAAGAAGATAGCCTTTCAAGCCTTTGTAGGAACCGGAATCGAAGAGATAAACCTCCCTTCTACCATCAAGACTATAGAACAGAATGCTTTCTCTGCCAGCAAACTTCGCTCAATATCCCTCCCTTACGGACTAAAAGAGGTGGCTTATTGTGCATTTAGTGGATGCGCCAATCTTACAGGTGTGGCTATCCCTGCCACAGTTACTAAGATTGATAGCGGTGCATTCAATGGTTGTACGAATTTAAATTCCGTCTTTATCCCCTCCTCTGTGAAGGAAATTGGACAGGCCGCTTTTTACGATTGCCATAATCTGATGTTAGTGTCAAGCGATGCCACAACTCCTGCCGAATGTGAAGGCACAGTATGGGGCGATGCCACATTGGAACATGCCCAATTAATGATTCCGGAATCGGCAAAAAGCAGCTATAAGAACGCCTATGGATGGAAAGATTTCCGGTGGCTTTATACATCCGCAGTTGGGTCTATAGAAACTGATGAAAATCAGGAAGGTACCCTATTTTATGACTTAAATGGAGTTTGTTACTCTTCTACACCCGTTCAAAAAGGAATATATGTAAAGGTGACAGGAAATAAGAAAGAAAAAATCATCGTTAGATAAATAAAGTTTAGAAATTAGAATCAAAAAACCGGCGCCTAAATAAAGGTGCCGGTTTTTTTGATTCTATTTTCCTGGAGCGTAGCGTCTCATCATTATAGTGTTGTCATTCTTTGTATCGTATCTCTCCCACCACATAATTTCTTTGGTTAGCTTCGTGATTCGATACTTTATGATTGAATTATTGTCAGTTTCATTTAGTTCCTCTTGGAGAAGCTCTATCACCGGATAATGGTTGTCAACACTCGGAATGTTCCAGTTGAATATCTTATCATCTTTACGAACTCCATTAGCAGTTAAAAAAAATGTATAAATTGTTCCGGAAGCGCCGTAAGATAAGCTTTGATCAGTTTGTATATCCAAGATACACCCTCTAACAACGTCAGGATCGTTTCCGCCTGTTATTTCCCATTGACCATCGATAAAATATGGGTCAATAACAATGTCGTCATTTTCCTTATTGCAACTGACCATTGTGAAATAGAAAATTGAAATTAACAACAGCAATAATTTATCCTTCATAGAAAAAGCAGTTTAGTTTGTTAATAAAACGCCCTAAACTGCTTTATATTGCCTAACCTTCATTAAGGTTGCAAATCACTTTTTGTAATTATCGCTATATCATTTTTATAATATGGGAAAGAAATAACGTTATCTTTTACAATAGCCTCCTGACCTGTGTATAATTCCTTAAGTCTGTCTCCATTAGAATACACTTTAGAAACGTCAAAAGGATAATTTGAATCCGGTCGAAGTTTTATAAATACAGTGTCATTGTCGAGGGTTCTGAAACATGTATGCTGATCTATTGTCGTCTGTTTCCCTTTACCAATAGAAGGATGGTTTTTGCGAATTTCCCCTAATCTCTTGTAGTGGTTTAGTAGTGTAGAATCGATAGTGTTCCAATTCATGTCAGAACGGAAAGCTTGAGCACTATCCACATTATATTTGGCGTCGCTTAAACCTCTTCCCGTTTCGTCACCATAAAAAATTTGTGCCACTCCGGGGGAAAGTAAAAAGGTTGTTGCGCAATTAATCATATTATCTGCGTTAGCATCTCTATTATATGAATTATTAAGATAATTAAACGGGTGCCAATCCTGATGCTTAAAGATGCTGTCGGAATATGCTTGCCACGTATATACAATCCCATCTAAGTCTCCCTCCTTCGGGAAATAAAAGTTAACCAAACTTGAAAATCCTGCATCAGCATAATCGGGTTTATAATCGATTCCTGCCCTATTGTAATCACCGGTCATATAGAATTTTTCTTGCCAATTTGAAGCGGGACTCTCCGGATGTTTTCTCCTCCAATTATTTAGAGCAACATTACATGCCTCATTCAGTTCTTTCCATCTATTCAGATGAACATTTTCAACAATATCGCATCTAAATCCATCAATCCCGAATTCCTCAACCCATGATGAAATCCATGCTATGATGTAATCCGCCGGACTCCATTTATTGTCTTTTCTAAGTTTTCTTGCAGAGGGATTCACCCAGGCGTCATTACCTTTCCCTTCATTCTTCCATTTATTTTTTAGGAAAGAAGGAATTTTCACAATTTTATTTGATTCATCTTTAAAATCAGGCATCCCGTAGATTGTGGCTTCAAGAGGATTGGATTCATCCCACCCTTCGTCGGGCATCCTAATCCAATCTCGATTGTACCACCCATTCCAATTAGCTCTCTCTTCAAAGAATTTGTCAAAACTCCAGTCTTTTATATGCTGGGCGGCCTCTTTTTCAGTTAACCCTGTCTCAGCGAAGCCATATTGCACCGCATCCAATAATGTCGGATAGCCTGGATCATTGATATTAGCTCCCAACATCACCCGTATTCCCTGATTATGGAGAGTATCAACTAATTCTCGAAACTCTTCCACTGTCCCGTAGTTTTTATCTATTTGGGTATAATCAAGAGGATAGTATCCGTGGTATCCATAATGAGGAAAGTCGTTTATTGACCCACTACCCGACATCCAGCCATGAATCTGTTCATATATGTCGGTCATCCATACAACATCGATACCCAAATCACGGAAGTATCCCTCTTTGGCCTTCTGTAGCAATCCTTTGAAATCACCTCCATGAAAGGTTGCAGCGTTCATTTGTTCGCTTCCGTAATCAACAATCCTTCCGTAGTTCAAATCATTTCCTGTATCACCGTTTTGAAATCTGTCGGTAATAACAAAATAAACAGTTGCTTTTCCCCAATCAAAATCATCACTTCCAGAAGTTATAGCATACCCAAATAGTGGGAGTAATGCTAAAAGTAAAAAAATGGTTTTTCTCATCGTTTGTAATTTTATTGCAAAATTACATTCCGTGCCCATTATTTGAAATACTGATTTATAACCATTTTTAAGGCTCCGTTCCTCTGCATTAACAATTTTTTGGGGAATGGAGCCTAAAACTTGGAAGCATAGTAATAGGCCTATAACAGATTCATCAATGTTGCGGCCATAACAGCTTCGACAGAATTTCCTACACTTAGTTTTTCAAGAACGTTCTGACGGTGTCGATTGACGGTATTAACACTGATTCCCAAAATGTCGGCGATCTGTTTGCTAAGTTTACCCTCCTTGATTAATTGAAGAATCTCTTTTTCACGGTCGGTAAGGATTTGTTTTCTTTTTTCTGTCAAATTCACTTCCTTCACTTCTCCCTCTGCAAAATTAATGATAGCAGGCGTGATTCCATACTGAGCCTTTTGGTTTGGTGAGAAATTGTAACAGCAGAGAATCAACCATACTTTACCGTTTGGTGATAGTTGAAGAACTTGAGTTGAATTATCAACATAAATGTAAATTCCATCTTTGTTTTTAATACGTATCCTACAAGTTGCTTTGAAGTTAATTTTCTTTTCAACCGGTTGTCGGTCGATAAATTTAAAATATTCATATTCAAGCATCCTTTTATCCACTAAATCTTCAGGATGGATACGATTGTAAATTATGTCTTCGTCACTTGAATTTAACTCACATTCAAAATTATTGGAATTTGAAATCCCTAAATGACATCCAAAAGAACCTCCAAAAATAAAACAATGATCTAAAGCAGCATCTGTGATTACTCTACAGTTATTATCCACCTCACTGGAAATCATTACCTGTTGCTTACTGTGACATAAAATATTGGGGTCTAATTTTTCTTGAGATAAGTTTTGAGATTCGTAAAATAAATCTAATTCTTTTCTAAGTATATCCATCTTTCCAACCTTTGGTGAATAATGAACCCAATTAATATTTAAGTAGCAGATAAAAATTAATCGATATATGTAGTTTGGAAATCTTGAACGCTAAAACTCGTTCTTTTTGGTTTCTTTTGTTTTGTCATTCAGTCACATACGAAAGTATATTCCTTCATTCCGCAACCAAATCAACTCAAAAATAACTTCGTTTTATCTGTTCATTAATTTTTACTAGCTACTTATTCATATAATCTTTGTCTTGAAACACTAAAACAACATTTTGAGGATGCTCGAAATATTCAATAAACATGATTGTGTTGTCATCTATAAAGACTCCCCTGTTGTCTGTGCTTTCATCAGGTTGAAAATAATCCTTGTATTTTTCCTTTAAATCTCCAAGAACTTCTTCATAAAAACCTTTAAGATTTGGATTAGACAATGTCATAAACCTTGCATCATACAATTTATCATTCCAAAATAATAGGCCAAGGCCATCCCATTTTCTTCCGTCGAAATTGACGTTTTGCAACATTATCCCTCCGGCCAAAGGTGAATAAGGATAATCTTCTTGTTCAAGAAATTTCTTAAACTCAGTCTTTGAAGTCTTGGATAATTCAAAAGATGAGAATTTTCTTTGAATCTCAGCTTGAGAAATAAGGGTGCATAAACAAAAAGAAAGAAGAAGTAAAATTCTCTTAAAAGTTATATTGATATATTCCATTTCAGTATTTTTGGTTTACATCTACAAAAATAAGAATTCTTATCGAAAAAAAGAACTCATTTTTGCATTTGAAAATTAATTAAGTAATAAATTACAAAGAAAGATAGCAATAAGAAACTGTTAAAATTCGTTTAAATTACACGTGAGTTCAATTGGGTAAGTAAGTGTTGAAAATTAAGGAACAAATAAAACGAAGTTATTTTTGAGTTGTTTTGGTTGCGGAATGAAGGAGAATATAATAATATTCGACTGAATGACAAGACCAAA
>CAZXGU010000084.1:0-13591 GCA_964640375.1 uncultured Sangeribacter sp. | reverse complement strand
CGCCAAATAAACTTGTTACAGAAGATGTTTAAACAACTTTACGTTGAAAAATTTTTGGAGTGCTGGAAAAATCTATTAATTTTGGTACATCATCAAGAACTAAAAAAGTATGGAAGCCGAAGACGGAGATATTGATTTCTGCCCGAGCCCCTGGTGAGAGAGGATGAAACAATAGGTGTTGTAAAGTGAGGATACTAATCAACGAGTTTCTTAACCCGATATAATAAGATTTCAAATACTGATAATCATATGGTAGATTTAAATTTTTTCTTTTTTGAGTTTGGCCCTGCGATGCAGTTGATCTTTAAACTCGGTTATATTCCCCAAATAGAGGATTTCAAGGAATTGACAAGTGAATTATACGAGGCAATGTTTAAAAAGCTTCCTGAGGAAGAATCCAGCCCTCTCAAAAATAAGAAGGTGTTTGCTTTGATTCCGCACGATGAGAAGCTGCGTGAGAAACTCTTGGAGGAATATGGTAATAACTTCGTGATAGTAGGTGAGGATGAAATTTCGATTTTTGAACGCACGGCCAATGCCATTGAGAATTACTGCCGGAAAAGTGGGAGAGGTTTTGAGTCCATGAAAGAAAAACTGATATATATGGCAGAAATCCTTCCTGATGTCTTTTCCAAGGACACTCCCTATGCAAAGTATGCTAAGTATTAGTTCATTTTAATTCCGTCTACTCCCTTATGTGGTAATATTTGACGACATACTTCTCACTGTCTTTCATCACTGTGATACAGTATAAAAATTTTGAAGATTAAGGGAAAAAGATTAATATTAAGTTGGCAAGTGGCGATAAATTGATTAGATATGGAAAAAGCAAAGGATTTAGAACAATTAGTGAAAGTATTGGCTGAAAATGTGGGTATGGGGCAAAGTGTCAGATATGAATTAGATACGCTGGCCTATGGCGTTCTTATTGACTTTCTGGATATCAGTGGGGAGGAGTATGTGTATATGTCGGAGCTTCCTGATAACTTAGAGGAAGAATTGAAAGATTGGGAATTAGAATTAATAATGAATCAAAGAGAGGCGCTTACTTTACCCAACGAAATTAATCCACCGAGAACTGGGGTTCAGTTTGAATGGATGAGAGATTTTGCTAAGGAGAATTCGACAGGAAAGAAATTTGATAGGGATGTTGAATGGGCATTGAGAAATCGTCATCCATTTGGGGCATATAAGGATGTTGTTTACAATCATGGTATGATTGATGATTGGTATAAATATCGCTATAAGTGTTGCGAAAAATATGTAAGAGAGGAACTCGAACTTGATTCGGAACCTGAGCCCATTGAGGAAATAATAGAAGATGAGTTAGAACGCATCGAAGATGAAAAGGGAATTAAGATCCTTCTTGCAGTAGAGTCGGGTAGTAGAGCCTGGGGTTTTGCTTCTCCCGATAGTGATTATGATGTAAGATTTATTTATGTCCACAAGCCTGAATGGTATTTTTCTGTAGCATCGCAGCCTGATACAATAGAATATATGTCGGAGGATCATCTTCTTGATTTCTCTGGCTGGGAGCTGCGCAAAACCTTACGTTTGCTTGCCAAGACAAATCCTAATCTTTCCGACTGGCTTCTTACTGATATGACATATATTGCTGATGAGAAATTTCTGAAAGAAATACGCAAAGCACAAGCTGATTTTTACAACCCCATTAATGCAATGTATCATTTTTTCAATATCGCTAAGCGTCATGATGAAGGCTACCTTCGGCGAAACGGGTGCACATTGAAGAAATTTCTATATTTCCTTCGTGGTGTGCTTGCATGTGAATATATTGAAAAGCACAAGGTACATCCTCCGGTTGATTTCCGAAAGCTTGTAGATGCAACTGTTTCGGACAATAATCTTAAAAAATCAATTTATCGACTATTGGATTTAAAGATCCAAAGTAAGGAATCGGATGCAGTAATATTGGATGAGGATCTTCAGAACTTTGCCTTTTCCCTTTATAGCGCACGCGAAAAGAAACTTGGGGAATTCCGACCGGCCACCAATGAACATCAATGGGCTGAACTTGATTCACTGCTTTATCGCTATGCAGCTAATAAAGACGAATAATTCTGATAAGCTGGGTTAAGACGAGATTAAATGAGATAATCGCTCGACATGTTGATGGACCGATACTGGTCAATCACATTTTCATTTTGATGACTTCTGCTGGGTAGAGTAACGTTATGACTTGAGCACGCACATTTTATAAAAAGGGAGAAGGAAATGGATGGAGCATTTTTATTTGTTTTATTCTCTTTAAATCGGTAAATTTGCAATAAGATAAAAAGTAGTACTTTAAACTATTATTCCCAGCATAAAAAACAGTAGTTCTGATAAAGATATTAGCGGGTTGCCAAATTGTGACCAATCTACACCTCGGTCAATAGAGAATCGTATACTTTCGATTAGAGGTTTTCATGTGATGGTGGATAGAGATTTAGCGGAGCTTTATGGGGTTGATACAAAACGTTTAAACGAGCAAGTAAAACGTAATATCGAGCGATTCCCCGATCATTTTAGATTTCAGTTATCCGATATTGAGAAAGAGCAACTGATCGCAAATTGCGACCGGTTCAATCCCTTGAAACATTCTTCATCAAATCCTTTTGTCTTTACTGAACAGGGAGTGGCAATGTTATCGGCTGTTTTAAAAAGTCCCACCGCAGTTCGGACGAGTATTCGAATAATTGAGGCATTCGTGGCAATGAGAAATTTTCTGTTGAACAATGCGACTTTATTTCAAAGAATGGAGAGACTTGAAATAAAGCAGTTGAAAACAGAGGAGAAAGTTGATGCCATTCTTGATAAATTAAGTAATAGTGAGCAGTTAAAAGAAGGTATATTTTTCACAGGACAAATTTTCGATGCTTATGTGTTTGTGGCAGAACTTATTCGTAAGGCTCAGAATAGAATTGTTATCATCGATAATTATGTAGATGATACAGTTTTGCTTCAACTCTCAAAACGAAAAAAAGGAGTTACCGTTGACATTTATGATGGACAGATATCTCGGCAACTTCGCCAGGACGTGGTTGCTCACAATTCTCAATATCCCGGTGTAACTCTTCATTCCTATCAGAAAGCGCATGATAGATTCATGATTATAGATGAGGAAGTTTATCATATTGGAGCCTCGTTAAAGGATTTGGGTAAAAAGCTCTTTGCATTCTCGAAGATGGAGATACTGACCGGAACAGAGCTGATTTCAAAATTATAGCTGTTTGTGTAGTTAACTCGAGCGGGTAAATTACTCGGGTGTCGGGAGAAACAGTCGATTCTAATTCGACTTTTACGGTTGAGTCTATTTCACACAATGCCTCCATGCTTATCAAAAATACTGATTCTTGAGAAGAATTATAATAAAGATTCTCAATTTTTGCGATTTTTGAGAAGTATTAAAAATATTGAACCTATTAATCATAGTGTCTATTACGCGATAGTTCTTCTTCCCCATAAAGCCAGACGCCGGTTTGCGACTGCTGGGCATTAATGGAACTATAGACCCTATCTCGGATGAAGGCCTCCTCTTGGGGATATTTCGCCACGAGCTCATCGGCTAATTTAAAAGATCGGCCCCGGGCCTGCGCCATCTGGTCCTGTACCTTTTCCATAACTTCAGACGTCACCTCATCGGCTTGACAGTAGGGTTTGACATTCTTTAAATAATCGGCAGCAATATGATCAGTGATAGTCCGGTCTAACCATGCGCGGATATCTTTGGGCTGATTAGTCGGCGTGGAGGCAGCTTGATTTTCAATAGAGGCCGATGGAGTGGGAGTTGCAGGGGAGGAGGGTGAGGGAGAGGATGGTATGTTATTCTGTTGAATGGCATCGGGTTCCTTAATGTCTGGATTAACCGAGTCTTGGGGAGTGTGGGTGCTATTGGCTTCGATGCTACTATCAGCTATTTCTTCTTTAGATGAAAAAGGCATATAAAAGAAACCCATGAGAGCAATTACGGCAATAACCGCGGCCGCTCCATAGAATATACTTTTTTTCGACTTCCCTTTCGGAATTGCAGCAATAGCCTCCTGCTCGGTGCGGAATCTGTCGGCAGGGTTTTCGGAACTGGCTTTGGATATGAACTTTCTCCATTGCGATAAGTTTCCTGTATGAGCCCCCAATTTCTCCATTATCCTCCCAATAAGGTAGATGTCGGTATAGGCGTTGGTTTCACCCTCACTCTGTTCAGGGGCTTTATATTCGAGGGTAAAACCTTGTGTGGTGTCATACATGGAAGAGTAAGCGCAACCGAAATCGATAATTTTTACATTGCGTCCTACACGCGTGATCATCACATTCTCCAATTTGAGGTCGAGATGAAGCACCCCTCGTGCATGGATATACTCCACAGCCTCCAGCAGTTGCCGCGCCACGCCTTCGAGAAAACTTTTCTCTTTCAGAATCAGGTCATCTTCCGAAATCAGTTGGTAAAGACTTTTACCGTCGATAAATTCTTCATATATCGCATCATTTTCATAATGCAGATAGTGGACAATGGCAGGATGATCGAGGTTATATCCAATCTCGAATTCTTTTTTTAGGGCTGCTATAGCCTGCAAGTCATGTCGGGAAGAATCGGCCAGAGCCTTTACAAAATGGAGTCGGCCATGGATTCTTGCCTTGAAGAATTGGAATTTCCCCGATCCTTTAGAGTCTATGGGTTGCCATTCATGTGAGGAAAGAGTCGAAGCTTGGTGATTAAATTCACTTTCCATAGATTAATCTATCTGGATATTGGAAATACCTTTAGTTTTAGCCGACGTATAACTCCCGAGGCTCTCCCCGTTTCTGATCACCTCCTTAGCAATCAATGGGTATCCTTCCGCTAATTGAACAAGCAGCAGCCGGTCGCCCATAGCCAATTTGCTATTGGTTACTTCTATGACTTCGCACCATCCCCCTCCCTGATGTAGCAGTTTGATGTCTCTATCGGGTTCCCATGAGAACTCTATTTCGGTGCCAGCTTCCAAATCTTTCACCTCAATGAAAGGATTGTCAACATTGAAATCCGAAACATTATCGTTGATTGTCTCTAAAAACATTTCCCAAGACGAGAAACCAAGATATTCTGCAATGATGCTTAGTGTAGAACTTCTTGGCACAAAATTATAGGGGAGGATTCCGACAAGTCGCTTGATAGTGTTTGTGGAAAGCAGGTGGCCGGTTTTGGCCTCTATATCGTAGGCAAGCGCAGTCGAGCCGGCAGGGGTGGTCACATCCCTGCCGCAACGGTTGCTCAAATATTGTATGATAATCGAATTTAATGTCATTTACAGATATTATATTCCCTCTTACTAAAATTAGGGGGCATCAATTTTATGCAAAGAAATAAAAATATTGGTTAAAATACTAATTTCACTCAATGTTTTTATTGAGAAAAATGACTTTCTGTTAATTCATTCTATGAATGAGTCGATATTATGTTGAGTAATGAATGGAAAATATTCAATAAATCTGCTTAAAAATGTTGTATCATTCACATATATATTATAATTTTGCTTTATGATAGGAAAAAGGAGTTAGACGGGGTCTAAGGAAGGACTTGCAAAAAGATAGAAATTATATGGAAAAAAGTGTGGTTCCAGAGTTGATTGTAATGCTCACGCATAATGATTACACTGTGGAGAATGCTGAAGAAATCTTCAACCAATGTAAAAACTCGGCTGCAAAATATTGGGGCATGAAAGAGGCTCCGCTTTCGGTGGAGAGAATGAAATCTCTCTATACCGAGATGAAACGAGCTGGTAAAATCACGGCGTTGGAAGTTGTTGGCTACACTGAAGAGGAGGCCATTCGAGGTGCGGAGTTGGCAGTAGAGTGCGGAGTCGATATTCTCTTAGGCACGATTTTCAACCCCAAAGTCGTGACGATCTGTCGCGAGAATAATATTCGTTACCTCCCTTTTGTGGGAAAGATAGAAGGGCGTCCGTCGGTTCTTTCAGGTTCCATTGATGATATCGTTGAAGAAGCGAGGAAAGCCGTAGAGGGAGGAGCAGATGGGGTTGACCTATTAGGCTACCGTTATGTGGGCGATGCCGCGGCCTTGAATAAAGCAGTGAGTGAAGCACTGAAGGGTAGGGTCTGCATTGCCGGCAGTGTTGACAGCAATCATCGTCTCGATGAGGTGAAAGACTCCGGTGCCGACTTCTTTACGATTGGAGGCGCATTTTTTGAGAATAAGTTTGACGGTGATTTCTGCCAACAGATCAACAATGTCTGCCAGTATATGGCATAAGAATATAAGATAGTTCAGAATGTTCAATTATTTCCCGAATGAATATTTGGAGGATGTCTATTCTATAGATTATCATACGCTTCATGACTTAGGGTTCCGAGGTTTGATATTTGATATCGACAACACACTCGTTCCGCATGGAGCTGAGTGCACTCCTGAGGTTGAAGCGCTTTTTGAAAAGCTCAATGGCATAGGATTCAGGACTCTGCTTCTTTCCAATAATAGTCAGGGAAGAGTGGAAAAATTTAAAAAGAATCTCGATGCTCTTTATATTGCTGATGCCGACAAGCCTTCACCTGCATCCTTCCGAAAGGCCGTAGAGATGCTTGGTTGTCGTCCGGAGGAGGTGTTAGTAATAGGCGATACCACCCATACTGATATCCTCGGAGCCAACCGGGCGGGATTGAAGTCGATATTGGTGAAGTATATAGGATATTATAAGAAAGAGAAGAAAGGGATAAGGAGAAACTTAGAGCGCGTTATGCTAATGCTTTTCCCGATTTTTAGAAAGAAACCTATTTTTTAGAAAGAAAAGAATTATGAGCAAGGGCGGAAAAAGAAAGAGATTATTTTGCGAATTAGGACCTACAGCATACGCTATATCGATGCATAAACAGATTCTGACCCGAAAAATTAAGAATCTTTTGGGCAAGGAGAAATTTGCAACCCGTAAAAGTGGCGTCTTACTTCCTGTGGTTGTAAGTTCGCACAGCTCGAACATGATCAAGCGCGGCCCGGGCATCGACCCTGTGCTTCAGCTGAACAAGGCCGATAATATTCGCTTGGCTTGCAGCCGGATGGATGGACTCATAATCAAGCCTGGGGAAACTTTCTCTTTCTGGAAGTTGGTTGGCAAGACTTCCAAACGCAATGGATTTTCAGAGGGACGCGTATTAGTAAATGGTAAGTTGGTCGCTGGTCTCGGGGGAGGTCTCTGCAATCTTGCCAACACTCTTCATATTCTTCTCATGCACAGCCCGATGACCATCACCGAGCTTCATCATCACTCCGATGCTCTTGCTCCCGATCCCAATGGTGTGAGAGTCCCATATAGCGCCGGCACGTCGGTAAATTACAATTATCTCGACCTTCGATTCCGCAACGATACGGATGTGCCGGTTCAGATATCAGCACGTTGTGAAGGAGATGATTTAATAGCCGAATTGCGGGCCGAGAAAGAATTTCCAACCACCTATCGTATCGTAGAGGAGGGGCATCACTTCCGCAAAGAAGATAACGGTCGCTACTATCGCGTGTCGAAGATATATAGAGAAACTCTCGACCGCGCCTCTGGGGAGGTGATAGGTCGAGAGTTGAAATGGGATAATCATTCGCGCGTGATGTTCGATCCGGAATTGATTCCGAAGGAACAGATAAAGGAGTAATTACCAAACTTTAGGGTTAGTCATCTTCAAGTCAAAAAAGCATCCGGGGATATCGCAGAAAAGGGTATTCCCTTCATCCTTGATTTGTAATTTGATGGTTTTGTTGTCACCATCATAATATGAAATCGATACTTCGTTCCCGGTCACTTGGTAAGAGCCCTGTTCAGCCATACATTCTCCCTGCTCATTTTCCAAAGACATGTGAAACACATCTGAGGGTTGAAAGAAAATTTCAACAGTTTGCCAATTGTCGTATAAATACGCACGGCCTTTATATTCTTTATTGCCGACAACAGAAGCTGTTGTGGCTGAAGTCTTCTTTTTAGCGGCTGTTTTCCGTTTGGTAGCCGCCTTCTTCTTGACCACGGTAGCCGCTTGGGTTTCAATTGTAGAAAGTTCAAGGGCGGAAAATCCCAATCCGCAGAGGAGCATGGTGCTCAGAGCCAAATGTATAAAATTCTTTCTCATAATAAATCGGTAGATTCAAAAGATTAAAAGTTTAGATTTTCAGGCAATTCTTCCATCTAAGGCCGACAAATCGAATGCCTATACCATAGACTCCTACAAAGATAAATAAGAATTATCAATAAATAAAATCCACTTCATCCATTTGGCGCCTCCAATTCCTGTTTGCTATTAAAAGAATGATTTTATTAAAAATGGTATTAATAACCTTTTGAAATCTCATCAAATAACTTCAAAGAGATTTCATCGTCATTTCTATTGTGAGGCAATCCATGCGAGACAATATCGTTTGCAATTTTAGACTGACTTACTGCAGCCAATGCGTCTTCAAAGCTCAAATTAAAATGTTCTGAGGTTTTATTGACTAATTTTATCAACAAGTTTTCTATTACTTTATCCATGATTTAATCAGGTATTAAATATTTTAATGCCATTTCCGTACAAAAACAATATTGAATATAACGCCCATGATATAGTTTCATAAGGCGCCACCATTACGTGAGCAGACCAGTGTAAGATTTTCCGTTATCTCTTCGTATGATAAAGTCTTCTCAACCTCCATAAACTGAGAAAGATAATCTAACCCTTTGAAGGTTTTAAGATAACGAAACGCTCTGCCTAAAGAAATTCCCTTTAATTTTGAAAATTGCACCAAAACAGAGGTTATAAATGATTTATATTCTTCGTCTTCTCTATTATTTATCACCTTCAACTGCAATTCCGAACCCATTTTACCCAAAATATAATCTGCCACCTCTGTGCTTATAGGAGCTCCGTTTTCTATTTTGGAAACACGAGCTTCACCAAGACCGATTAGTTTTCCCAACTGAGCTTGTGTTAATCCCGCTTTTTTCCTTTCCATCCGGATAAGGGCACCCAGAGAGGAATTTTTATTTTTGTTTGTATTCATTTCTCCTTTATATTAGATTACAAAAATAGATAAAACTTTCCAATTTTGGAAAGTTTTATATAGAAATTACCATATAAATTAGAGGAACATGGGCGGATACTTCATCACCAAGATGCATAGAGAAACTCTCTACCGCGCCACCGGGAAGGTGATAGGCCGAGAGTTGAAATGGGATAATCATTCGCGCGTTATGTTCGATCCGAAACTGATTCCGAAGGAACAGATAAGATAATGTAGAATGCTTCTTTAATGTAGAACGTAGAATGTAGAATGTAAAATGTAGATATAAAAAAGAGATTGCTTGGGGTTTTAATCCAACAAGCAATCTCTTTTTAAGAACGGTATATCTCAAGTTAGTTTCAAAAATTACTTATTTACAATAATTTAGAATAAAATCCTCTTTTGCTTTTTCTTGATAGTATTTGAATGATTTTGAACCTATAACTTTTCCTTTTACATTATACACTGTTATTGTATCCGTATTCCCTTTTGAATCGATGAAAAACAGGTTAGAACACCAGCCAATTAGATTTTCATTGAAATCATCATGCTTAAAAGGTATTAATAGGTTGCCGTTATAATCAAAGAATCCCCATTTATTATTTTTCTTGGCAGCTGTCCCTTTTTCAAGAACTTTAACTGTATAATCAAAAGGTCCTGTTATTTTATTTCCATTTAACTTGTAATAATAGACAGACCCATCTTTACCGGTTGCCTTGTAGCCATTGAAGCTATAATCGGAAATAATGCTCTTCCAATCCATAAGAGGCACTATTATTTTATTGTTCTCTACATTATAAAGCCCCTTTTTGTTATCCTTAAATAAGTAGAACCTTCCATAAAAATTATCTTCATCTTTGTAGTAATTGTTTCCTTCTGGAGTAATACTTATTTGGGAATAAATAGCAGGTAATAATACTTCTCCATCTTTTTTCCGTAATCCCTTTTTGTTATTTTCAGAAAATATTTCCCATTCACCAATCATTATTGTTTCGGGGATATACTCCGGATCTTCTTGAGCACTTATTTTTCTGCCTTCATTAAATAATTTACGATTATTACCGTTTACAGTTGCTTCAATCCATCCATTGAGTTGAGATAAATAATTTAAATACTTATCAGGAATCTCACGGTTTGAGTTAATTGAAAGTATATCAAAGTCTCGCAATGGAATTGCACTTCTCCCATGATGGTTAAGCGTGCGACGGGATAAATTAAGTTTGTCATATTGAAATGGTATGACCAACGATGCTACATCGTCAGAATATCCCCTGATAACTCCATATTTTTTCTTCCCATTAGAATCCAAAATATATGCACTATGAAATTCTTCGAATTCTTTAGGCTCTCTTTCCAAGTGAACAATATCTTTATCAATCACAACGAGTGTTTTGGTATAAAACCCATTAGGAGAAGAAAATTCTTTATATTTTGTACCAATTATCCTGCCTTCCAACAAATCGTAGAGAACATATTGGTTATTAGGGGTGTCATGGATCACCAAATTATAATTATTTAATTTAGTTGATTCAGTGATGTTATCGAAAATAGTCTGACCTTTATTATCGATGATTTTCATGACCCACTGATCGGGGTAAGTTTCGTAGACAATATAGGAAGCCCCATTTTTTGCAACAGCAAATCCTTTAACAGGCTTACTCATATATAAGTTGGGAGAAGCTCCATTTAATTCGTACAGATACGATTTCCCCTCTTTCTTAACAAATGTACGGTATATTCCATCGGCATATTTATGGGGATTAGAAATTTCCTCGTAATCACATGGTAGTACGACTATCTTTCCATCGTATAATAGTCCTGAATATTCTTTGTCGTCTCCCTTTTTGCGGGCTTTTATAATTGTATAGGTGTCATTGACGTCACCTATCCATGAATATTGAGGCTTGACAACCACTTTATTGTTTTCCAAATTCCTAATACCATATTTCCCTTTCTTTTCAAAGGTTTCATATTTTTGGCTAACACCTGCGGAAATAGAGGTGAGAAAGATGGAAAAAACTATTAAATAACGATGAAGATTTCTATTCATAATACCATAGAGTTTTATCAGTTTTAAGAGGAATGCAAAGATATAATTAATCATCAAAAAAATCATCTAAATCTCTACCCAAATCAAATAATCCGAATGTAATGAGATTAAGAATATTTAGAAAAAGGAATAATATAAATTTGAAAATCCACTTTATTAAATAAAATACAAACGAAAGTGGAAGTAGAAATATTAGAGCTATCCAAAAAAATCCACCTAACAGTTCTTTCCAAAAGCCCCAGAAGGGACCGCTAAATAATGGTTCGTGTTGGTGCTGGTTATTTCCGATATTAGTATTTTTAATACTATCTTGGTTCTGGTGTAACATAGGTTTTCGTTCATATTGTTCTCCGTAGATAGGTTCTGAAAACCTTGCAAGTTGTAGATTTAATTCTCCAGGATCCTCATTCGGGAGAGGTTTGTATTTCCAGTTGGATGCATAGGTCAATTTGTTATTAAACTGATCATCTGTAAAACCTGCTTTTCTTAAAGCACGAAATATCCCTGCTGTGGTTTGTTCCTCAATAGAGGGAGTGACGATTTTTATTTTTGTTCCCTTAGGAACTCTTCCAATATCGTGAAGAAGAGTTAATTGTTGTACTACTGGCATTCCTGATATATTATTATTCAGTGCAAAGATAACACCAAAAGCTTTGGGTTGTGAAATTCCATTTTAGTCCATTAATAATTTCACCCTACGATCTAAATTATCCAATTTATGGCTTACCATCATTCTGTGAAATTCCCGTCCTTTCAGTGACCACGGGAGCAACGCGACCAGTTTTGTGCTTGCGAGTCTTTCCTTTCCACTCACTCTTTAATCGAAGACAAGAAAGGAGAGACTCTGAAGAGAAGACAAGAAAGGAGCAACTTTCAAGCACTGACTCCTTATCGCTGTGCGTTACCACGGAAAGGACTGATTTTCACAGAAAGACAGGTGATTAACATTGATGAATGACAACTGATAAAATTTTACTTTCCATTCAATCGTATCAATTTTTTACCAGCGGTCTGTGAAATTTCGTCCTTTCTGTGACCCAAGGAGCCTGCGACCCCTTCGGTGCTTGTGAGTCTTTCCTTTCCACTCACCCTCTAATCGAAGATAAGAAAGTAGAGACTCTGAAGAGAAGACAAGAAAGGAGTGACTTTCAAGCACTGACCCATTATCGCTGTGCGATACCACGGAAAGGACTGATTTTCACAGAAAGACAGGTGATTAACATTGATGAATGACAACTGATAAAATTTTACTTTCCATTCAATCGTATCAATTTTTTACCAGCGGTCTGTGAAATTTCGTCCTTTCTGTGACCCAAGGAGCCTGCGACCCCTTCGGTGCTTGTGAGTCTTTCCTTTCCACTCACCCTCTAATCGAAGATAAGAAAGTAGAGACTCTGAAGATATGACAAAAAGGAGTGACTTTCAAAATATGACAAGAAAGGAGCGATTCTCAAGCACTGACTCCTTATCGCTATGCGATACCACGGAAAGGACAGATTTTCACAAAATGACATTGCGGTAGAGAATCTTTCAGCGACATTTCAAAAAGCGAAGCTTTAAGTTTATTTATAGTGGCTTAAAGAAGTGTTCCGCGAACGTACTGGGATTGTTTTGGTTCAGTTCTGTGGGCATCCATTAGATTTCAGGGATTTTGAAAGAATCAAGACCTCTTCAATTCCGCAGCATAAGGCAGTGAGACCAAGGAAAATATGGAATCCTTTGTCGCTTGTGAAAGAAGCTGCCGACCAATTAGTGATAGCATCCAACCCACTTCCGATGATGTTCTGGTCTTTGATAGGGAACAATAAGCCCACAAACACTATGCTCGCCACGGCGATAATCATATAGGCCTTATTAGTTTTCCAAGTTTCGCTCCACAGGCGAAAACCCATGAAAATAACAAGAGTGGCTAATACTATTTTTTCCAATCCAAGCATTATGCCAACTGTTCCGATAATGTTGGCGCCCCCAAACATAAAGAAAGCTATTGCATATCCAATTATCATCCATGTGGATTTCATCTCTCTCAAAAAAGGAGGCAACATACCGAATATAATCAGCAAAGTGAAAATCACGTTTTGTTTCCATGCAGCCCCTTCTAAAAGGGCAGCCCCGAAAAGATTAACCCCGGAAAGGGTGATTAACCCCATGGCAATTACAAAAATTGGATAGAGGAAGGGTTCGTATTTCTTCATTTTATTTTATATTTACCGACATTGAGAAACCTTTATCTGTATTAGCTCCTGGAAAGTTGGCTTGAATCCATTGAGCCTGTTTTGCTTTATTACCCATGAGTTGAGAATAATAACCTGCTTCAGATGAAGAGCAGGTTATTTCTCGCGAAAAAGGTTTGGGGCCATTCATCTGATAAACCCCTTTGATGATAACTTTCATTGGAAGTAGATATTGACCTCATTTAAACTTTTAACCGAATGTTAAAAATGAGATTATTTGTTATTCTTTCATTAACCTTTGCCTCACTTCCGTGTGAATCTTAAAGGAGTTCGGCGATTTTCAATTGCGCTTCTTTT
>CAZXGU010000083.1:0-13668 GCA_964640375.1 uncultured Sangeribacter sp. | reverse complement strand
CAAGGGTAGGCAGCGTGCGCAGGCCACAGTTAACGATCTCGGAACTGCTGAGAAAGTTACAGTAAATAAAGACAACACAATCATTGTAAACGGAGCGGGTTCAAAAGAAGCAATTGATGCAAGAATTGCTCAGATCAAATCACAAATTGAGACCACCACTTCTAATTATGATAAAGAGAAGTTGCATGAGCGTCTTGCCAAATTGGCCGGAGGCGTAGCTGTTCTTTATATCGGTGCGCCTTCTGAAGTAGAGATGAAGGAGAAAAAAGACCGAGTTGACGATGCCCTTTCGGCAACCCGTGCGGCTATTGCTGAAGGTATAGTTCCTGGTGGAGGTGTGGCTTATATTCGTTGCCTCCCTGCTCTTGATGAACTTAAAGGGGACAATGATGATGAGAATACAGGTATCGCCATCATTCGTAGGGCAATTGAAGAACCGATGCGTCAGATTGTAGAAAATGCAGGCGTTGAGGGTGCGGTTATTCTTCAGAAAGTTAAAGAGGGATCCGGCGACTTTGGATATAACGCCCGAACCGACACCTACGAGAATTTCTTCTCTACCGGAGTTATCGACCCAGCAAAGGTGACACGCGTAGCTCTTGAAAATGCCGCAAGTATCGCAGGAATGTTCCTCACAACTGAATGCGTAATTGCTGAGAAGAAAGAAGAGACACCCGCTGCGCCTATGGGTGCCCCCGGAATGGGCGGAATGGGTGGCATGATGTAAAATCATTCTATTTGAAGCATATTGACGCAGATGAGTTTTCTCATCTGCGTTTTTTTAGTTAATTTTGCTTTATGATATCGATTAACAATTTAGGAGTTGAATTCTCTGCTCAACCGCTCTTCGACGATATAAATTTTGTGATCAACAAAAATGACAAAATTGCACTCGTCGGTAAAAATGGGGCGGGGAAATCAACATTGCTTAAAATTCTTGCCGGCCTACAGTCGCCTTCATCTGGATCGGTTAGTAAACCCAATGATGTCACTATAGGTTATCTACCCCAGCAGATGCAACTTGCCGATATGACAACCCTCATAGAAGAGACAAAAAAAGCTTTTAGTCATGTCACAGATCTGAAAAATGAGCTGGAGAGGGCAAATAACGAGCTTTGCGTAAGAGAAGACTATGAATCTGCTGATTATGCCAAACTCATTGAGCGAATTGAATATTTAAATCAGCGAATCAGCATTGAGGGGGGAGAAAATATGGAGGCCGAAACCGAAAGGACTCTAATGGGTTTAGGCTTTTCAAGAGAAGATTTTCATCGTCCAACATCTGAGTTTTCAGGAGGGTGGAGAATGAGAATAGAACTGGCCAAAATATTGCTTCAGCGTCCTGATGTGCTTCTTCTTGACGAGCCAACCAATCATCTTGATATCGAATCAATTCAATGGCTTGAACGTTTTATGCAGACAAAAGCTAAAGCGGTTGTCCTTGTGAGTCATGACCGTGCTTTTCTGGATAATGTTACAAGTCGAACTATCGAGATTTCATGCGGGAAAGCCTATGATTACAAGGTGAACTATTCTAAATTCGTGGAACTAAGAAAGGAACGGGTTGAACAACAACGTCGTGCCTACGAAAACCAACAGAAACAGATTGCCGATATCAAAGATTTCATCGACCGTTTCCGTTATCAAGCCACAAAAGCTGTTCAAGTGCAAAGTAGGATTAAGCAATTAGAAAAAATTATTCCTATCGAGATTGATGAAGTTGACAATTCTCGACTAAGATTAAAATTCCCTCCGGCAGAACGATCGGGCGACTATCCTGTAATTGCTGAAAATCTAACAAAAAAGTATGGTTCACACACTGTTTTCAAAGATGTAGATCTAACAATAAAACGTGGTGAAAAAGTAGCTTTTGTCGGTAAAAACGGTGAAGGGAAATCCACTCTGGTGAAATGTATAATGAATCAGATTCCGTTTGAAGGAGGTCTTAAAATCGGACACAACATTAAGATTGGTTATTTTGCGCAGAATCAAGCGCAACTGCTTGATGAGAATCTAACTGTTTTTGATACTATCGACCATGTGGCAACGGGAGACATCCGAACAAAAATCCGCGATATCCTTGGAGCATTTATGTTTGGAGGGGAAGCATCTGATAAGAAAGTAAAGGTATTGTCGGGAGGTGAAAAGACGCGCTTGGCAATGATTAAACTGCTATTGGAGCCTGTGAATTTCCTGATTCTCGATGAGCCCACCAATCATCTTGACATGCGCACCAAAGATATTCTAAAAAGCGCAATAAAAGACTTCGATGGAACAGTTATCATCGTAAGCCATGATCGATTTTTTCTCGACGGGCTTGTCGATAAAGTTTATGAATTTGGCGGTGGAAAAGTGAGAGAAAATCTTGGAGGCATTTATGAATTTCTTGAAAAAAAGAATCTTGAAAACCTTCAAGAACTTGAACTTACTTCCAAATCGAAGAACCCGAGTTCCCTTAATACTGTCGAGATGCAGGAAACCTCTTCAGTTTCTGCCGGAAAGCTTTCATATAATGAGCAGAAAGAGCGAGCACGACAAAAGAATAAAGCAGAAAGAGAGGTGTCAAAAGCTGAAAAGGAGGTGGAACTTCTTGAGCAATCTTTGAAAGAGACAGAAGATAAAATTGCAAAAGGAGAAACATCAATTGAAGTGCTGGATAGTTATGCAGATATTCAAAAGAAACTTGAGGAAGCAATGAGCAAGTGGGAAATTGCACAGATTGAATTAGAAGAATTTAATGATTCTAATCTCTGAGATTTCTAACTCTCTACTACTATAACCCTGTGAATAAATATTTATGGAAAAAATATCAGAAAATAAAAGAAAATATGGAATCGAGAAGAATAACCTCGATCCCTCTGTAAATCCTAAAGAGGATTTTTATATGTATGCCTGTGGAGGATGGAAAAAGCTTCATCCTCTAAAAGGGGAATTTGCCCGCTTCGGCACATTCGACCTTCTTAGGGAGAACGCGCGAGAACAGTTAAAGGAGCTAATCACTACTCTCTCCGATAATCCGGAAGCTAAAGAAAGGGGAACAATAGCCCAGAAAGTTAGCGATTTATATAACATGGGGATGGATGCCGAAAGGATAAATAAGCTTGGAGCCTCCCCCATTATGCCAATGATTGAAAAGGTTGAGACATCTACTCCCGATAATTTCACCGACATTCTCTCATGGATGCATTATGGTATCGCCTCTCCTTTTTTTGGCACAGGTGTCGGGACAGATGCCAAAGATTCTAACATGAATATCATGCACATCGGAGAAGCAGGTCTTGGGCTTGGTGATCGTGATTATTATCTCGAAAAAAGTGAGCGTAATGATGAGATTCTACTTGCCTATGAACGCTATATAAAACGTATCCTTGAGCTCACCGGCTATGATGAAGAGTCTCAACAAAGATTCTGGAACACTCTAATCAAAGTTGAAACTGATTTCGCCCGTAATAAAATGACTCGGGAAGAGAGACGTAACCCTCTGGCCAGATACAACATGATGTCGATGGAGGAAATTAAAGAGCGCTACAACAATATCGAATGGGATCGCTATTTTAAAGGAATTGGAATTACCGAAATAGAGAAGGCAAACGTTGTTTCTCCACGTTTTTTGGATTTCCTAAATAGCTATCTCCCAACATTAACAGAAAGGGAGAAAAAGGATCTCATGATTTTAGATATTATCGGAGGTGCCGGAGATTCCATCGGTGATGATTATTTTGATGCATCTTTTGAATTCAGCAAAGTTATGTCAGGAGTTGAGGAGAAAGAGCCACGTTGGAAAAGAGCGATGGGGGTTGCAAACTCAATGTTTGGGGAGGCAGTTGGAAAACTGTATGTTGAGAAGTATTTCCCCGAAGAGAATAAAAAATATATGCTCAATCTGGTTGAAAACCTCCGCAAAGCCTTAGGTAAACATATCGATAACCTTTCCTGGATGTCGGATGCCACAAAGGCGAAAGCACACGAAAAACTCTCTTCATTCTCCGTAAAAATAGGATATCCCGATAAATGGAAAGACTATTCTGAAATTGATATCGACCCATCCCTAAGTTATCAAGAAAACCTGTTAAGAGCTTCCAGATGGTATGCAAAGGATAATTACAGTAAGCTCGGAAAACCTGTTGATAAAGATGAATGGCACATGTATCCTCAGACAGTGAATGCCTATTATAATCCAACAACCAATGAGGTTTGCTTCCCTGCTGGTATTCTCCAGGCTCCATATTTTGATGTCAACGCCGACGATGCTTTAAACTACGGAGGAATTGGAGTTGTGATAGGTCATGAAATGACTCATGGGTTTGACGACTCAGGAAGAAAATTTGATAAGAATGGAAATTTGAATGAATGGTGGCAGGAAGAGGATTCTTGTAAATTCAATGAATTAGCCGACCGTTTAGTTGAACAGTTCGACGAAGTGGAAGTGGCTCCGGGAGTAAGAGCCAACGGAAGATTCACCTTAGGAGAAAATATTGCCGATCAAGGAGGCCTGCGCGTGGCCCTCACTGCTTATCTCGATTCAAGAGAAGGGAGTGAGCCCGAAGAAATCGACGGGCTTTCTCCTGAACAACGTTTCTATCTTTCATACGCTAATGTCTGGGCCGATAATATTCGGGATGAGGAAGTGCTCGATAGAACAAAATCCGACCCTCACTCCTTAGGACGCAATAGAGTGAATGTGACATTAAGGAATCTTGAACCCTTCTTTAAAGCATTTGATATAAAGGAAGGCGACAAGATGTTTAGACCTTCTGAGCAACGCGTGGTAATTTGGTAAAACGATTCTCTATGAATACAACGAAGAAATATGGGCTTATTGGGTTTCCTTTAGGACACTCCTTTTCTCAAAAATATTTCACCGACAAATTTAAGCGTGAAAATATTAATGCAGAATACACTCCTTATCCCATTGAACATATTACGGATTTTCCAGCTATCATTGAAAAGGTAAAGAATCTGAAAGGTCTTAATGTTACCATCCCCTACAAGGAATCAGTGATGAAATATCTTTCAGAGCTTTCCGACGATGTGAAAAAGATAGGAGCCGTCAATGTAATCAAGATATCTGATAATGATCAGGAAAGAAATTTAAAAGGTTATAATACCGACTTCATAGGATTTCGCGACTCCTTGAAGCCCCTCTTGAGAGAGGATATAAAAAAAGCTTTGATTCTTGGGACGGGAGGTGCGTCTAAGGCTGTGGCATACGCTCTTGAAGATTTAGGTATATCAGCTACGAAGGTTTCCAGAAATCCTTCTGAATGTGAGTTGTCCTACCAACAATTAACCGACGAAGTGATGAAAGAGAATCTTCTGATTGTGAACACCACACCATTAGGAATGTATCCTAAGGTTGACACTTTTCCGCCCATACCCTATTCATTGCTAACACGGAAGCATATTTGTTATGATCTTGTTTATAATCCTGAAGTCACAAAGTTTATGCAAAAAGCAGCTGATATGGGAGCAATTGTAAAAAACGGTCTTGATATGCTTCATCTTCAAGCCGAGGCAGCTTGGCGAATCTGGCAACTTTAAGAAATTAAGATGAAAGCCCCAATGCTTCTCCCCCTTCTTTCTTTGGTCACAGGAATTCTGTTGGCTACACTGGGTGTGGAGACCGGCATAGGTTTGGCTTTTATCGTTACAGGTTCGTTCATTTATTTATTCTTAAACTCCAATAAAAGCAATCCGGTAAAGAATTATAGGTATGCACCTATACATTATTGCTGGATTGCTTTTTGGTTTTTAGGAATTGGAATATTGGACGGAGTTTTCTCCCGTCCTTTATGTCCGGATTATGAACAGCTAAAAAATGAGGTGGCAGCCGAAGGAGTGGTTAGAAATATTAAAAACTCTACTTCTGGCGACCGACTCATTATAGAAATCACCTCCTTATATAATAAAAAAGGGGAGATACAAAAATGGAACAATTTCTTACTTCTTGTTTATTCGGATGCTACCACAGCAGATATAGGAAAGAGAGTTGCAATCCCATTTAGGGATATTCAAAGAATAGCTGACTCCGAGAATACATTCCAAAAGGGATATGCCGAGTCTTTATCTAAGAAAGGTATTTTTTATTCCACAAGGCTTCCCGGGAAAGATATTATTGTCACAGGTAAAGTTTTCTCACTTGATGCGATCTCAGCTAACATTAGAGATTCATTCGTGGCTTTCATAGAGAAACAATCTCTAAATAAAGATACACGAACTTTCATCATCACGCTCTTAACCGGGGACAAGGAATTTCTTGACCAAGACACCCGCGATTTCTTTGCAGATGCCGGAATAGCTCATGTATTGGCGTTGAGCGGAATGCACATTGGGATAATTTCAGGAATATTTCTATTCATTCTTTTCCCTCTCAATTTCTTTGGGAAGTATAAATTGCGACTCTTACTCACAGCAATTCTGCTTTGGATATATGCTTTTATCACCGGATTATCCCCCTCCATAGTTAGAGCATGTATAATGGCCTCCGCACTAATTACTACCATAATTCTTGAACGCAAAAACACTGCGCTCAACTCGCTTTGCTTAGCAGGATTTATAATCCTTTTATTTTCTCCTTATGCCTTATTTGAAATAGGATTTCAACTTAGTTTCCTTTGTGTAGGGTCGTTAATTCTATTTGCCGACCGGCTTAATCCCATTGACAGAAGACAACACAGAAATTTATATAATGTTATTGCACTAATTATTGCAACAATAATTACAACCTTTTCATCCTGGATTGTAGCAGCCTATTATTTCAATCGCTTTCCAACTATGTTCCTTCCCACTAATATATTAACCCTCCCATTTATTCCCGTTTATATCACAGTGGCGCTAATTTATCTGTTTTGTTGTTTAATAGGTTTTGAAGTACCTTTTTTAGCCGATATTATTAACCAAACTTACAAGTTTTTTACCGAAATAGTAAATGGGTTATCTCAAAATTCAGCCATATATTTGGATATCCCAGGCATTTCTGTTTTTCTTTGGTTAGCAGGGTTAATCCTCTTATATTTCTTTCTGTATAAACAGAAAAAAATATTTTGGGGCTCTGCCTCATTACTATTCTTCATTTCCTCAATAGCTATTATTATCTCTTTCCCACCTGAAAAAATGGAGAAGGGAATATTAATTTGTAATTCCTATCCGAACATAGAAATAAAATACTCAGACGGGGAAAAGGAGATTAACATAGATGTCCCCGTTAATGCTTTATCCGTCCATAATATAAAGGAGAAAAGAATATTTGTATTAGATAAAGAGAAGATTCCGGATAACGTCATGTCATCAACAGAAACTATCGACTACCTTATAATCTCTCGAAAATATAAAGGCAATATTTCCAATTTAAAAAAACTCTTCAACCCTAAAAAGATAGTGATCCATTCCTCAATGAGAAGAAAAAGAGAAAATAGACTTATTCTCGAAGCAGAGAGCATTTCTCAGCCCATTCACTCATTAAGAAAGAACAATGCATTAAAAATTCCATTATAAATCTTCTCACAATCTCATAACTCTAACACATTTATATTTTTAACATCTCTATTAAATGAGAAAACATAACTAATAATATAGTCTATATCAAGCATTGAAAAACTAAATTTTATATAATTATGTGGTTCATAATATTGATAATCGTCTTAGTCTATGCCTTATTGTTAAATCCTATTCAGCAAGGAATTAACCGGCTAATAAAAGACAAACGCATAAAATTGATAGCAAATATTGTTTTGGCAATTATATTATTCCTGATTATCTATGGAATAGCAGATATGTTTGGATATAGCGATTTCCTTTAGAAACATTTAATAATAAAGTTTGTATCTTTTAATAAATATTAATAACTTTGCGTCATTAAAAAGCAACTATATTAGGGGTGTTCAGCCATAATGCAACAAGAGAGTTGATAAAGCTGATCTGAGATTATACCCTTTGAACCTGATCCGGGTAATACCGGCGTAGAGAAAATAAATATGAAAAAAAGAATCTTCGAGGCAGCATTTGCTGCCATGAGCGTATGCAGTCTAACGACCTATGCTGAAAATGAGGTAATGAATCAGTCGGATTCCGTTGCCACCTTACTTAATGAATTGGAGGTGGTTGCCAACCGAGCCACAAGCAAAACACCAATTGCTTTCACAAACATTTCCAAACAGCAACTCCTTAAGAATAATGACGGAAGAGATATCACCTATCTTTTACAGGCCACTCCTTCCGTACTAACCACCTCAGATGCCGGCTCTGGTATTGGATATACCTCAATGAGAGTAAGAGGCACTGATGGGTCACGTATAAACGTCACTGCCAATGGCGTGCCTATTAACAATCCCGAAAGTCACAACGTATATTGGGTAAATATGCCCGACCTTGCTTCATCATTGCGTGATGTCCAGATTCAGCGTGGAGCGGGAACCTCCACTAATGGAGCGGGAGCATTCGGGGCAAGCGTGAATATGGTGACAGATGCACCGTCCGAAGAGCCATACGCTGAAATTTCAGGAGCCTACGGAATGTATAATACAAATCGGGAAACGATTAGAGTCGGTTCCGGTCAATTGGGCAACCATTGGAGTTTTGATGCCAGAATAAGTCATTTAGGTTCTGACGGATATATCGAACGTGCCTCCACTCAACTCTGGAGCTATTTCGGCCAAGCCGCCTATAAATCATATAACACTCAGGTCAGAATGCTTGCTTTTGGCGGAAAAGAGAAAACATATATGGCTTGGGATTACGCATCAAAAGAACAAATGGAAGAATTTGGACGCAGATATAATCCTTGCGGAGAATACACAGACTCTGAGGGAAAACGCGCCTATTATGCCGATCAGAACGACAACTATATTCAACATCACTTCCAGCTCCTTCTATCTCAACATTTAGGGGAATACTTCTATCTCAACGCTGCTCTCCATTACACAAAAGATAATGGATATTATGACCAATATAAAACAAAAAGAACACTTATAGAATATGGATTACAACCCTTCTATAACTCAGATGGAGAATTGATTAAGAAATCCGACCTTATTCGTTTAAAAAACAATGTGAATCATTTTGGAGGAGCTTCCTTAAATCTCAATTTCAGAAAGAATAAATGGGATGCCACTTTTGGGATTGCTGCAACCAATTTCTATGGGCATCATTTCGGTCAGGTGAAATGGGTAAGAAATTATATTGGCGACCTTGATCCCTTACAACCATATTATGACAATAACGGACATAAATTTGACATAAATACATATTTAAGAGCAAATTACAGTATCACCCCTTATTTGACCGCTTTCGGGGATTTGCAGTTCCGCCATATTAGATACACCATTAAGGGAGCTTCAGATAATTATGACTGGAATATTGACGCTCCTGCCCTACTCAACATAAAAGAAAACTGGAATTTCTTTAATCCTAAATTAGGAATTAACTTCGAGCTCAACAATCATCGGGCTTTTGCTTCATGGGCCGTGGCACAAAAAGAACCGACTCGTGATAACTTCACAGATGCTGACCCAGGACATCTCCCTAAATCCGAATATCTTAACGATTTTGAATTAGGCTACACTTATTCCAAATCAATTTTTAATGTCGGAGTTAACTTATACTATATGCTTTATAAGGACCAGCTTGTCGCCACCGGCGAACTATCAGATACAGGTAACCCCTTGAGTGTAAACGTGCCTCATTCATATCGTGCGGGGGTTGAACTTCAGGGCGCTTTGAAACCTTGCAACTGGTTTGATTGGGATATCAACGCAACAATATCAAGAAACAGGATAAAAGATTTTGTGGAGTATATTTATGAAGATGAATGGACCAATCCCATTACAATCAACTGTGGCAACACCCCTATAGCTTTCTCGCCCGATTTCATTCTGAATAATTCATTCAACTTTCATGTAAAAAGATTTGATGCGGCTTTAACGAGCCAATATGTCAGCAAACAATACATGACAAATGCACATAATGAAGAAGCTGTTCTCGACTCATATTTCGTCACAGACCTTCATCTAAACTATACATTCAATAATTTACATGGCATTAAACAACTTAAATTAGGATTCTCAATCTATAATCTATTTAATGCAAAGTATTTCAATAACGGCTATGCGGGAGCTGGCTACTATATGCAAGGAGATGAGAAGGTGATTTACAGGTATTCCGGTTATGCTGCTCAGGCTCCTACCCATGTAATGGCCACAGTAACATTTAAATTTTAAAGAAAATGATATTACAGATAGTAGGATTAGTTGTCGGTTTGCTTTATCTATGGTGGGAATATCATGCGGATTCAAAAGTATGGTTCGCATCGGTTGTTATGCCGGCAATATCTCTTTGGATATACTATTCAAAGGGATTATATGCTGATTTTGCAATTAATATATACTATCTTGTAATAGCAGTCTATGGTTTCATTACATGGACGAAAGGGACCTCAAAAAAAAATAAAAAGCCATTGCTCATCACCCACGCCTCAGTGAAAGTGTGGGCTATTGCAATGGCTACCTGCGCCGTTTTATGGTATCTTATATGGTATCTTCTCTTTAACTTTACTGACTCCACAGTGCCAGTGGCCGACGCCTTCACAACTGCCCTATCCATTGTCGGACTCTGGATGATGGCACGAAAGTATGCAGAACAATGGCTTGTATGGTTTGTGGTTGATTTAGTATGTAGCATTCTTTATTTCTATAAAGGCATCCCGTTTTATGGTGTCCTTTATGCCATTTATACCGTTATTGCCATTTTTGGCTATCGAAAATGGTTGAAAGTAATGAAAGCCCAACTCAACCAATCGCAGTCATGTGATAACCCAATGCATTGAGTTCCATAGCCACTCCCATCAAATATAGTTGATGCAAACATGCTTCGTATGCCCTCACTGCTTTCTCAGTTCCAGGTTCTATACCGGAATGATGCAGGGCGCTTAAAACCCTTGCGGCACACTCTCCAACTATTGAGCTAACCTTTTCCGCCTTCTCTCCTTTAAGTTCGAGAACATCTTCAAGAATATAATCATCAAGGTTGTCGTAGCCACGTGCATCTCGGAGTCGATAATAGATCTTTACTCCCCCTTCCTCACTATATTTTATCCAATCTTCGTCCCAATATTTAGCCAACGCCATTCCAATAAACATTATCCACCCCATAGAAACAAGAGGATAATCCGTAAACTCCTTTACTCCATCGGGAAGATAGGCTCTCTCTATGTCTGGCCACATTTCATCCAAATCTGGACATTCGGGCATCTTTTCATCCATACTCCCAACCCCTACTAAGAATCGATGTAAATCTTTTTTGATATCTTCTTCAAATTTCTTTATTTCCATAACATTTCTTTTCTTACTTACATTTTAATAACAACTATACTCATAAGTTTGATTTTCCTTTTGCATTTTTTCAAACCTCTCCTTAAAAATAAATGTGGGTTTCTAATGAAAAATTAGTAAATTTGCATCTTATCAACTTCTCATATAATGAATACACAAAGAACGATCGTCATTGAAGATGATTTTGCAAAAAAGGTGGAAGGATATAGAGCGCTCCTTTTTGAAGCTAATGTTAAAAACTCCGAGACTTCTGAATCATTGAAATCCACTCTCGATTCATTGGCAGAAGAGATCGCAAAAAAATATAAAATTGAAGAAATTAATAAAATACCTTGCATTCGTTCCACAAGAGAAGCATATAAAGCTTGTGGAAAAGACCCAAACCGGTATCGTCCTTCTCAAGAACAGCTGATGCGTAGAATTGTGAGAGGTCTTGGTCTTTATAACGTCAATACCCTTGTTGATGCCGGAAATATAATCTCTTTGAAAACAGGATGTTCTGTGGGATGCTTCGACGCTGATAAAATAGAAGGTGATGTGCTTTCTCTTGGGATTGGCAAGAAAGATGAGCCCTATATAGGCATTGGGCGAGGGAATTTAAACATTGAAGGCTTGCCAGTTTTTCGTGATGCCGTTGGCGGAATAGGAACGCCTACCAGCGACAACGACCGCACTAAATTATCCCTTTCAACTTCCCGACTTCTTGTGACTGTCCATCTCTTCAATCCAGAAACATCAACAGAAGATATAGTAAAATTAGTAACAGATACTTTTTCAGAATTTGGAGAAGCTACAGATTTTAGTTGGAAAGAATTTTCAACTAAATAGAATTGGATTGAGCACTAATTTTAACAATTTTTTGCCAATGCCAACCATTCTTTAATTGGAAAACATACCAGTGTTTGTTAACTTTGTATTCCAATAATAATTTATAATTATGTCTAACCCCTCATTTACGCATTTACACGTTCACTCCCAATATTCTCTTCTCGACGGAAAAGCCACTATTCCCGAACTCGTTAATAAAGCTATCGGCGACGGCATGAGAGGAATAGCTCTCACCGATCATGGAAATATGTTCGGCATTAAAGAATTTTTCAATTATTGCGAAAAAGTGAATGGAAAGCTGCCCGATGATCAAAAATTTAAGCCTATTATCGGGTGCGAAATGTATGTTGCCAAGGAAAGTAAACTCGACAAAAAAGATAAACGCGACAACGGTTATCATCTTATTGTATTGGCAAAAAATGAAAAGGGTTATCATAATCTTGTGAAACTGGTGAGCCGCGCATGGACTGAGGGTTATTATTATAAACCTCGCACGGATCGCGAAGATCTGGCTAAATATCATGAAGGGCTCATTGTATGCTCGGCTTGTCTTGGCGGAGAGGTGCCTCAATTAATTATGCACGATGATATTGAGGCAGCCGAAGAAAGGGTGAAATGGTATAAATCCGTTTTTGGTGATGATTATTATCTTGAGCTGCAACGTCATCAGACTTTTAAGGAGAACGCCAATAGAGAAGTCTATGTGGAGCAACAGAAAGTAAACGAGCAACTTCTTAGGATAGCAAAGAAGTATGATATTAAAATTGTGGCCACCAACGACGTCCATTTCACTTTTGAAGATGATGCAGAAGCTCACGACCGACTGATATGCGTATCAATGCAGAAAACATTTAATGAACCGCGTCTGCATTACACTAAGCAGGAATGGCTGAAGACTCCTGCTGAAATGGCTGAAATTTTCAAAGATATTCCCGAAGCGTTGGAGAATACGATGGAAATTCTCGATAAAGTGGAAACATATTCCATCAACCACGCCCCTATCATGCCTTTCTATGAAATTCCTAAAGAATTTGGAACAGAGGAAGAATATAGAGCTCGAATAACCGAAAAAGAGCTGTTTGATGAATTTACGCAGGATGAGAATGGCAATGTGGTGCTCTCCCAAGAAGAAGCTGAAAAGAAGATTAACCGTCTTGGAGGTTACGACAAATTATATCGTATAAAATTTGAAGCCGACTATCTTTCTAAACTCGCTTTCGAGGGTGCTAAAGAGAGATATGGAGATCCCTTGCCCGAAGATATGTTCGAACGCATTAAGTTTGAGCTTTATATAATGAAGACAATGGGGTTCCCCGGATACTTCCTTATAGTTCAGGATTTCATTAATGTTGGTAGAAAAAAATTAGGAGTCAGTGTTGGCCCCGGCCGTGGCTCTGCGGCAGGAAGTGCTGTGGCTTATTGTTTGGGTATCACACAGGTCGATCCCATTAAATATGATCTTCTTTTCGAGCGTTTCCTTAATCCCGACCGTATTTCTCTGCCGGATATTGATGTG